>NZ_JBEOYU010000006.1:0-201381 GCF_040297265.1 Streptomyces sp. NPDC001832
CCGCGACACCTGCCCGGTGGGCGCGTCCACCGTCAAGGTCGGGCTGCCGAAGCAGCCGGACACCACGGTGAACGTGCTGAAGGCGGACGGCTCGCAGGGCGGCTACTTCAGCGTCTGCGGCGACAGCTTCAAGGTCGGCGCCTTCACGGTCGGCTAAGCCTCGATCCACCGATCGTTCCTCGTACTGCTTGACCGTGGGGCGATCTGTACCGAAGTGGTGAACCCCCCGGCGGCTGCGGCTGCTCCCTTGGGCAACTCGGCACCCACGGTTCCAGCGGCCATCGACACATCGCCTATGGAGCAGCGACAGTCTCGCCGGACGGCCGACATCCTGCCGACGTGGCCTCATGGACGTCGTACTGAGGTACTGCCACCACGGTTGCCTCGCAGGATCGGATCGGCGGGCTGGACCAACTGCCGGACGAGTGGAGTTGATCGGGCATGCGCAGGATCTGCTCGCGGACCCGGGGGCCGAGGCGGCCCAGGTCCGGTACCTGGCCGCCCGGTTGACGGAGGCGTTGCGTCGCGTCCCGCCGGGATCAGCCCTGTGGAATCAGCTTTCCCCGTTTGAGTATGAGTGTCTTGTCGCAGGCGGCGGCGACGTCCCTGGAGTGCGTGACGACGATCACGCACTTGCCGTCATCGTGGGCCAGTTTCCGGAAGACCTCGATGATGCCAGCGGCGGTCTCGTGGTCAAGGGCACCAGTCGGCTCGTCGGCGAAGAGGATGTCGACCTCGCAGGCCAGTGCCCGGGCGATGGCTACGCGCTGCTGTTGGCCGCCGGAGAGTTGGAGAGTGCGGCGGGTACGGTCCTCGGGCTCGATGCCGAGGAGCCCGAGCAGTTCGTTGGCGCGCTGCTTCCTGCTGCCGCCCCTGACACCGGTGATCTCCATGGCGGAGGTGACATTTTGGACGGCGTTCATGTAGGTGAGCAGGTTCAGCGACTGGAACACGGTGGCCACGTGCCGGTTGCGGTACGTGCCGAGGCCCACTTCGGCCACATCGCGGCCCTTGAAGCGGACGCTGCCTGAGGTGGGTGCGTCGAGCCCGCTGGCCAGGGACAGCAATGTCGTTTTGCCGGAGCCGGACGGGCCGACAATGGCGTACATGTGGCCGGCCTCGAAGGTGTACGAGACGGACTTGAGGACCACGCGGCGACGGCTACCGGTGCTGTACGTGCGGCTCACGTCAGCGAGTTCGAGTATCGGCCCGGTCGTACCGCCGGGTGCGTGCGTGTCGGTGGGTGTGCTCGTCACGTCAGTTGCCCTTCGTGAGGATGTCGCGCGGGTTGAGGCGCAGGACGCGGGTGCCGGGGACGAGAGTGGCCAGGGCGGCGATGCCGAGTCCGGTGGCGCCGACCTTGGCGATGTCGGACGGACCGAGGCGCACGTCGAGTGAGTCGATGGGATCGGTCTTGGGCTGGTCGTCGCCCTGCTTACTCATGCCGCTGGGGTCGCTGTGGTCGGATTGGAGGCTCTCGTTCTCGGCTTCCTTGTTGGCCGATTCGACCTCCCCGGCGAGCAGCTTGTTGCCGATCGCCTCGGAGATGAACTGGCTGCCCACTCCGGCAAGTGCGATCGCGATGACGGCACAGGCGACGACCTCGACAAGGTGCTGGCCGAGCAGCTTGGGCTTCTTCTCGCCGAGGGAGAGCAGGATGCCCAACTCGCCGCGGCGCTCGCGCAGGTTGGAGGCGACGACGAGGGCGAGGATGATGGTGCCGGCGACGGCGACGAGCCAGACGGTGACCGTCGCGAAGTTCGCGGTCTTGGTGATGGGGCCGACGAGCGTCCTGTACTGCTTGTCGTTGACCGAGATCGGGAAGATCTGGAGATCGGCGCCGGCCTTATTCGCGTCGTGCTTGAGCTGGTCCAGGTCTCGGGGGTCGGTCAGGCTGAAGGTAGCGGACTTGAGGGTGCCGCCGCCGTCGGTGGTCCTGCCGCCGAGCAGGCTGGCGCCCTCGATGCTCGCGTAGAGCTGGTTGGCCGGATCCATCATGGCGGGCACGTACTGGCCCGTGTCGGCCGTGCCGTTCTCGTAGATGCCGATGACCTCGAACTCGTGCTCCGAGGTGTCCACGCCCGGCATCAGCTCGCCGATCTTGAGCTTGACCGTGTGGCCGATCTCGAGCTTGTTCTCCTTGGTCACACGCTCCTCGACGACGATCTCGTTCCTTTTGGTGTCCGGTCCGATGCCCTTCCCGGCGATCATCTTGGCGTCGCCGTTGCGGAAGACGCTCACCTCGTCGAGCTTGCGCACACCGTCCACCTTGAACAGGTCGGTGCCGGTGGTGTCCTGGCCCGCAGGCGCCGGGACCGGCTGGTAGAGCTTGGTGGTCGTGGTGGGGAAGGCGGCTCCGTCCGCCGTGTAGTTGCAGTCGGCGACCACGGACGACTTGCAGATCTTGTCGACCAGTTCGCGCTTCAGGTCGCCGGCGGATCCGATGGTGCCGGGGTTCTGCCCGCTGCCCTCGCTGCCGTTGTTCTTGCCCGACGCCAGTAAACCGTTCACATCGAGCTGCATCGTGGCCACCGCGCCCACACGCTTCTTGGCGCTGTCGGCCGCGCGCGCCGCCGCCGACTGGATCAGGAAGCCGGACAGCACCAGGGTGCAGACGACGAAGAACAAGCCGACCAGCATCAGCGTTTTGCCCGGGGCGCCGGTGAGCCGCCACCACGCACGTTTGCAGAGGTTCATGAACGGCACGCTATGCAGTCGGCGTTTTGAGCGACGTTGGCGAAAAGGGCGTCTCACGCGCACTCTCATACACGAATCAAAGACAGCATCTGGTAGACGTGGCGGAAACGCCGGGAAATGGACGGAGCCTCTTCGGCCGCGCCCCGCATTTTCAGGCAGTTCTCAGGAACGGCGAAAGGGGCGACGCACGTGCGGGTCTTGGTGGTCGAGGACGAGCAGTACATGGCGCGCGTCCTGGAGCTCGGGCTGCGCCGCGAGGCCATCGCCGTCGACGTCGTCCACGACGGGACGACGGCCTTGGAGTGGGTCACGGTGTACGACTACGACGCCGTGGTCCTGGATCGTGACCTGCCGGGTGTGCATGGCGACGAGGTGTGCCGACGCATCGTCGAGATGGGCATGGGCTGCCGCGTGCTGATGCTCACGGCTGCCGGCCGGCTCGGTGACAAAGTGGAAGGCCTGGGCCTCGGCGCGGACGACTATCTCGCCAAGCCCTTCGACTTCCCCGAACTGGTCGCACGACTGCGCGCCTTGTATCGGCGCAGTCCCATGTCGCACTCCCCGATCCTGATGTTCGCCGACCTGACCTTCGACACGCATCGACGCCGGGTGGCACGCGGCGGTGCGGAAATCAAACTCACGCCGAAGGAAAGGGCCGTCCTGGAACTGCTGATGCGCGCCGACGGCGGGGTCCTGAGCGCGGAGTACCTGCTCGACAAGGCATGGGACGTGCACGCCGATCCGCTCACGAACGCCGTCCGGCTCGTGGTGCACACGCTACGCAAGAAGCTCGGCGAACCGCAGCTCGTGCACACCGCGATCAGCGCGGGCTACTACTTGGGCGCGAAGTGAGGCGGCATCGGGGCCGCGTGTACAGGCCGCGCACGCTGAGCATCCACACCCGGCTGTTCCTCGGCTTCGGCGCCGCGCTCGCGGCCTGCTCGGCGATGATGGTGGCCATCATCTACATCGGGATCCGCTATCTGCCGACATACGACTTCACAACGCCGATCGTCGTGCCGCAGACGGAGGCCGGCCCGACCCACGTCGCGCCGAAACATGAGCCGCACATCCAGGATCCGCCCCTGAAGCGGGGCGACACGATCGATGTCTCCGGCCTGATCCGCGACAAGGAGGATGTGTGGGCGACGGTCCTCGTCCTGTCCATCGGCGGCGTGATCGTGGTCCTCGGTATCGGCCTGAGCGCAGGCTGGCTCCTGTCCCGACGGCTGCTCGCACCGCTGCACACCATCAATCAGGCGGCGGCCAAGGCCGGCGAGGGCGACCTGACATATCGGATCAACGCCCAAGGACCCAAGGACGAACTGAAGCAGCTCGCCGACACCTTCGACACGATGCTGGGGCGCCTGGAGGAGTCGTTCGCGGCACATCAGCGGTTCGCCGCGAACGCATCGCATGAGCTCCTGACACCGCTCGCGACGACCCGCGCGATTCTACAGATGGCCGACGGCGACACGTCGAAGGAGGAGTTCGCCGAGCTGCTCCCGATGCTGCGCGAGACCAACGAGCGCAACATCCAGGTCGTTCAGGAGTTGCTGCGGCTCGCGGCGGAGCAAGAGACCCACGAAACCGAGCCGGTGGACATGGCCGAACTGACGGAACAGGCCGTCGCCGAGCAGCGGGCCGGGGCAGACGACGTGACGATCACCGTCGCGATCGACACCCTCGAACCCTGCGATGTCATGGGTAGCGAGACGCTCTTGCGGCAGCTGGTCGTGAACCTCCTGAACAACGGCTGTAGGCACAATGTGCCGGGCGGGACGGTCGATGTGCGCGTCGATCGCGTGAACGACGCGATCGTCCTGGAGATCGTCAACACTGGCCCGACGGTCGACCCTAAGGTGGTGGGCCGCCTTTTCGAGCCCTTCTACCGGGCCCGCCCCCGCGTGGCCAGCGACCGCAGCGGCCACGGTCTGGGTCTAGCGATCGTCCGGTCCATCGTGCGTGGCCACCACGGCACCGTGACGGTGCGAGCTCAGGCGGCCGGCGGCCTCCTCGTGCGGGTCGAGTTGCCGGCAGAGCCTCGCAGAAGGCCGTGAGAACCGGTTGTGCTCGGCATCACCCTGACCCGTGAGTTGGGCGCCCTCAGGGTTCTTTGGGGTCGGCCCCGATAGCTGGCGGGGATGGGCAGGCGCGAGCATCTGGGCATGGATGCACGGGAGTTGACGGAGAGACGGAACAGGTTCGGCCAAGCCTCCTTTGGGCCGGGCTGCTGGCCCTCGTCACCTTGCTCGCGTTCTTCCGCCGGGACGTGGTCCGGGCGTGGGTTCCGGTGCTGGTGCTCGCCGGGACCGTACTGATGGCCGTGAGTCTGGATCTGCTGGCAGCGGGGGCCCTGTGCATCGGGGCGGCGATGCTTGGGATGCGCCGCGGGCTGCGGGGGAGGGAAGCCGCTGCGCGCGGTCCGCAGCAGGCCCGCTCTGCCGCGGAAAAGTAGACAAGGCGGCAAAAATGTTTCAGTCTACCCACCCCCGCCTCGCGCCACACGTCTCGACGCAGTCATTTATTCGTCTATGTGGCTGAACTTTTCTTGTTTCATGGTCAGTTGAAGAGGGAAAGGCCTTACCCTTCACCAGGTGAACGAGTTGATGTCCCGCGATTCCGATGCCGAGCCGACCTCCCACACCGAACCGCTCCCCGGCACGCTGCCCGAAACCCTCCGGGCCGAGTTGATCGCCTTCCGGCGCGACTTGCACATGCACCCCGAGCTCGGCAACCAGGAGTTCAGGACCACCGCGGCCATCAAGGCCCGGCTGGAGAAGGCCGGGCTCCGGCCCGAGGTGCTCTCCACCGGAACCGGACTCATCTGTGACGTGGGTACGCGGGACGGCTCCACCCGGCCCATGCTCGCCCTGCGCGCGGACATCGACGCACTGCCCATCCCGGACACCAAGGCGGGCGTCCCGTACCGCTCCACCGTCCCCGACCGGGCGCATGCCTGCGGGCACGACATCCACACCACCGCGGTCCTCGGCGCCGGTCTCGTGCTCGCCGACCTCGACGGGCAGGGGCTGCTGCCGAATCCCGTACGGCTGATCTTCCAGCCGGCCGAGGAGGTACTGCCGGGCGGGGCGCCTGACACGATCGCGTCCGGGGTGCTGGAGGGCGTCGGGCGGATCATCGGGGTGCACTGCGACCCGAAGGTGGACGTGGGGCGGATCGGGCTGCGGGTCGGGGCGATCACCTCGGCCTGCGACCGCCTGGAGGTGTCCCTCGACGGGCCGGGCGGCCACACCGCCCGCCCGCACCTGACCACTGACCTGGTCACGGCCGCCGCCAAGGTGGCCACCGAGGTGCCCGCGCTGCTGGCCCGCCGGGTCGACGCCCGTGCCGGACTCGCCGTCACCTGGGGGCGGCTGGAGGCCGGTCACGCCTGCAATGTGATCCCGCAGCACGCCGAGCTGTCCGGCACCGTGCGCTGTCTGGACCTGGCGGCCTGGCGGGAGGCGCCGGACCTGGTGCACGCGGCGATCGACGAGGTGGCCGGGATGCACCGGGCCAAGACGTTGATCAACTACGTCCGGGGCGTCCCGCCCGTCGTGAACGACGCCGCCGTGATCGATCTGCTCGCCGGAGCGATGACCGCGCGCCGCGGACCGTATGCGATCGAGGACACCGAACAGAGCCTCGGCGGCGAGGACTTCTCCTGGTACCTGGAACACGTCCCCGGAGCCATGGCCCGGCTCGGGGTCCGTACTCCCGGCAACACTGCCCGACTTGACCTGCATCGCGGTGATTTTGACGCGGACGAGGAGGCCATCAAGGTGGGCGTAGAGCTGTTCACGGCGTCGGCACTTCTGGATGGCTGCTCCGCCTGAGCCTGGATCCACCGCGTGAAGCGGCGGGCACCGGTGGCTATTCGTACGGGGATGCGCGCGTAGTCCCCCGATGCCCTGACCGGCGCGCGGCCAAGATCCGCGCGCCGCTTGACTCGTCTCGACGCCTGACCGGCATGCGGATGTCAACAGGGCTTCATCAATTGGCGGTTGACCGCCAGACACATAGCCGCCACGCGCGACAGGCATCAACTCCCTCCCCACGGCCCAGACTCATCGCGGCGCCCGGACCACCCCTTCCCCCGGGCGTCCGAGGAGTGCGTCGTGATCAGACCTTCCGCAGGAGGAAGGGCCGCCCTGCTCGCCGCAGGGCTCTCCCTGGTGCTGCTCTCGGCGGGGCAGACCGCCGCCGCCCCGGACACCGCCCCGGACACCGCGTCCGCACCGGCCACCTTCACCGGGGCCAAGGGCGCGAGCACGAGCACCACCGTCACCCTCATCACCGGTGACCGCGTCACCCTCACCGACATCGGCGGCGGCCAGAAGACCGTCACCGTCGACCGGGCCAAGGGCGCCACCGGGGCCGTCCACAACGAGACCGTGGACGGCAGGATCACCGTCATACCCGACGAGGCCCGCCCCTATCTGCAGTCCGGTGTCCTCGACCGGCGGCTCTTCGACGTCACCGGCCTCGTCGAGCAGGGCATCACCGGCGATCTGCCGCTGATCGTGACGCACGGCAAGGGCGCCCGCACCGCCGCCGCCCCGCGCGGCACCAAGACCGTCCGGTCCCTGCCCAGCATCAGTGGCGCGGCCGTACGAGCCACCGAACCAGCCGCCTTCTGGCGTGAGTTCACCAGCTCCGTCCGCCCCGGCGCCCGCTCGGCCGGTGCCATGAAGGTCTGGCTCGACGCCCGGGTCAAGGCCGACATGGCCGACTCCAACGCCCAGATCGGCACCCCCAAGGCCTGGGAGGCCGGCCTGACCGGCAAGGGCGTCAAGGTCGCTGTACTCGACACCGGCGCCGACCTCACCCACCCCGACCTCGACGGACGGGTCGCCGAGAGCCGGTCCTTCATCGAGGGCCAGGAGGTCGCCGACCGCCAAGGCCACGGCACCCATGTCACTTCCACCGTCGGCGGCAGCGGCGCGGGCTCCGAAGGCAAGGAGCAGGGCGTCGCCCCCGGCGCCACCCTCGCCGTCGGCAAGGTCCTCAGCGACCAGGGTTCCGGCAGCGAGTCGCAGGTCATCGCCGGCATGGAGTGGGCCGCGAAGGATATCGACGCGAAGATCGTCTCGATGAGCCTCGGCTCCAGCGAGGCCAGCGACGGCACCGACCCCATGGCGCAGGCGGTGAACACCCTCTCCGCCGAGACCGGCGCCCTCTTCGTCATCGCCGCCGGCAACGCCGGCGCCCCGGGCTCCATCGGCTCACCCGGCGCCGCCGACTCCGCGCTCACCGTCGGCGCCGTCGACTCCGCCGACCGCGCCGCCTACTTCACCAGCAAGGGCCCCCGCTACGGCGACCAGGCCCTCAAGCCCGACATCTCCGCCCCCGGTGTCGACATTCTCGCCGCCCGCTCCCAGCTCGTCAGCGGCAGCGGCCTCTACACCTCCAAGAGCGGTACGTCGATGGCGACCCCGCACGTCGCGGGCGTCGCCGCGCTCCTCGCCGAGCGGCACCCCGACTGGACCGGCGCCCAGCTCAAGAACGCCCTCATGTCCAGCTCCAAGACGCTCACCGCGTCCTCGTACGCCCTCGGCGCGGGCCGGGTCGACGTAGCCGCCGCGATCTTGGCGAACGTCACCGCCACCGGCTCCGCCGACCTGGGCTTCTACTCCTGGCCTTACGAGAAGAACAAGCCCGTGACGAAGACCGTCACGTACACCAACTCCTCCAACGCGCCCGTCGAGCTGAACCTGGCCGTCGAGGGCATGCCGCAGGGCACCACCACCCTCGCCGACAGCACCCTCACCGTCCCGGCCCACGGCACCGCGCAGACCACCGTCACCGGCGACGGCGCCAAGGCCCCCGTCGGCACCACCTCCGGCCGCATCACCGCCACCTCCGGCGGCACGCCCGTCACGCACACCGCGCTCGGCCTGGTCAAGGAGGAAGAGCGCTACAACCTCACCGTCCATGTCAAGGACCGCGACGGCGCCCCCACCCCCGCCGTGCTCTGGGTGAAGCAGCTGGCCGCGAACGTCGACCCGTTCGGGGCGGCCATCGGCGAGTCCGGCACTGTTCAACTGCGCCTGAAGCCCGGCACGTACACCGTCAACACCTTCCTCGACGTCCGCGGCTCGCACGGCAAGGACTCCCTCGGCCTCGGCTTCCTCATCGATCCGGAGATCGTCCTCGACCGCGACCGCGAGATCACCCTCGACGGGCGCCAACTGCGTGAGATACGCGCCGAGGTCGACAAGCGCACCGAGACCCGGCAGCTCCTGATGGAGTTCGACCGCAAGGCCAACGGAGCCTCCTTCAGCGACGCCGAAATGGTCCCCGCGAAGTACGACTCGATCTTCGCCGCGCCCACCACCAAGCCCGCCACCGGCACCTTCGAGTACCGGACGGTCTGGCGGCTCGGCAAGCCGATGCTCGATGTCGCCGCGGGCGGCGTCCGGCTCTTCAACGCCGCCCCGCAGCGCGGCGCCACCCTCCTCGAGGGCCGTCACCGTCTCGGCGTCGTCGACGCGGGCACCGGCACCGCCGCGGAGTACGCCGGCAAGGACGTCACCGGCAAGGCGGTCCTGGTCCGCCGCACCGAGGGCGCCGACCCCACGCAGCTCGCCCAGACCGCCCAGGACGCGGGCGCCAAGGTCCTGTTCGTCACCGACGACAAGCCCGGCCGGCTGGCGGCGTGGTTCGGCACCGCCGACCGCGAGGAACGGCCGATCGCCGTCGCCACCGTGAACGCGGCCGACGCCGCCACGATCGCGTCCGCCGCGGCCCGCGGGCAGGCTCTCGACCTGACGGGCACCCCCTTCACCCCGTACACCTACGACCTCTCCGAGGGGCACCCCGGAGCCATCGGCACGGACCTCGTCTTCCGGCCTGGCAAGGACGAACTCGCCACGATCCACTCGAAGTTCCACATGCCGACGGCCAAGAAGGAGCTCGGCGGCGAATTCCGCTACTCGATCACCGACACCTTCCGGTACGGCTTCGGCTTCAAGGAGTGGATCGTCTTCCCGACCGAGCGCACCGAGTACGTCTCCACCGGCACCGGCCAGCGCTGGCACGAGGCCGTCAACCTGGCGGAGAAACGGCTCACGATGGAGCAGCGCGGCGGCATCTCGTCCTACCGGGGCGGCAGCAAGACCGGTCTGGACTGGTTCAAGCCGGTCTGGCACCCGTGGCTCGGCACCGGCATCGGCTGGGGTCAGCAGCGCTCCGGCAAACAACTGCAGTTCAACATGTTCGGCTGGGGCGACTCCGGACCGGACCACTCCGGCTGGGGCGACGTGTACACCGACCGGACGATGAGCCAGTACACCGAGGTGTACGTCAACGGCGAGCAGGTCTCCCGCAGGATAAGTTCCGGTGGCTACGTCTGGGACGCCCCCGCAGAGGAGGCCACCTACAAGGTAGTCACCGACACCACGCTCGACCCGGCCCGCTGGCGGCTCGCCACCAAGGGCCACTCGGAGTGGACCATCCGCTCCAAGGAGACCCCGGCCGACCGGTGGACCTACCTGCCGATGATCAACCTCGGCTTCGACCTCGACACCGACCTCGTCGGCGATGTCCGGGGCGGCAGCCGGGTGCCCGTACGGATCTACGCCGAGTACGTGAAGGGCGCGTCGGACACGGGTGTCCTCGGGGGCGGCTCCCTGGAGGTCTCCTACGACGAGGGGGCGACCTGGACGAACGTCGCGCTGAGCTCGTCAAGCGACGCCTCCTGGAACGGTGAGCTGCGCGTCCCGGACGGCGCGAAGTTCGTCTCGCTGCGGGCAGGCGCGAACGACGACCGGGGCGGCTCGGTGAAGCAGGAGCTCATCCACGCGGTGGGCGTGCGCTGACCATCCCGCGCATGACGCACAGTACGACCAGGTCCTGGGGCACGGCCGGAGCTGTCCGGCCGTCCCCGGGACCTCGTCCGGTGACACTTTGCCCGACTTGGCCTGCATCGCGGTGATTTCGGTGTCGACGAGGAGGTCATTATGGTGGCCGTGGAGTTCCTTACTGCCTCCGCGTCGCTCGACGGCAACCATCCGTAATCGGGCAGGTCACCCCCCGTTCGCGACGATCCGATAACGGCTTCCGTACAGGGCTTTATCTGACATCTACGCGCGTTACGATCGCGGCGAAACCAGCGCCGGAAGAGGCGCTTCGGTCAGGTTTGAAGGAGCCTTCCCTTGCGCCGGGTATCCAAGATCACCGCTGCGTGTGCTGTCACCGCGGCCCTCGCGCTCACCGCCACCGCGTGTGGCGAGTCGTCCACCGAGAGCTCCAGCTCCGACAAGGGTGAGATGAAGATCGGCATGGCCTACGACGTGGGCGGCCGTGGTGACAACTCGTTCAACGACTCCGCCGCGCGCGGTCTGGACAAGGCCAAGGCCGAGTTCGGTGCCGAGACCAAGGAGCTCACCGCCAAGTCCGGTGAGACCCCTGCCGACCGTGAGCAGCGCCTCGAGTCGCTCGCCGAGGGCGGCTACAACCCGGTCATCGCGGTTGGATTCGCGTACAAGGACGCGGTCGACAAGATCGCGGCCAAGTATCCCAAGGTCAGCTTCGGTCTGGTCGACTCGGTCGCCAGCGCGAAGAACGTCGACAGCATCGTCTTCGCCGAGGAGGAAGGTTCCTACCTCGCCGGTGTCGCGGCCGCGCTGAAGTCGAAGGACGGTCAGGTCGGCTTCATCGGCGGCGTGGACCTCCCGCTGATCAAGAAGTTCGCCGCGGGCTTCGAGCAGGGTGTCCTGGACACCAATCCGAAGGCCAAGGTGCAGATCCAGTACCTGTCCACCGGCTCGGACCTCTCCGGCTTCGGCAGCCCCGACAAGGGCGCGGCCGCCGCCAAGGGCATGCTCGACAAGGGCGCGGACGTCATCTTCTCCGCCGCGGGCGGCTCGGGCGCCGGTGCGATCGAGGCCGTCGCGGGCAAGAAGGGCGCCTGGTCCATCGGCGTCGACTCCGACCAGGCCCTCGACCCGGCGCTGGCGAAGTACAAGGACACGATAATGACCTCCGTCGTCAAGAACGTCGACGGCGGTGTCTACGACCTGGTCAAGTCCGTCAAGGACGGCAAGCCGCTGACCGGCACGCAGGCGTACTCCCTGGCCGAGGGCGGCGTCAGCCTGACCACCACGGGTGACCACCTCAAGGACATCCAGCCCCAGCTCGACGAGGCGAAGAAGAAGATCGTCGACGGCACCATCAAGGTCAAGACCACGACCTGATCCGACCCGTCGATCGGGGCCCGGGCGAGCTGCTTCGGCTGTTCGCGCGGGCCCCGATTCACGTACGGCTCCCCCTGCTTCACCGTAGCCGTACGCACGCTGCCCGCCCTCCGTCCCACCGCCTCCGCCCTCCGCTCCTGCCAAGGAGAGTGCGCCATCAACGCGTCCAGCAGTCCTCATGCCGTGGAGCTCCGCGGCATCACCAAGCGGTTCCCCGGAGTCGTGGCCAACCACGACATCGACATCACCGTGCGCCGCGGCACCGTCCACGCTCTCGTCGGCGAGAACGGCGCCGGCAAGTCCACTCTGATGAAGATCCTGTACGGCATGCAGAAGCCGGACGAGGGAACCATCGCGGTGGACGGCGAGCAGGTCTCGTTCCACAACCCCGGCGACGCCATCGAACGCGGTATCGGCATGGTGCACCAGCACTTCATGCTCGCCGACTACCTCACGGTCCTGGAGAACGTCGTCCTCGGCTCCGAGAAGCTGTACGGGATCGGCGACCGGGCTCGCGCCAAGATCAAGGAGATCTCCGACGCCTACGGTCTCGGTGTCCGCCCGGACGCCATGGTCGAGGACCTCGGGGTCGCCGACCGGCAGCGCGTGGAGATCCTCAAGGTCCTCTACCGCGGCGCCCGCACCCTGATCCTCGACGAGCCCACCGCCGTCCTCGTGCCGCAGGAGGTCGACGCGCTGTTCGACAACCTGCGCGAGCTCAAGGCCGAGGGCCTGACCGTCATCTTCATCTCCCACAAGCTGGGCGAGGTCCTGTCGGTCGCCGACGAGATCACCGTCATCCGGCGCGGTACGACGGTGGGCACCGCCGACCCGAAGCGCACCACGACCAAGCAGCTCGCCGAGCTGATGGTCGGCAGCGAACTCCCGTCGCCGGAGACCCGCGAGTCGACCGTCACCGACATCCCGATGCTGACCGTCGAAGGGCTGCGGCTGACCGCCACCGACCCCGACGGGGTGGTGCGTTCGGTGCTCGACGGCATCGGCTTCACCATCCACAAGGGCGAGGTCCTCGGCATCGCGGGCGTCGAGGGCAACGGTCAGTCCGAACTGGTCGACGCGATCATGGGCATGCGCCACCTCGACGCAGGCGTACTCACCCTGGACGGCGCCGACATCTCCCGCACGCCGACCCGTAAGCGCCGCGAGGACGGCATGGCCGTCGTCCCCGAGGACCGCCACCGGCACGGACTGCTGCTGGAGGCCCCGCTCTGGGAGAACCGCATCCTCGGCCATGTCACCGAACGCCCCAACAGCAAGGGCGCGTTCCTCGATCTCAAGGGCGCCCGCGCCGACACCGAGCGGATCGTGCGCGAGTACGACGTCCGCACTCCCGGTATCGAGGTCACCGCCGCCTCCCTCTCCGGCGGCAACCAGCAGAAGCTGATCGTCGGCCGCGAGATGAGCCACAACCCGAAGCTGCTGATCGCCGCGCACCCCACACGGGGCGTGGACGTCGGCGCACAGGCGCAGATCTGGGACCAGATCCGCGAGGCACGCCGCGAAGGACTGGCGGTGCTGCTCATCTCCGCCGACCTGGACGAGCTGATCGGGCTCTCCGACACCCTGCGCGTCATGTACCGCGGCCGGCTGGTCGCGGACGCCGACCCGGCGACCATCACCCCGGAGGAGCTCGGCTCGGCGATGACGGGCGCGGCCACCGGCCACCTCGAAGCGCCGGAGGAGTCAGCAAAACCGGCCGACTCGGGCGCCGAAAGCACCGACACCGACCCCCGGAACGGGGGAGAGGACCGATGAAGAAGATCGACAAGGAGCGGCTGCTCCTGGGGATCGCGGCCCCCGTACTCGCGATCGTGGTCGCCTTCCTGGTGACCGCACTCGTGCTGGCCGCCACCGGCAAGGAGCCGTTCAGCGCCTTCGGCATCATGTTCGACTACGGGCTGAAGTCGGACAGTCAGGTCTACATCCTGAACAAGGCGACGACGTACTACCTGGCGGGTCTCGCGGTGGCCATCGGCTTCCGGATGAACCTCTTCAACATCGGCGTCGACGGCCAGTACCGCCTCGCCGCCTTCTTCGCCGCCGCGGTCGGCGGCGCGCTGACCCTGCCCGGCTTCCTGCAGATCCCGCTGATCATCCTCACCGCGATGACCGTCGGCGCGATGTGGGCCGGTATCGCCGGTGTCCTCAAGGTCACCCGTGGCGTCAGCGAGGTCGTCTCGACGATCATGCTGAACTCCATCGCGACGGCGATCATCGGCTATCTGCTCCAGCAGGGCCGCCTCGGCCACCTCGACGAGGCCGGCACGAAGATCTCCACCAAGCCGCTCCCCGAGTCCGCGCACTTCTTCGAGTTCCCGACCACCCCGGCGCCCGTCTGGGGCTTCATCGTGGTCGCGGTCGCCGCGGGCATCGCCTACTGGTTCGCGCTCTCCCGTACCCGGTTCGGCTTCGACCTGCGCACCGTCGGCCAGTCCGGCTCCGCGGCCGAGGCCAGCGGCGTCGACGTCAAGAAGATGGTCGTCACCTCGATGCTGCTCTCCGGTGCCGTGGCCGGCTTGGTCGGCATGCCGACCCTCCTCAACGACAGCTACGAGTACAGCGGCGACTTCCCGGTCGGCATCGGCTTCACCGGTATCGCCATCGCCCTCCTCGGCCGCAACCACCCCGTCGGCATCGCGCTCGGCGCACTGCTCTGGGGCTTCCTTGAGCGCGGCACCGGCAAGCTCGAATTCGAGGGGTACGACAAGGAGATCGTCGGCGTGATCCAGGGCGTCATCGTCCTGTGCGTCGTCATCGCCTACGAAGTCGTCCGCCGCTACGGTCTCAAGCGGCAGCAGAGCAAGGTCGGCGCGGAACTCGCCGCACAGGCCGCCTCCCGAAGCTCCGACCAGCAGGCCGCCCGTAACTCCGAACAGCAGGAGGTGTCGGCGTGACCGTCACGGCGACTTCCACCCCGCCCGCCGCGGCCCCCAAGGTCTCCGGCGGCAAGGGCGGCCGCACCCGCCTCTCCCTCCCCGTCGTACTGCTCATCGTCGCGGGGGCCCTGCTCGCGCTGTCCGCCGTACGCGCCATCACCGGCGCCGAGGACATCACATCGGCGGGACAGATCAGCGCGGCGCTCGCGATGGCTGTGCCGATCGGGCTCGCCGGTCTCGGCGGCCTCTGGGCCGAGCGGGCCGGTGTGGTCAACATCGGCCTCGAAGGCATGATGATCCTGGGTACCTTCTTCGGCGCCTGGGCCGGTTGGCAGACCGACCCGTGGCTCGGCGTACTGGCCGGGGTCGTCGGCGGCATGCTCGGTGGGCTGCTGCACGCGATTGCGACCGTCACCTTCGGCGTCGACCACATCATCTCCGGTATCGCCATCAACATCCTGGCGCTCGGCTTCACCACCTACTTCGCCAAGCTCTGGTTCAACACCGGCGAGGCGGCGGCCAAGGGCGGCAGCCCGAAGCAGTCCCCGCCGTCCGACGACATCACCTCGGTGACCATCCCGGGGCTCTCCGACTGGCTGCACTCCATCGAACAGCACCACTGGTTCTTCGTCTCCGACCTGGCCGGCGTCATCGGCGGCCTGGTCACCAATGTGTCGCTGCTGACGATCCTGGCCGTGCTCCTCTTCGTCCTCACGTTCTTCGTACTGTGGAAGACCTCGTTCGGGCTCCGGCTGCGCTCCTGCGGCGAGAACCCGATCGCCGCCGAATCGCTCGGTGTGAACGTCTACCGCTACAAGTACATCGCGGTGATCGTCTCCGGTGGCATGGCCGGCCTCGGCGGTGCCTTCCTCTCGCTCGTCACCTCGCACATCTACAACGAGGGCCAGACCGGCGGCCGCGGCTACATCGGTCTGGCCGCGATGATCTTCGGCAACTGGCGGCCCGGCGGGCTCGCCATGGGCGCCGGCCTGTTCGGCTTCGCCGACGCGCTCCAGCTGCGCAACGGCGGCGAGTCCGTCCACGCACTGCTCCTGCTGCTCGTGGTCGTGCTGGCCGCGCTCGCCGTCTGGAAGCTCTACCGCAAGAGCTTCGTCCAGGGCGCGGTCAGCGCGGTCATCGCCGCCGCGGTGCTGGTCTGGTACCTCGCCACGGACACGGTGCCCACCGAGTTCGTGAGCGCCACCCCGTACATCGTCACGCTGCTCGTCCTCTCGCTCTCCGCCCAACGGTTGCGGATGCCCAAGGCGGACGGCATGCGCTACCGCAAGGGCCAGGGCAAGTGACGGCCGCCGCGGAGGTCGACTGGGCGGCGCTGCGGAGCGCCGCACGGTCCGTCATGGCGCGTGCGTACGTTCCCTACTCGCGCTATCCGGTCGGCGCCGCGGCACGCGTCGACGACGGCCGCACGGTGTCCGGCTGCAACGTCGAGAACGCCTCGTACGGCATCGGGCTGTGCGCCGAGTGCGGCCTGGTCTCCCAGCTCCACGCCACCGGCGGCGGGCGGCTGACTCACTTCACCTGTGTGGACGGGGCGGGCGAGATCCTGGTGCCGTGCGGCAGGTGCAGGCAGCTGCTGTACGAGTTCGGCGGGCCGGAGCTGATCCTGGAGACGCCGGACGGCCTGCGCACGCTCGACGAGATGCTTCCGCAGGCGTTCGGACCGGATCATCTGAAGTAGAACTGCTGTGGCCCTCCTGCTCGTTGGGAGGGCCACACCCGTATCCACCCTCTATGCGCGTAGAGTCATTCAGGACTCTTGCGTACGCACCGGCCGGAAGGATTCCCAGGACATGGACGCCATCTCCGTCATCCGCACCAAGCGGGACCGAGGCGAGCTGACCCCCGAGCAGATCGACTGGGTCATCGACGCCTACACCCGCGGCGAGGTCGCCGACGAGCAGATGTCCGCGCTGGCCATGGCGATCCTGCTGAACGGCATGAACCGTGCGGAGATCGCCCGCTGGACCGCCGCGATGATCGCCTCCGGCGAACGCATGGACTTCGCGTCGCTCTCCCGGCCCACCACCGACAAACACTCCACCGGCGGCGTCGGCGACAAGATCACCCTGCCGCTCGCCCCGCTGGTCGCCGCGTGCGGCGCCGCCGTACCGCAGCTCAGCGGCCGGGGCCTCGGCCACACCGGCGGCACCCTCGACAAGCTGGAGTCCATCCCCGGCTGGCGCGCCCACCTCTCCAACGCGGAGATGCTGGACGTCCTGGACACCACCGGCGCGGTGATCTGCGCGGCCGGTGACGGGCTCGCCCCCGCCGACAAGAAGTTGTACGCGCTGCGCGATGTCACCGGCACCGTCGAGGCCATCCCGCTGATCGCCAGCTCGATCATGTCCAAGAAGATCGCGGAGGGCACCGGCGCGCTCGTCCTGGACGTCAAGGTCGGCTCGGGCGCCTTTATGAAGACCATCGAGGACGCCCGCGAACTGGCCTCCACCATGGTCGCGCTGGGCACCGACAGCGGAGTGCGGACGGTCGCGCTGCTCACCGACATGGCCACCCCGCTCGGCCTGACCGCGGGCAACGCCCTGGAGGTACGCGAGTCGGTCGAGGTGCTCGCCTGCGGCGGTCCGAAGGACGTCGTCGACCTCACCCTGGCCCTCGCCCGCGAGATGCTCGACGCGGCGGGCCTCAAGGACGCCGACCCGGAGAAGGCCCTCGCCGACGGCTCCGCGATGGATGTGTGGCGCCGGATGATCTCCGCCCAGGGCGGCGACCCCGACGCCACGCTCCCGGTCGCCCGCGAGCAGCACGTCGTGACGGCCCCGTCCACCGGCGTACTGACCCGCCTGGACGCGTACGACATCGGCGTCGCGGCCTGGCGCCTCGGTGCGGGCCGGGCCCGCAAGGAGGACCCGGTGCAGGCGGGCGCGGGAGTCGAGCTGCACGCCAAGCCCGGCGACACGGTCACGGCCGGACAGCCTCTGCTGACCCTGCACACCGACACGCCCGAGAAGTTCGACTACGCGCTGAAGGCCCTGCCCTCCTCGTACGACATCGCCCCGGCCGGTACGGACTTCACGGCCACCCCCGTGGTGCGGGAACGTATCGCCTGACCTGCACCAGGCCGTTACTCGTACGGGTGAACGGGACCGGTGGACTGCCGCCGGTCCCGTTCGGCATGTTGGACTCGGTGACGCACCGATAGAGGAGACCGCCATGAGCGCACTCACCGTCGACCCCGTGCCGGGCCACGGCCAGGACTGGGACGACCTCGTCCGGATCTGGGAGGAGACGGACGCACCCGAGGGCTGCAAGGTGGAGATCATCAAGGGGATCGTCACCGTGTCGCTACCGCCGTCCAAGGACCACAGTCTCACTGCGGCTCTGCTGCAGCGCAGGCTCTACACCGTGATCCCGGAGGACTGGGAGATCTTCCAGACCCTCGGCGTCGCCGTGCCGGGCCGGGCCGGGCTCTACATCCCCGATCTCGTGGTCGTGCCGCGTGCCGTGGCGACCGGGCCGGGCAACCGCGTACCGGCGGAAGAGGCCCGACTCGTCGTCGAGATCACCTCGCAGGCCAACGCCAACCACGACCGCATCGGCAAGGCACACGGATACGCGAAGGCCGGCGTTGCGCTCTTCCTGCTCCTCGACCCCTGGCACTCCGGCCGCCCCACCGCCACCTTGTACGGGGAGCCCGCCGAGGGCACGTACCGGATTCTGGACGCGGTCGAGTACGGGGAGAAGCTGACGCTTCCGGAGCCGTTCGCGCTGGTACTGGACACCGGAGCCTTTCCGGTGAGCTGAGAAGCAGCACCGCGCCGGTCCCAGGCGTGCGCGAGCGGCCCGCCGGGACGGATTCCTCAGTCCCGGCGGGCCGCTCGCGTGCGGCCGGTGCGCCCGCTGGATCAGCGGCTCACCGGTGATCGCCTACTTGCCGAAGTACGCGTTGTAGATCGACACCGACGACTTGTTGCCCTGCTTGTCCGTGACATCGGCCTTGTAGGAGATGGACTTGCCCTTGGCCGGGTTCTTCACGGAGAGCTTGCCGGACTTGACCGTGGACTTCTTCCAGGTCTTACCGGAGTCGTAACTGACGTACACCGTCAGCGACTTGAGGTTCTTTCCGGCGGCCGCACCCTGCACCGTCACCGGCACCGAAGCGGTCTTGCCCGCCGTCACCTTGCCGTCCAGCGTCACATTGGGCGTGAAGCGGACAGTCGAGACCGGCAACATGGTCTGGTTGGCGGTCTTCTTGGACCGGAAGGTCCAGCTGGCGTCGACCCGGGTGGAGACGGCCGAGAGCTTGGAGCTGCGCTGCGCCGAGGTCGTCAGCTTGTAGTCGGCGGCACCGGACGGCACGGCGAACGGGGTCCAGCCCTCCAGCGGGTCCGCGTTCTGGGCGAGCTTGACGCCATTGCGGTACAGGACGGTCTTGACCGAACTGTACGTGGAGGAGCCGGCGTTGCCGCTTCCGTCAGCCACCAGCGGCAGCGACCCGACGATGTCGTTGCCGTCGCGGAAGATCCCGTAGTCGGAACCGAGCGCGGGACCGAACACCGCGGTGTTGATCTTCTTCGTGTAGGTCTTGCCCGCCTTGAAGGTCTGCGGGGCACCGAGGGAGTACTGCGCCTCGGAGATCGGGAAGCCGTCCTCGTCGACTCCGCCGTCCTGGCTGAAGTCGATGCCCCACTTCACCTTGTCGGCGGTGGAGACATAGGCGGTGTTGATCCCGGGGAGCTTCTGACTGGACCAGGAGCTCCAGCTGCTGTCCGCACCGGGAAGTGAGCCCCATACAGCGATCTCGCCGGTCTTGCCCTTGACGGATGCGCCGAGAGAGGTATTGACCTTGGCCATCTGGCCGGTGGTGAACTTCCGGCTGTAACCGGTCGCCACCTGGCTCACCGGACCGCCGACCGCGACGTCGTACCGGGTCGAGGAACCCTTGGTCCAGTTGCCGATCCAGCTCTGGGAGAGCGTGCCGTCGGTCACCTTCGGGCCGACGTGCGCGGTGCGGAACCCCTGGAACGAGTTAAGGATCCAGCCGTAGCCGTAGCCGTAGCCGCCGTCCTTACTGTCGAACTTGAGCTCGGTACTGGCCAGTTGGGCCTTTGTGTCCGTGGTCGGCAGGGTGAACTGCACCGGCTTCGTCTTGCGCGCGTCGAACGTCACGGTGACGTTCTTGGTGACGTCCAGTTTCGGCTGAGCGAGCCAGTCGGTGCCCTTGGTGTAGTTCTCCGGGTCGACGTAGACGGCCGAGTTCAGCGTGTAACCGCCCTTGGGAACACGGACCTTTGCCGTTCCGTCGGTGGCCGTCGGGGCCAACCACACGCCGCTCGCCATGCCGGAGAGGCCGTAGAGCTGGGACTCGTGGAACTTGGCGGGCTTGCCGTCACGTCCGATGGTCTTGATCGTGAGGTCGTACGACTCGATCTCGCGCTCGACCGCGGCCGCGGTGCGGACCGTCTGGCCGCCGCCGGTTCCGACGACGTACGCGGAGTAGGAGCCGTCGGCCGTGCCGCCGAGCTTGGTGTTCACGGTCAGCGGCACGTCGGCGGTGCCGCCCGCGGGGACGGTCACCTTGTCGGAGCCGAGGGTGAAGAAGCCGGCCGGGGCAGGCTTGCCCGTTGGACCGGTGGCCGTGACCGCAAGGTCGAGGGTGACGTCCGTCGCACCGAGGTTGCGGTACGTCAGCTTCTTGCTGACCGGGGTGTCATCGGTGTGCGGCCACTGCTGCACACCGAAGCTCACCGAGACCGGGTCGGCGACGACGGTCTGGGCGATCGCCTGGTCGACCGCGATCCGGCCCGAACCCTGCTGGAACGGGGTGTACGCGCCCGGCTTCGTCGAGGCCGTGAGCGCGCCCTTGAGCTCGGCGTACTTCCAGTCCGGGTGCTGCTGCTTGAGGAGCGCCGCGGCGCCCGCGACGTGCGGGGTCGCCATCGACGTACCGGAGATCGTCAGGTAGCCCGGCGGGTTCTGTCCGACCTCCTGGTCGATGACGGAGCCGGGTGCCGCCGCCGCTGTGATGTCCACGCCGGGGGCGGTGACATCGGGCTTGATCGCGCCGTCGCCGATGCGCGGGCCGCGGCTGGAGAAGTCGGCCAGCTTGTCGTTGTCGTCGACCGCGCCGACGGTCAGCGCGGCATCCGCGCTGCCCGGGGAGCCGACCGTGCCGGCGTCGTCGCCCTCGTTGCCCGCTGCGATGGCGAACAGGACGCCGTTGTCGGCCGAAAGCTTGTTGACCGCCGCTTCGAGCGGGTCGATCTCGGGGGTGTCGGCACCGCCGAGGCTCAGGTTGATGACGTCCGCACCTTGCGCGACCGCCCACTCCATGCCCGCCAGGATGCCGGAGTCGTCGCCGAAGCCGTTGTCGTCGAGCACCTTGCCCGAGATCAGCTTGGCGTCCGGGGCCACGCCCTTGAACTTCCCGCCGGACTGGGTGCCCGTACCGGCGGCGATCGATGCCACGTGGGTGCCGTGGCCGAACCGGTCCTTGGTGTCGGAGGAGGCGGAGAAGTCCTTCGCCTCCAGGACCTGGCCCTTGAGGTCCGGGTGGGTGTCGTCCACACCGGTGTCCAGGACCGCGATCTTGACGCCCTTGCCGGTGTAGCCCGCCTTCCAGGCGGCCGGGGTGCCGATCTGCGGGACGCTCTTGTCGAGGCTCGCCTTGCGTACGCCGTCCAGCCAGACCCGGTCGATCCCGGCGGCCATGGTGCGCTGGGCGCCCTGCGTGGGCTTGCTGGTGAGTGCCTGCCAGATCTCCTGGGCGTCGTCCACCGGCGTGGTCACCGACTCGGCGTTCAGCGTCTTCAGGGTCCGGTCGACCCGAGTGGCGCCCGCGTCACGGACCTCCGCCTTCGAGGCCGCCGCCTGGGCACCCCGGTAGGCGACAATCAGCTTCAGGCCCGCCTTCTGGGCCCGGCGGTTCTCCGCACGGTTCAGCTCGGTGACATCGAACAGCCGGCGGTCCAGCTTTCCGGAGCTGATCAGCCGCTGTGCGTCGGCCGGGACGAGCAAGGTGTGCCCGTCGCGTATCTGCCGCTGCACGGGTATGTGTTCGCGGCCCTTGGCCGGCTGGAAGTTCAGCACCCGGCCCTTGGCGTCCACCGAGACGCGGTCGCCGGTGATGAGTGTCAGCTGGTGCTGGGCCACGGGCTCGGCACCCGCCGCTCCGGCGACGTCGGGCTGGGCCATCGCCGGGCTGGTCATCCCGGCTGCGAGCGCCACGGCGGCCGCCGTGGCGATGGTCGATACACACGCGTTTCTCACGTGTTTGCGCAACTCTCCCCCTGGAGAATCAGGCGGCACCTGAGGGGCCGCTGGTCAGTCGGCACCGAATGGGTCACCGGTGCCGACCGGTTCACGTACCTAGAGGGGGAATTGATCGAGAGGGTTCACAGAAACCTTGCTCGAGACGCGAGTTGACGGAAGTTGATCGGTTCCGGACGGCCCGGAGGGACGAGCGCCGGGCGCGCGCGCCGGTCGGGGCGAGACCGGCGGGGGCAGCCGCTGGGCGGGGTGCGGGGCATGTGCAGGGCCGGGCACCGGGCCGGGGCGCCGGGAAAACGCGGAAGCGGGCAGCGACGATTTTCAGCCACCGCACGCCCCCGCGCTCGACGGGAAGTGCCGAAGCGGCACTCATTCACCTCACGTCCCGGGCTTGCGTCCGTACACGTACACGTCATCGCCGTTCTTCAGCAGGTTCCAGTACGCCTTCGCGTCGGCGGGCCGCATGTTCACGCAGCCGTGCGACCCAGGCGGGTTCCACATCTTCACGCCCACCGAGTGGAACGCCTGCCCGCCGTCGAAGAACTGGGAGTACGGCATCTGTACGTGGTAGATCGTCGACCAGTGGTTGATGTGCCGCAGGTAGATCTTCGACAGCCCGGTGCGGGTCTCGTACCCGTTCCGCCCGGTCCGTACTGGGACGGGTCCGAACTTCAGCTTGCTGCCGTCCTGGATCCAGCTCAGCTGCCGGGTCAGGTCCACACATGCGATGCGCCCCTTGTTGGTGGGGCACTTCTTGTCCTTGTTCGGGTTCTTTCCGGCGGCCTTCTGGGCCGTGAGCGTCTTCATCGTTCGCCAGGTGACCGGCCCCGCGTAACCGATGTCCGGGGTGACCCCGTAGGTGCGCTGGAACGACTGGATCGCCTTGCAGTCGGCTGCCGACTGCTTGCCGTCGACCGGCCGGTGCAGATACTTCTCGGCCTGCTTCTGGTACGGCCCGGTGGACGTCGTGCAGGACGCCGCCTGCGCCGATCCGCCGGTGCCCAGGACGAGGGCGGGCGCCGCCATCAGACCGGCGACGGACAGCGCGAATGCGCGCCGCGTCCGGATCCCCCGTGATTTCCCTGCGACTCTCATGTACGCCAACTCCCCTTCGCGCGCCGTGAGGTGCTTCCGGCTGCTAGACGCGCGTCGGGGAGTGGATGGTTGTGCGTCGTATGTCTCAGTTCTGTACGGACGCCTGCTAGTTCTGTACGAACGCCTGCCTAGTTCTGTACGGACGCCTGCCTAGTTCTGTACGGACGCCACCGGCACGAGCCGGCGCCGCTCGGCGCGTGCGGCCCGCGAGCCGTACAGCGTGATCGATACGACGCCGAGGACCGCGAGCAGCCCCAGCGCTACGGTCCCGGCCCAGCCTCCCGCGTGGAAGGCGACCGCGCCGAGCGTGCCGCCCGCGCTGGAGCCCAGGTAGTACGCGGACTGGTAGAGCGCCGACGCCTGGGCGCGGCCCTTCGTCGCCGTACGGCTCACGGACGAGGAGGCGACCGCGTGCCCGGCGAAGAAGCCGGCCGTGATCAGGACCAGGCCGAGGAGTACGGCGGCCAGCTGGTCGGCGAGCGAGATCAGCAGACCGGCGGCCGTGGTGGAGACGGCCAGGTACAGCGCACCCCGTCGGCCGAGCCGGGCGACCAGCTTGCCGGCCGCGGCGGAGGAGACCGTACCGACGAGATAGACCAGGAAGATCGAGCCGATGACCCCCTGCGGGAGGTTGAACGGCGCCTCCACCAGGCGATAGCCGATCAAGGTGTAGACCGCGCCGAACACCGTCATGAACAGCGCGCCGATCGCGTACAGCCTGCGCAGCAGCGGATCGGCGAGGTGCCCGCCCACGGTCTTCGCGAGGGCCTTCGGGTTCAGCGAACCAGGGGTGAAGTGCCGGGCCTTGGGGATCATGAAGTGGAAGACGACCGCGCAGGCCACCGCCAGCAGCCCGACCGCGCCGAGCGCCGCCCGCCAGCCCCACAGCTGGGCGACCCAGCCGGTGAGGATACGGCCGCTCATGCCGCCGATGCTGTTTCCCGCCACGAACAGTCCGATGGCGGCGACCAGCGCCTTCGGCCGTACCTCCTCGGCCAGATACGCCATCGCGGAGGCGGGCAGTCCGGCCAGCGCCGCGCCCTGGACGGCGCGCAGCGCGATCAGCCAGCCCAGCGAGGGCGCGAACGGCACGAGCAGCCCGACCAGTACGGCGACCGTCAGCGAAGCGGTCATCATCTGCCGCCGCCCGAACCGCTCGGAGAGCGCGCTCATGGGCAGCACGCACAGTGCCAGTGCGCCCGTCGCGGCGGAGACCGTCCAGCTGGCCTGTCCGGCCGTGGCGCCGAGGGAGGCGGAGATGGCGGGCAGCAGGGCCTGGGTGGAGTAGAGGAGAGCGAAGGTCGCGACACCGGCGGCGAAGAGCGCGAAGCTCATCCGGCGGTAGCCGGGGCGGCCCGGTTCGAGACGGTCCGGCGCGGCGGCGTCTGCGGTGGCGACAGCGCCAGCGTCTGCGGTGGCGTCTGCGGTGGCGGGGGACGGCTGGGGCGAGGCGGCCACGGTGAGGGTGGACGCCCCGGTACTGGCAGGAGGCATGATGCAAAGGTAAAAGCCCCGGTTTCATGCGTCCAATGCATGAATTCCTCATAATCGTTCCTATGGCGCATGAACGCAGCTCACAGTCCCGGCTGTCACCCAGTAGTTACGAAGAAGACATTCGCGCAGTCCTCGCACCGCGGCTGGCCCACTTCGAGGCGGTGGCCCGCCACGAACACGTCACCCGCGCCGCGCACGAGCTCGGCATCCCGCAGTCGACGCTCTCGCGGGCGATGGTCAGGCTGGAACAGGACCTGGGAGTCGCCCTGTTCGCCCGCAAGGGCCGAACCGTCTCCCTCACCCCCGCGGGCCGCACCTTCCTGGGCTCCGCCGAGCGGGCCCTCGCCGAGGTCGAGAAGGCCGCCGACTCGGTACGGGCCGACGCCGACCCGGCCACCGGCAAGGTCGCCTTCGGCTTTCTGCACACCATGGGATCCGAGACCGTGCCCTCCCTGATCCGAGCCTTCCGCGTCGACCACCCCCGGGTCCGCTTCCAGCTCGTGCAGAACTACGGCGAGGCGATGATCGAACGCCTCCGGTCCGGCGGCCTCGACCTCTGCCTCACCTCACCCGTCCCGGACGCCCCCGATCTGGTCGCCCGCCGCCTCGACGAACAGCGGCTGCGCCTCGTCGTCCCCGAGGACCACCGCCTCGCCTCGCGCCGCCGCATCCGCCTGGCGGAGGCCGCCGACGAAAGGTTCGTCACCCTCGAACCCGGGTACGGCCTGCGGCGGATCACCGATGACCTGTGCGCGGAGGCGGGCTTCAAGCCACGCGTCGCCTTCGAGGGTGAGGAAGCGGAGACCCTGCGCGGCCTGGTAGCGGCCGGGCTCGGCGTGGCCCTGCTGCCACCGCCCGCGGTGGCCCGCCCCGGCGTCGTCGAACTCACTGTCACGGCCCCGAGGGCGGCCCGCGAGATCGGTGTCGCCTGGCTGGACGGCCACCCGGACACCCCGCCGGTGGCCGCCTTCAAGCGCTTCCTGCTGTCGCGGCGGGGCAACTTGCTGCCGGACTGAGCGGGGCGGGGCGGTGAGAAGGCCTGGGTGCCGTACGCGCCCTCCACCTGCGGCACCTGCGGCACCTGCGGCGCCCCGGCGCCGGGGGCGGCGCGGCGGCTGAGCAGTCACCTGCGTCGCACCCCGTCAGCGGCAGTAGAGCTGCTGCTGACAGCGAAGCACGACGGGACGGGCCGGACTGCTCGAAGGACATTCGGTAGTACCTACTTCCTCTTGCCCGGGCGCGGCCAACGGCAGGCGACGCCGCGACAGAGCCTTCTCTGTCGCAGGACGTCCTACACCTGTTCCCGGTTCTTCGAGCGGCATCGCCGGCCCTTTCTTCAGCCCCGCAACGACTTCCCGAACCCCGCGGCCAGCGGCATCCGCAACCCCAGTGGCGGTGGCGCCGCCAGGGCGTCGGCGACCGGGCGCGCGTATGCCCGGCCGAAGAGTGAGCCGCGGACGAAGTCCGTGACCAGGGCCGCCACTTCGGCCCGGTGCTGGCGCAGTCCGTGACCGTCCGAGTGAACCTCGAAACGGCAGGTGTCGCGGTTGGCCTTCTTGGCGCGTTCGGCCAGGCGGAAGGAGAGTTCGGGGTCGGTGCGGGCATCGTTCGTGCCGTGGACGAGCAGCACCTGACGGCCGAGCAGATGTTTCACCGGCTCCGGTTCGTCCGCCGCGTTCCCGGGTAGCCAAGGGGCCATCGCCAGCACGGAGTTGACCGCATCATGGCCACCCGCCCGAAGTGCGGCCCGGCCGCCCATGCCGTGACCGACGAGGCAGACGGGGACGTCGCCGTAGCGTCGTACGACCTCGTCCACCGCCCATTCGGCGTCCGCCGCGAGCTGTGCGTCGGTCGCGTTCCAGCCGCGGCAGCGGTAGCGCACGACATGCACGGCGAGCCCGTCCTTCTGGCCGGCGCGGGCCAGGGTGTGGGCCAGCGGCAGCTGGAGGGCGTACGAGAGTGGGGAGGGGCGGCGGTGCGAGTCGGCCTCGCCGTCCGGGAGCAGCAGAACCACGCCGCTGACCGCAGTTGGTGTTCCGGCCGTCCTGACGGCCCGTCCCAGCCTCGCAGCAGGCAGGGGGAGTGCGCGCTGTGTCACGACAGAACAGTGTCAGAAAGACAGGTGTACTCCACCCGTATTCGCGGTCACTGTTACGCATCGGCGAGCGACAATCTACGCGCGTAGGCGTTAGAGTGCCCAGATGATGAGCCCGACCCTCCATGTGCCCGGCCAGGATCAGATCCGGCGCGCCCCCAAGGTCCTTCTCCACGACCATCTCGACGGCGGTCTGCGCCCGGGAACGATCGTCGACCTCGCCGTCGCGAGCGGTTACGACGCACTTCCCGAGACCGAGCCCGACAAGCTCGGCATCTGGTTCCGCGAGGCGGCCGACTCCGGATCGCTGGAGCGCTACCTGGAGACGTTCGCCCACACCTGCGCCGTCATGCAGACCCGCGACGCACTGGTCCGGGTGGCCGCCGAATGCGCCGAGGATCTGGCCGCGGACGGTGTCGTGTATGCCGAGGTGCGGTACGCCCCCGAGCAGCACCTGGAAGCCGGGCTGACCCTCGAAGAGGTCGTCGAGGCGGTCAACGAGGGCTTCCGCAAGGGCGAGCGGCGGGCCCGCCGGGACGGTAACCGCATCCGTGTGGGCGCCCTCCTCACCGCGATGCGGCACGCCGCCCGCTCCCTGGAGATCGCCGAGCTCGCCAACCGCTACCGCGACCAGGGCGTCGCCGGCTTCGACATCGCGGGCGCGGAGGCGGGCTTCCCGCCCACCCGGCACCTCGACGCCTTCGAGTACCTCAAGCGCGAGAACAACCACTTCACCATCCACGCGGGCGAGGCCTTCGGCCTGCCGTCCATCTGGCAGGCCCTCCAGTGGTGCGGCGCCGACCGGCTCGGTCACGGCGTCCGCATCATCGACGACATCGAGATCGCCGAGGACGGCGGTGTGAAGCTCGGCCGCCTCGCCTCCTACGTACGGGACAAGCGCATCCCGCTGGAGCTGTGCCCGACCTCCAACCTCCAGACCGGCGCCGCAGCCTCGTACGCCGAGCACCCCATCGGGCTGCTGCGGAAGCTGCATTTCCGAGCCACCGTAAACACGGACAACCGGCTGATGAGCGGTACGAGCATGAGTCACGAATTCGAGAAGCTGACCGAGACTTTCGGATACACGCTCGACGACATGCAGTGGTTCACCGTCAATGCGATGAAGTCGGCATTCATTCCTTTTGACGAACGCCTGGCGATGATCAATGACGTGATCAAGCCCGGATACGCCGAGCTGAAGTCCGAGTGGCTCTTCGAGCAGACGGCTGCGACCAGCGTGCCTTCCTCTTCCGCGGGCTGATCCGCACCTCTTCGGACAACGGCCGGGACAGCGAAATCCCGGCCGTTTTCCGTGTGTCGGCATATTTGCGGGACGGGCAGTGGGCTGACTACGTTTCGGAGCCGCTCACATCCCCCTTCCCAAGGATGAATTTCACATGAAGCAGTCTGCTGTCAGGACTCTCGGCGTCGCCGCCCTCGGTGCCGCTTTCGCCGCTGCCGCCGCGGGGACCGCATCCGCCGCCGTGCTGCCGGCCGACGCCGCGGCCACCGCCCTGCCGGCCGCCGGCTCGGCGCTGGGGACCGCGACCCGTTCCCTGCCGGTCCAGGAAACGCCCGCCAAGCTCGTCGGCACCGGCCAGCAGAAGCTTGCCGGTGACGCCACCGCCCCGGTAAAGGGCCTGATCGGCGGTCTGCCCGCGGGCGGCGTGAACACCAGCGGCCTGTCCGCCAACGGTCTCCCGCTCGGCGGCTGATCCCCGTACACACGCCTGTGGGGCGGACACCCGAACCGGGTGTCCGCCCCACAGGCATGTGTTTCGTACGCGGGTCACCAGGCGGCGGCCGACGTCTTCTCGGACGGGAACAGCGCCCACAGTGCGAGGTAGAGCAGGAATTGCGGCCCCGGCAGCAGACAGGAGACCAGGAAGATGATGCGCATGGTTCCCGCGGAGGTGCCGAAGCGCCTTGCCAGCGCTGCGCACACTCCGCCGATCATGCGTCCGTCACGAGGGCGGGCAAGTGCTGCCATGGTGGGCTCCTTCGCGAACCGTTGCTGAGGGAGCAGCTGGGTCGTGCTCCCGATGCATCCATGCTCGCCCGGCGAACGGGGGCAAAGCGTCGCTCTACGGTGCGATACCGACCCTGGGAATCGTCGGGGTCGACCCCTGAGCGGCCTCGTCCCTGGGGCGGGGTGGCACCCTGACCCGCTGCTGCTTCCTGCGGCGCAGCCGCGCCCGGCACATCGGCACGACCAGCAGATGGGCGAGTGCCACACCGGTGGTGTTCAGCAGCAGCGAGTCGACGTCGAGGACCTGCCCCGGCACCCCGGTCTGCGCCAGTTCGATGGCCAGCGAGATCAGCGCCCCCGCCGCGACGGTACGGGCCAGCGAGGCCCACGGGGAGACGAACAGCCGGCCCCCGGCCATCGGCAGCAGCACGCCGAGCGGGGCGAGCAGCAGCAGCCTTTCACCGATCCGGCGAGCGGCCTCGACCGGGCCGAGGGAAAGATCTGCTCTGATACCGGCGAACGGTTGAAGATTCGAGGCGGTCGTCCACGGCACATCGAGCGGGCGCAACGTCAGCCACCCGACAAGCAGCAGATGCGCGAGGAGGAGCAAGCCCCCGGTCGCGCGGAAGCGGATGACACCTTGACTGTCCGAACCTTGACGCACGCACCCCAAGACGCGCCGGGCGGCAGGATCGGTTCCGCCCGGCCCGACGAACCCCGGATCTCAGCCGGGACGTCAGCGAATCCAGCCGGGACGACACCAAAGCCCGGCCGTCCGATCAGAGGTCACCCGACAGCCTCTCAGGCCCCCGTCGCCGTACCCGTCCCCAGCATCTGTGCCGCCTTCGGCCTGGCCTTCGTCTCCGAGGTGCATATATACCCACGCGGCGCGTAGTTCCCCGGCCCGCCCAGCACCACCGTGCCGTCCGGGGCGAGCGTCTCACTCTCCGCGTACGTGCACACGATCTGTGCCAGAGCCTCGGCCGGCAGGTCCTCCGGCTGCTTGCTGAGCCGCAGCGTGCCCTGCCGGTCGCCGCTGCGGGCCGCGCGGATCCGCAAGTCCGCCGGGACGGCCGTGGAGAACCCGGCCTGCCGCGCATCGGCGGGCGGCTTCTGCTCCAGCTCGTCCAGGAGCGCCTGTGCGATCCGGACCCGGTCCGACTTCGTATCGCCGACGTGCACCGTACGGTCCACCGCGACCAGTTGCGAGGAGCAGACCAGATAGATCTGTACGGGGAGGGCCTGGGTGGCGCCGTTCTCCGCGGACATCGAGCACGGCACCTGGGACGGTGCGGCCCCGGCGTCCACCGGCACGGTGGTGGTCCTGATCCCGCAGCCCGCGGCCAGCACGGCCGTGACCACGGCACCGGCCAGCGCCGCGGCCGAGCGGCGTCCCCGGCGGTTGCTGCTCATCACGTCGCGTCGCCCTCCTCGTCCTGGACCCCCGCTTCGTGATCCCCGGCGGAACGGGTGAGCGGCTCGGCGTCACGCGGCAGCCGCAGTACGAACACCGCGCCGTCGCCGTCCGGCGAGTTCGTGGCCGTGATGTCACCGCCGTGGATGTGTGCGTTCTCCATGGCGATCGACAGACCGAGACCACTGCCCTCGGAGCGCGGGCGGGAGGCGCTGGCCTTGTAGAACCGGTCGAAGACATGCGGCAGGACGTCCCCCGGGATACCGGGGCCGTGGTCGCGGACCTCGATGACGAGTTCGTCGCCCTCGGTCCTCACCGAGACCCGTACCGGCGAACCGCCGTGCTTGAGCGCGTTGCCGATCAGATTCGCCAGGATCACATCGAGCCGACGCGGGTCGAGGCGGGCCATCGTGCCGCGCTCGGCGTCCAGATGAACCGCGTCCAGCCAGGCGCGGGCGTCGATGCAGGCGGTGACCTGGTCGGCGACATCGACCGTGTCGAGGACGAGCCGGGCCGTACCCGCGTCGAAGCGGGTGACCTCCATCAGGTTTTCGACCAGGTCGTTGAGACGCCGGGTCTCGCTCACCACCAGATGCACCGCGGGCGCGATCATCGGGTCCAGGCTGTCCGCCTCGTCCTCCAGTACCTCGGTGACGGCGGTCAACGCGGTGAGCGGGGTGCGCAGTTCGTGGGACATGTCGGCAACGAACCGCCGGCTCGCCTCGTCCCGCGCGCTCATGTCCGCGACCTTCTTCTCCAGCGAACTCGCGGTCCTGTTGAACGTACGGGAGAGATCGGCGAGTTCATCGGTGCCGGACACCACGAGCCGGGTGTCGAGCTTGCCCTCGCCGAGCTTGCGCGCGGCGTCACCGAGCCGCTGAACGGGCCGCAGCACAGTCGTCGCGGCGGCCTGTGCGAGCAGCGCCGAGCCGATCAGTGCGAGCGCGGTGGCGATCCCCAGCGACCAGGCGAGGGAGTTCAGATCCTGCCGCTCCTGGTCGAGCGACTTCAGCATGTAGCCGGTCGGGCCACCTCCGATGATCTTCGTACCGCCCACCAGATACGGCGTACCGCGGATGCTGACCCGCTGCCAGAACAAGTGGTACTCGTACTTGTTGCCCGCCTTCACCGGCTGCTTCTCGTTGACCGCCTTCTGCAACGACAGCGGCACGTTGTCGAGCGTGAAGGTGTCCAGATCGGAGTTGCCGACGATCGGCTTGCCGGCGTCGCGCTCGTCGACCAGCAGCACGCTGTAGCCGGGCGAGCTGCTCGCCATCTGCACGGCGGCGTTCTGCAGATCATCCTTGGTGGGACGCAGCGGCAGCGAGGCCGCCCGGTTCTGCATCTCCTGACGGAAGTCCCCAAGTGCGGAGTCCTGGGTACGTGTCAGTACGGCCTCGCGGTTCAGCCAGTACGCGATTCCCGAGGCGGACACCGCGGCGGTCAGGGCCACCAGCGCGAAGACGACGAGGAGACGCAGCCGCAGACTGGTCCAGCGAAGTCCGGTGAGCAGGCTCCGTTTTGTGGCATCGCTCACTGAGGCGAATCCAGTCGGTAGCCCACACCCCGAACGGTACGGATCAGGGTCGGCGAGGACGGCACGTCCTCCACCTTGGCGCGCAGCCGCTGCACACAGGCGTCCACGAGCCGGGAGTCACCGAGGTAATCGTGCTCCCAGACCAGCCGCAGCAGTTGCTGCCGCGACAGGGCCTGGCCCGGCCGGCGGCTCAGCTCCAGCAGGAGTCGCAGCTCGGTCGGCGTGAGCTGCAGATCCTCGCCGTTCTTCGTCACGGTCATCGCGGCGCGGTCGATCACCACGTTCCCGAAGGACGCGGAGTCGGTGGACTCGCGCTCACCGCGGCGCAGCACCGCCCGGATGCGGGCGTCGAGCACCCGGCCCTGCACGGGCTTCACCACATAGTCGTCGGCACCGGACTCAAGTCCGACCACGACGTCGATGTCGTCGCTGCGCGCGGTCAGCAGAATGATCGGCAGCTGGTCGGTGCGCCGGATGCGTCGGCACACCTCGAAACCGTCGATGCCGGGCAGCATCACATCCAGCACGATCAGATCCGGCCGCTGCTCACGCAGCAGTTTCAGGCCGTCCTCTCCCGTCGCCGCGGCGGCCACACGATGGCCCTGGCGTGACAGCGAGAGTTCGAGGGCCGTGCGGATGGCGTCGTCGTCCTCGATCAGCAACAGGAAAGGCACACCGCCCATTCTGACCCATGGTGGTGTCCACGTTCGACAGTTGGTGCCGACTCATACATGAGGCACCCCGGCGACGCACCAACGGCAGGCCCTGTGACAAGGCTGTGACAGTCGGCGGACAGCGCGATGAAACTGCCCCGGCAAGCTCATTGGCACAAGGAACGGACGGACTCCACCGATGGGGGGCGCGAGATGAACGCGATTCAGAGCACCACCGCAAGCGCAGTTGTCACGCGTCTCCACGACGTCGGCCGGAGCACCGAGAAGTCCGGCGTCGGGGGGCGGGGGTGCGTTCGAGGCGCCGGGCGTCAGCACACGTCGTACATGGCGGTGGTCGACGCGCCTGTGGGGGCCTACGGGGGAAACGGCGGGGGAAGCAACGGGGGATCCGCGTACGGGGAGGTCATGGGGGAGCGGAAGGCACCGGCGCAGTCCGAGGACGCCGAAACGGCGTTCACGGCCTACGTCCAGGAGCGCCGCGCCTCCCTGTACGCAACTGCCTACCACCTGACCGGTGACCGGTTCGAGGCCGAGGATCTGCTGCAGAGCGCCCTCTTCTCGACGTACCGGGCGTGGGACCGGATCAGCGACAAGGCGGCGGTCGGCGGCTATTTGCGCCGCACCATGACCAATCTGCACATCAGCGCCTGGCGCAGGCGCAAGCTCAACGAGTACCCGACCGAGGAGCTGCCGGAGACGGCGGGCGACACGGACGCGATGCGCGGCACGGAACTGCGCGCCGTGCTCTGGCAGGCGCTGGCGCGGCTGCCCGAACTCCAGCGCACGATGCTGGTCCTGCGCTACTACGAGGGCCGCACCGACCCGGAGATCGCGGCCATCCTCGACATCAGTGTCGGCACGGTGAAGTCCAGCATCTGGCGGTCGCTCCGCCGGCTGCGCGAGGACGAGGTCCTCAGCTTCGGCCGTGACGAGGAGGAGTCCTTCGGCGAGTTGGTGGCCTGAGGGAACGGGGGACACCTGGGGGGGATACGGGGGGAGAGCGGGGCCGCTGCTTGGGGGGAGGCAGCGGAACACGGGGGTACGGGGGAATGTTGCGGGGTCGGAGGGGCCGGGGGGCCTGTCCGACCCCGCTCGCCGTGTGCGCGGCCGGTGTTCCGGGCGCGAGGGTGACGGCCGGTCAGTGGGCGACCGCTGAATCATGCTCGCTACAAGCAGGAGCAAGAGGCCGGGCTTCACGTACCAGGCACAAAGGAGAAGGCCACCCCCAAGCGGGCGCCGAAGGCGGTGCCCAAGCCGGGGTATGGCATCCAGGAGACGATCTGCTGGCAGCAGCGCGCCCCCGGTCCGGCATCAACCGGGCTCGGGGGCGCGATTACGCCCAGCGTCAGCGCCTGGCGGCGTACGAGACGAAGCCTGCCCACGCACTTGGCGCGAAGGCGAGGCGAGGGCCTTCAACGTCCTTGGAGTCACGGACGTGCACTGTTCCTGGGGCGGCTGCAACCTCAACGCAGTCGTTCCCGCTGCTGCTGTCGCTGTAGCTGCTCTTGAACCACTCCAGCTCAGAAGCATCCCCGGCAGAGAGCTTGTGGATCATGTTTCTCCCAGAAGTTGCTCGATGAAGGCCATCGACTCACGAGGGGTGAGGGCCTGGGCTCGGATGATGCCATACCGCAGCTCCAAGATCCGGAGCTGCTTCGGGTCGGAGACCGGGCGACCGCCGAAGGCGCCTCCCGAGCGCCCCACGGCCGTTCCGTCTCCAAACTTCAGCACCTCGATCTCACCGCCCATCCCAGGGTGAGTCTCGCAATCGAGCGGCATCACCTGCAGTGAGACGTTCCGCAACTGACCCACCTCCAGAAGGCGTTCGAGCTGACGACGCCACTCCATTCTGCCTCCGATGGGCCGTCGCAGCGCAGCCTCTTCCTGAACGAAGCTGAGTGCTGGCGCCGGAGAACGGTCGAAGATCGAGCGACGGGCCATGCGTGCAGCCACGCCTCGCTCCACCTCGTCCTGAGAGTACGCAGGTTGCCGCGCTTCCAGCAGCACCCGTGCGTGGCCCTCGGTCTGCAACAGGCCGTGGATACCGTGGTTGGCGTACACCCCAACCTCGACCGTCTTGGCCTCCAGCTTCGCCAGATCCCGAACTTTCTTCGGGTACCAGACCTCCGCCACGTCCCGCTTCATCGCAGCGAGCTTTCCGCCCGCGCTCAGCACCTCGTCCGCCCGATCCAGGAACTCCGGCCGGGGGATGCGACGGCCGCCCTCCACCTTGTAGACGAGGTCCTCGCCGTACCCGATCGCCGCCCCGAACTCGCCGGCCCGCATCCCCGCCGACTCCCGCCACGCCTTGGTCTGGCGGCCCACCGCAGCGACCACCGCCACCCCCGACTCGTCATCGGGATCGACATCCCAGCCGGGCTCGTCCGCCCCGCCGTCCCCGCGCTCCGTACCGGTCTCATCCACGCTCATCCGTGCCCCACTTCCGACGTGCATGTGTTCCTGCTCAACCCTGGTCGTCCCCAGCACGTCACCCCGGACAGCCGGGACAGCACTGGACAAGCACGGGACAATCACCGTACGTAACCGTCTCGTCGCTCTTCACCGTACGCAGACCGGTCCAGGCTGAGTGCCGTGACCCAAGAAATCACTCGAATCGAACATTCCACTCTCACCCGGCAGTTCACCGTGTTGCTCTCCCCCACCCGCCGAGGCGCCAGGCTCGCCCGTCTCCTCGCCACGGCACATCTGGGCGATTGGGGACTTCCTCCGGAGTCGGCCGCGCACATCGTCGCCGAGCTGGCAAGCAACGCCGCCGTCCATGGCCGCGTACTCGGCCGAGACTTCGACTCAGCCTCACCGTCCACCGCGACGAACTCCTGCGGATCGAGGTGACCGACACTCAGGGCGAGCAACTACCTCCCATGCCCGGCACCACATCCGCCCCCGCCGACGACGCGGAATCAGGGCGCGGCCTGCTGATCGTCGAGGCACTCGCCGACCGCTGGGGCATCGACCTCGGGCCCGTCCCCCGCAAGACGATCTGGGCCGAGATCGACCTCGCACCGCGACCGCTCCACCGGGTCGCGGAAACCCACGACCCGGTGAGCCACGTCGCCGCGCTCCACGACGTATAAGGCTTTTAAAGAACCTGGGGAAATTACCCTCCCCACCCAAACCCGACCCCGCCCCGCTCCCATCACTCGCGCGGGTGACATGGGGCAACTGGGCTGGATTTCACGCGGGTTGACTGGCATATGCTCGCCGCGACAACCGCAGACATGCGACGGCCCCCGACGAGATTCGCAGTCTCGACCGAGGGCCTGACCACCGAGGAAGAAGAGACCTTCCCGATGGATACCCAGCAGATTACCGCGCCCCCGTGCGCCCCGTCCCCCGTACCCGGGGACGCCACACCGTCATCCGGCGTCATCCACGCCAACGTCCGGCACGCCGCAGGCTTCACCGTCATCGGCAACCATCTCGCCCAGCACCGCGGACTCTCCCTCACCGCCATCGGGCTCGCCGCCCACATCCAGTCGCTCCCCGCCGGAGCGAAGATCGGCATCAAGCACCTCGCCGAACGCTTCCCCGAGAGCGAGACCCGCATCGCCGCCGCCCTGCGCGAACTCGAAGCCACCGGCTACCTCCACCGCAGCCGCGTACGCCTCCCCGACGGCCGCATCGCCACCCGCACCGTCTCGTACAACCAGCCAGGCGCCACCGCGTCCACCGCCCCAGCAGCCGAGCCGCGGACCAGGCGCAGCAAACCGGCAGCCCCGCGGCCCACACCACCACCGCCACTACGCGAGACCGCCCCCGAATCGCACCCGGCCCCCGCCGAGGCGCCGCAACCGCCCGCGCCGCAACAGACGCCCGAACCAACCCCCACCCCCGCACCACCCCCAGCACCCGCGCCACGGCCAACGCCCGCATCACCCTCAGCACCCGCACCGCACCCCGCCCCCAGGGCACTGCCCCCGCCACTCCCCCAGCCCCGGGAACTCACCCCGGACCTGCACCACACAGCCGCCGCGCTCCTCGCCGACCTCCGCCGTCACGCACCCCAACTTGTCCTCACCGAGAACGACATCCACACACTCGCCCCCGGTGTCGCCACCTGGCTCGAACGCGATACCCACCCCGACGCGATCCGCCACGCCCTCACCACCGACCTCCCCGTCCCCCTGAAGCACCCGGCAAAGCTCCTCCGGCACCGGATCACAACGCTCCTGCCACCACCGCTGCCGGGAGCCGAGGACCTTGCACCCGCACGTCCCGGCGCCGTCGTCATCCCGCTCCAGAACTGCGACCGCTGCGACCGCGCCTTCCGCTCCCACCACCCCGGCCACTGCCACGACTGCCACACCGAACTGCACACAGCCGCCTGACCGGAACATCACCCACAACCCGAACGGATCTGCATGGTCAGCTCGCCCCACGAGGCAATGCACCGCATCTTCCAGGAGTACCCCAGCCTCTTCTCCCGCGTCTCCGAAGTGCTCGGAGTCGACATCCCACCACCCACCTCAGCCACCGCCCTGCCCACCGACCTCACCGAAAACCGGCCCCTCGAACGCCGAGTGGACACCCTCCTACGCATCGACACGGAGCACGACGGACCCTTCGTCCTCGCCATCGAAGCCCAGGGCAAGAAGGACCCGTCCAAGACCGCCAGCTGGCCGTACTACGTCAGCTATCTCCACAACAGATACCGGCTGCCCGTCCTGCTCCTGGTCGTCTGCCAGGACCACGCCACCGCCGACTGGGCCGCACGCCCCATCACCATCGGCCTCCGCCAATGGCAGACACTCGCCCTGAACCCCCTCGTCGCCGGCCCCCACAACATGCCCGTCATCACCGACGTCGCCGAAGCCCGCAAAGATCTCGCACTCACCACCCTGGCCGCCATCACACACGCAGACAATCCGGACGTCGGTGCCATACTGAAAACCCTGTCCACCGCACTGCGGGACACACCGGAAACAATCGCCAACCCCATCGTCGAACTCACCGCACAAGGCCTGGGCAACCGCCCGGCCGCACAACAGTGGAGGAACCTGGTGGCCGTGGACCTCTCTTTCTACAAGTCACCCCTCTCGGAAGAAATCCGGGACGAAGGCCGGGACGAAGGACGAGCCGAAGGCCGAGCTGAGGGGCTCCTGCTCATCCTCGACGTGCGCGGTATCGCCATCACCGACGAGACCCGCGAGAAGATCACCGGCTGCGACGACCCTCAGCTCCTGCACCAATGGCTCCACCGCGCCACCACCGCCGCCACCGCCGAGGAAGTCTTCGCCGAGGAGTAACCCCACCCCGATGACCGCCTCTTCTCCTGCCACCGAGGACAGCGCGGCCCCCGTGCCGGAGCGCCGGGGCCGTCCGCGCCTTCGGTAACTCGTCCTGGTCCTGGTGTCGCCGGGGCCAGGACAAGAGGCGGCGGCCTAACAGATCGAATGTAGGCAGAGGACGGCCGGTCGTGAGGCCCTGATGAACCTGGACCGAGCCGCACCGGGGCCCGTACACACGATGCTCACCAGGCCCAGGCCGTAGTGCGTCCACGTAGTAATGCGCCCCGGCTGCGAGTCGCATTGGCTCACCCTCGCGAGCCTGCCCTACTCCGGAACCGGCGCCCTCACCGGTGCCCGGAGGCAGCGGCCCGCCGCCGCTGCGGCCAGCCGGCCCAGGGCCTCCTCCTTGCCGCACGGATGCGCGCCCAGCGCCGTCTGCCGCGCCACGATCCGCCGCTCCGCGCGCATCAGGCGCCACCCCCGCCGCAGCAGGAACGGCACCGACTTGCGGCCCTCACGCAGGTCGCGCAGCAGGCGGCGGCGGAAGGTGGTCGAGGGACGGCCGCGCAGGCACAGCGCGTCCGCGAGTAGACCCAACTCCTGGCACCGCTCGACTATGTCCGCCGCGAAGATCCCCTCGGCCACGAACAGCGGTGTGCGCTCGATGTGGAAGGCCTCTCGGTCGACCCGGGAACTCGTAGAGATGTCGTACACCGGGACGTTCGTACGCCCTGTGCAGCACAGCTCCGTGATCGCGGCGACCGCCGCATCGGCGTCCCAGGACTGCACGGAGTCCCAGTCGATGTCCGTACTGCCGGGAACGAGCGGCAGTGTGGGGTCGTCGCCCTCCTTGTAGAAGTCGTCCAGGCGCAGCACCGGCAGGTCGGTGCGTGCGGCGAGGGAGGACTTGCCGGAGCCGGATGGGCCGGCGAGCAGCACGACGCGGGTCGGGATCGGTTGGGAATTCACAGGACACGAGTGTGAGGCATTGACCCGCACAGGGGATCCCCCGGTGCCTGTGTTGGTATCGAGCATCACAACTCAACTACTCTACGCACCCATACGGTTACTCGTCCGTCACGATCAGGTGGGAACTCCATGGCACGTCACGCACTTTCCAACTCCCGGCGCCGCGCCCTGCTTCGGGCAGGTCTGACCGTCACCGCGGTGGGTGCCGCGCTCGGTGCGGGGGGTGCGGCGGCCCAGGCGGCGCCGCTGCCCCTCGCACCGGCCGCGGACGCCGACAGCAGTCTCGGCGGGGTCGGTGGGGCGACCGGGAGCGCGGTGACCGGGACGCTCGGGCACTCGCTCAAGAACGGCATCGCACCGGTGACGCATCGGCGCCTCGACCCGCTGGCCGGTACGGGCGTGGACCCGCTGGACAACACGGTGGAAACGCAGGTCGCCGACTTCAAGCCAGTCTCCACGGCCGCTGTCACCGACCCCTTGACCAGCGGGGGCGCGCTGAAGGACCTGCCGGTGGCGGGCAGGTGACAGAGGTGCTGCACGGCTGAGGCGGACGCGGGCAGGGGTGCGGACGCCGGCACGGACACGGCCCGCTCCGCCGGGATTCCGGAGGAGCGGGCCGTCGTCACGCGGTCAGTAGGACGATCCCGAGACGCCCAGCGCGCCCGTCGGGTGCCAGACCGTCTTCGTCTCCAGGAAGGCCGTCAGGCGGTGGGTGCCCGGATCGGCCGACCAGTCGAAGGCGCCGTCGCCGTCGCCGCGGTGAACCCGCTTCAGGTTGTCCGCCGCCGCGATCTCAAGCTCCTTCGCCAGAGCGTCGTCCGCGCCCGTGAGGTCGATGGCATTCACGTCCTGGTGGGACGCGAGCGGTGCCGCGATCTCCGCCGTCTTGCCGGACAGGATGTTCACCACGCCTCCCGGCAGGTCGGAGGTGGCCAGCACCTCGCCCAGTGACAGCGCCGGCAGCGGGGCGTCGGCGGACGCGATGACAACCGCCGTGTTGCCGGTCGCGATCACCGGGGCGATCACCGAGACCAGGCCCAGGAGCGACGACTCCTGGGGTGCCAGGACCGTGACCACACCGGTCGGCTCGGGCGTGGACAGGTTGAAGAAGGGGCCTGCGACCGGGTTGGCCCCGCCCACGACCTGGCCGATCTTGTCGGTCCAGCCCGCGTACCAGACCCAGCGGTCGATCGCAGCGTCCACGACGTCCGCCGCCTTCGACTTCGACAGGCCCTCGGCGTCCGCCACTTCCCGTACGAACTGGTCCTTGCGGCCCTCCAGCATCTCCGCGATGCGGTAGAGGATCTGGCCGCGGTTGTATGCCGTCGCGCCCGACCAGCCGCCGAACGCCTTGCGGGCGGCCACGACCGCGTCGCGCGCGTCCTTGCGGGAGGCCTGGGGGGCGTTCGCCAGCCACTTGCCCTTAGGGTTCGTCACCTCGTACACCCGGCCGCTCTCGGAGCGGGGGAACTTGCCCCCGACGTACAGCTTGTAGGTCTTGAAGACGGTCAGTCGGCTGTCAGACATCGAGGTAGGCCTCCAGACCGTGACGGCCGCCCTCGCGGCCGAAGCCCGACTCCTTGTAGCCGCCGAAGGGCGAGGTCGGGTCGAACTTGTTGAAAGTGTTGGCCCAGACGACGCCCGCCCGGAGCTTGTTCGCCACCGCGAGGATGCGGGAGCCCTTCTCCGTCCAGATGCCGGCCGAGAGACCGTACTGGCTGTTGTTGGCCTTGGCGACCGCCTCGTCGGGCGTACGGAACGACAGCACGGACAGCACCGGGCCGAAGATTTCGTCGCGGGCGATGGTGTGCGCCTGGGTGACGTTCGTGAACAGCGTCGGGGCGAACCAGTAGCCGGAGGAGGGGAGTTCGCAGGGGGCGGACCAGCGTTCGGCGCCCTCCGCCTCGCCCGTCTCGACGAGCGCGGTGATCCGGGCGAGCTGCTCCGCCGAGTTGATCGCGCCGATGTCGGTGTTCTTGTCCAGCGGGTCGCCGAGCCGGAGCGTGGACAGCCGGCGCTTCAAGGCGTCCAGCAGCTCGTCCTGGATCGACTCCTGCACGAGCAGGCGCGAGCCCGCGCAGCAGACCTGGCCCTGATTGAAGAAGATGCCGGTGACGATGCCCTCGACGGCCTGGTCGATCGGGGCGTCGTCGAAGACGATGTTGGCGCCCTTGCCGCCCAGTTCCAGGGTGACTTTCTTGTCCGTACCGGCGACCTGGCGGGCGATGGCCTTGCCGACCGCGGTCGAGCCGGTGAAGGCGACCTTGTCGACATCTTCGTGCTCGACGAGGGCGGCGCCCGCGTCCCCGTACCCGGTGAGGATGTTCACGACACCCTTGGGCAGGCCGGCTTGGCGGCAGATGTCCGCGAAGAAGAGCGCGGAGAGCGGGGTCGTCTCGGCGGGCTTGAGGACCACCGTGTTGCCGGTGGCGAGCGCCGGGGCGATTTTCCAGGCCAGCATGAGGAGCGGGAAGTTCCACGGGATGATCTGGCCCGCGACGCCGAGGGGGCGGGGGTTCGCGCCGTAGCCGGCGTGGTCGAGCTTGTCGGCCCAGCCCGCGTAGTAGAAGAAGTGCGCCGCGACCAGGGGGAGGTCGGCGTCGCGTGTCTCCTTGATCGGCTTGCCGTTGTCGAGCGTTTCGAGAACGGCGAGCTCGCGGCTGCGCTCCTGGATAATCCGGGCGATCCGGAAGAGGTACTTGGCGCGCTCGGAGCCGGGCAGCGCCGACCACTTCTCGAACGCCCTGCGGGCCGCCTTCACGGCCCGGTCGACGTCCGCGGTGCCGGCCTGCGCGACCTCGGAGAGCACCTCTTCACTGCTCGGCGAGATCGTCTTGAAGACCTTGCCGTCGGCCGCGTCGGTGAACTCACCGTCGATGAACAGGCCGTACGAGGGTGCGATGTCGACGACCGAGCGTGACTCGGGGGCGGGGGCGTACTCGAATGCAGATGCCATGGGGATCAGTCCACCGTCACGTAATCGGGGCCGGAGTAACGGCCGGTACTGAGCTTCTGACGCTGCATCAGCAGATCGTTCAGCAGGCTGGAGGCGCCGAAGCGGAACCAGTGGTTGTCCAGCCAGTCCTCGCCCACGGTCTCGTTCACCAGCACCAGGAACTTGATCGCGTCCTTGGAGGTGCGGATGCCGCCGGCCGGCTTCACACCGATCTGTACGCCGGTCTGCACCCGGAAGTCACGCACGGCCTCCAGCATCAGCAGGGTGTTCGCGGGCGTGGCGTTGGTGGCGACCTTGCCGGTCGATGTCTTGATGAAGTCGGCGCCTGCCAGCATGCCGAGCCAGGAGGCGCGGCGGATGTTGTCGTACGTGGACAGCTCGCCGGTCTCGAAGATCACCTTCAGCCGGGCGTCGGTGCCGTCGGGGCGGGCGCACTCCGCCTTCACGGCGAGGATCTCCTCGTACACCTTGAGGTACCGGCCGGAGAGGAAGGCGCCCCGGTCGATCACCATGTCGATCTCATCGGCCCCGGCGGCCACGGCGTCGCGGACATCCGCGAGCTTGACGTCGAGCGCGGCGCGGCCGGCCGGGAAGGCCGTCGCCACGGACGCCACCTTCACGCCGGAACCGGCCAGCGCGGCGACGGCGGTCGCCACCATGTCGGGGTAGACGCAGACCGCCGCGGTGTGCGGGGTGGTGCGGTCGGGCTCGGCATCCACAGGGTCGGTCGAGAGCCGAGGCGGAGCGTAGCGGAGCGGGTCGGGATTGACGGCCTTGGCGGCGAGAGCCCGGACCTTGCCCGGGGTGTCCGCGCCTTCCAGCGTCGTCAGGTCGATCATCGAGATGGCCAGGTCGATGGCGTATGCCTTGGCTGTCGTCTTGATCGAACGGGTTCCGAGGGACGCGGCGCGCGCTTCGAGGCCGACGGCGTCGACGCCGGGCAGCCCGTGCAGGAAGCGGCGCAGCGCACCGTCGGACGCGGTCGCGTCGGAGAGCGGGGTACCCCTCTGCTCGAACGCAGTTGAGAGCTTGGGGGAGGAAGCTGTGGTGGGCATCGTCACCAGATGAGCATATCTACGCGCGTAGCGACCTGTACAGGGGGCCTGCTCGTCCGTAGGTCGCACAGTAACGGGGCCGCCGCCCCGGTGCCCCTTGCGCACGTCAGGCAGAATCGGGCCCATGACGAGCCCCACACCGCCTGCCGAGCCGACCTACGCCGACCGGGCCTTCCGGTCGCCCGCCGGGATCGCCGGGGGTGTCCTGCTGCTTTTCCTCATCTGCTGGATCGGCGGGGACGCCGCGTTCCGGGGCGAGGGCCGGGTGCCGTGGCAGGCGCTGGCCGTAGTGCTGACCGCGGCGCCGCTCGTCGTCGCGTTCACGCTGCGGCCCGTCGTCCTCGCCAATACGCAGCGCATCAAGATCCGTAACCCGTTCCGGACGATCACGATGCCGTGGACCGCGGTCGCGGATCTGCGGGCGGGGTATTCGAGCGAGCTGTTCACCGAGGACGGCGCCAAGTACCAGTTGTGGGCGGTGCCGGTGTCGCTGCGGCAGCGGAAGAAGGCGGCCCGGCGGCAGTCCCGGCGGTCGCTGGACGACCCGTACGACCGCACTTCCGTGCATGCGGACGTGCGCGACACCAAGTCCCGGATGGCGACGGCCGACCAGACCATGGCGGACCTGCGGGAGTTGATGGAGCGGGCGAAGGCGGGGGCGGGGAAGTCTGCGTCTTCGGATTCTTCGGGATCTTCGGCGTCATCGGTCTCGGTGCGCTGGGCGTACGAGGTGATCGCGCCGGCGGTGGTGGGCGCGGTGCTGCTGGTGGTGCTGTTCGCGACCGGCTGAGAGCCTGTCGGAGGTCACCCGACAGGCTCTGAGAGGCCACCCGGGGCCGGCCCCGGCCGTCAGATCCCGGCCGCCGCCGCCAGGTCCCGCTTGATCCCGGCCAGCAGTTCCGCACCCCTCGCCCGGGCCGCGGGCAGCTCGTCCGCCGAGCCGACCGGCACCACGACCTCCAGGTAGCACTTGAGCTTCGGCTCGGTGCCGCTGGGGCGGACGATCACCCGGGCGCCCTGGAGGTGGTAGCGCAGCCCGTCGGTGGGCGGCAGCTGTCCGGTGCCCTCCGACAGGTCCTCGGCCGAGGTGACGGCAAGGCCGGCGAGTGCGGTCGGGGGCTGCTTGCGCAACCGCCGCATGGCGTCCGCGATGACCGACAGGTCCTCCACCCGGACCGACAGCTGATCGGTGGCGTGCAGCCCGTGGCCGACCGCGATGTCGTCGAGGAGATCGAGGAGCGTACGGCCCTGCTCCTTGAGTACGGAGGCGAGCTCGGCGACGAGCAGGGCGGCCGTGATGCCGTCCTTGTCGCGTACGCCGTCCGGGTCGACGCAGTAGCCGAGCGCCTCCTCGTACCCGTACCGCAGGCCGTCCACGCGGGCGATCCACTTGAAGCCGGTCAGTGTCTCCTCGTGGCCGAGCCCCGCCTTCCCTGCGATCCGGCCGAGGAGCGAGGACGACACGATCGACTCGGCGAAGACACCGCTCACCCCGCGGGCGACCAGATGGGCAGCGAGGAGCGCGCCGACCTCGTCGCCGCTCAGCATTCGCCAGCCGCCGTCGGCTTCGGGGTCCGGGACGGCGACGGCGCAGCGGTCGGCGTCCGGGTCGTTGGCGATGACGAGGTCGGGGTCCGTACGGCGTGCGGTGGCGAAGGCGAGATCCATCGCACCGGGCTCTTCGGGATTGGGGAAGGCGACGGTGGGGAACGCCGGGTCGGGCTCCGCCTGCTCGGCGACGAGCACGGGTTCCGGGAATCCGGCCCGCGCGAACGCGGCGGTGAGGACGGAGGTGCCTACGCCGTGCATTGCGGTGTACACGGTCCGGGCGGTGCGCGGCGATCCGGCGGCGAGCACGGCGTCCGTGCGGGTGAGGTAGGCGTTCAGGACGTCCTCGCCGAGGACCTCCCAGCCGTCGTCGGGGCGGGCCACGCCGTCGAGCGGGCCGACCGCGGCGATGGCGGCGGCGATCTCGCCGTCCGCGGGGGGGACGATCTGCGAGCCGTCGCCGAGATAGACCTTGTAGCCGTTGTCGCGCGGCGGATTGTGGCTGGCGGTCACCTCGACGCCCGCGACGGCGCCCAGGTGCCTTATGGCGTACGCCAGCACAGGGGTGGGGAGCGGGCGGGGGAGTACCGCGGCGCGCAGGCCCGCGCCGGTCATCACGGCCGCGGTGTCGCGCGCGAAGTCGGCGGACTTGTAGCGGGCGTCGTACCCGATGACGACGAGCTCGCCGGTCTGCCCCTGGGCCTTGAGATAGGCGGCGAGTCCGGCGGCGGCGCGGATGACGACGGCGCGGTTCATCCGCATCGGCCCGGCCCCCAGCTCACCGCGGAGCCCGGCCGTGCCGAACTGCAGCGTGCCGGCGAACCGGGCGGCGAGCTCGTCGAGGTCCTCGGAGGCGATGAGCTCGGCGAGCTCGTCGCGGGTCTCGGGGTCGGGGTCCTCCGCGAGCCACGTCCTGGCCTGCGCGATGAGCTCCTGCTGCACGATTGTCCGCCTTTCTGTGGGGTGGGTGGGGGAGTGGAGTGTGTGGGGGCGGGGGCTCGGGGACCAGGCGTGTGCGGGTGAGGCCGTTACCTGCTCGTCCCTTTCGTTGCCCCCGAACCCCAGAGCCGCCGGAGGGGCTTGATCTCGTCTCCGGCTCAGATCCGCTCGAGCACCCGCGCCAGCAACGCGCCCATCCGCGTAGCGGAGTCCCGCCCCGCCTGCAGCACCTCTTCATGGTTGAGCGGCTCCCCGCTCAGTCCCGCCGCCAGGTTCGTGACCAGCGAAATGCCCAGCACTTCGGCCCCCGCCTCCCGGGCGGCGATCGCCTCCAGCACGGTGGACATGCCGACCAGGTCGCCGCCCATGGCACGGACCATGTTGATCTCGGCCGGGGTCTCGTAGTGCGGACCGGGGAACTGTACGTACACACCCTCTTCGAGGGTCTCGTCGACCTCCTTGCACAGCGCGCGCAGCCGCGGCGAGTACAGGTCGGTCAGGTCGACGAAGTTGGCGCCGATGATGGGGGACGCCGCGGTCAGGTTGATGTGGTCGCTGATCAGGACCGGCTGCCCGGGGCGCATGCCCTCGCGCAGGCCGCCGCAGCCGTTCGTCAGGACGACCGTCTTGCAGCCGGCGGCGACGGCGGTACGGACCCCGTGCGCGACGGCGGCGACACCGCGGCCCTCGTAGAAGTGCGTGCGGCCGAGGAAGACCAGGGCACGCTTCTCGCCGATCCGGTACGAGCGGATCGTGCCGCCTTGCCCCTGGACGGCGGGCGCCGGGAAACCGGGCAGGTCGGTCACCGGGAACTCGGCCTCCGGAGTGCCGAGCGCATCGCCCGCAGGTGCCCAGCCGGAACCCATCACGAGCGCGACGTCGTGGGTCTCGGCGCCGGTCAGCTCGCGCAGGCGGGCGGCGGCGTCGGCGGCGGCGGCGTGCGGGTCGCCCTGGATGTTGTCCGGAATAAGTGATGCGTTCACGCCGAAGAGGGTAGCCGGTGATTCCCTACGCGCGTAGATGCCCATGCGTAGAGTCTGCACACGCTTCCTCGTACATTCACACAAAAACGCTGGTCCGCCGGGTCAGCAGGGGCGCTTGCGCAGTTCCATCACATAGTCGTGCGGCGCGCCCGCGGACTCCGCGGCGTCCGCGATCTCGCCCAGATAGCGGGCGGACGGCAGCCCGCCCTCGTAGCCGTTCAGCACATACATCCAGGCCGGCTCATCGCCGTCCAGGGTGTGCACCCGCACCCGCATCCGCCGGTAGACGTCGAGGCCGACGCCCTCCCACCGGTCCATGGAGTCCTCGTCCATCGCCGCCAGGTCGTACAGCGCCACGAAGACTTGGGAACGGGGCGCCTCCACCACGGTGGCGAGCGCGCCTTCCCAGCCCATCTGCTCCCCGCCGAAGGTCAGCCGCCAGCCGTTGAGCCAGCCGGTGCCGCGCAGCGGGGAATGCGGTGCGCGGCGCGTCATCAGCCGCGCGTCGAGGTTGCCGGCGTACGCGGCGTAGAGCGACATGGGATCGAGGGTACGGGAGGGCGGTGGGCGGAACGTCGATTCCTGTGCGGGAAGCCCCCTTACGGGGTTGCGTACGCGGTTCCGTACGCGGTCTTGCCGCACCGTCCCGGAACCCCGCCGTGTACGTCCGGCGCACGTATGGAGGGCCCCGGGACGAAGCACCTTGGCGCGTGCGGGACAATGAAGTACGTACTGCATTCCCCGGGGCTACCCCCCGGACCCCCGGCCGGGGCAGCAGACGGCCGCGGGATGACACACGCGAGGCGGACTTTTCGTGACCCGGATCGTGATCATCGGCGGTGGACCCGGCGGGTACGAGGCGGCATTGGTGGGCGCTCAGCTCGGCGCGGAGGTGACCGTCGTCGACTGCGACGGCCTCGGCGGCGCCTCGGTGCTCACCGACTGCGTGCCCTCGAAGACGCTCATCGCGACGGCAGAGGTGATGACCACCTTCGACTCCTCGTACGAGGAGCTGGGCATCATCGTCGCCGACGACACACCGTACGTCGAGCAGGCGGCCCGGGTGGTCGGCGTCGACCTCGGCAAGGTCAACCGACGGGTGAAGCGCCTGGCGCTCGCCCAGTCCCACGACATCACCGCCTCGGTCACCCGTGCCGGGGCGCGTGTGGTGCGCGGCCGCGGCCGCCTCGAAGGCCTCCAGGCCGCCGACGGCTCCCGCACGGTCGTCGTGACCGCCGCCGACGGCGCGGAGGAGAGGCTCACCGCCGACGCCGTCCTGATCGCGACCGGCGGCCACCCGAGGGAGATACCGGACGCGCTCCCCGACGGCGAGCGCATTTTGAACTGGACCCAGGTCTACGACCTCGACGAGCTTCCCGAGGAGCTCATCGTGGTCGGCTCCGGTGTGACGGGCGCCGAGTTCGCGGGTGCCTACCAGGCGCTCGGCTCGCGCGTCACCCTCGTTTCGTCCCGCGACCGGGTGCTGCCGGGCGAGGACCCGGACGCGGCCGCCGTGCTGGAGGACGTCTTCCGGCGCCGCGGTATGAACGTCATGGCCCGCTCCCGCGCCCAGGCGGCGAAGCGCGTCGGCGACCGGGTCGAGGTCACCCTCGCCGACGGCCGGGTCATCTCCGGTTCGCATTGCCTGATGGCGGTCGGCGCGATACCGAACAGCGCGAGCATGGGCCTGGAGGAGGCCGGGGTCAGGCTCAAGGAGTCCGGCCACATCTGGACCGACAGGGTCTCCCGCACCAGCGCCCCCGGCGTGTACGCGGCCGGTGACGTCACCGGGATCTTCGCCCTCGCCTCGGTCGCCGCCATGCAGGGCCGGATCGCGATGTACCACTTCCTCGGTGACGCGGTGGCGCCGCTGGACCTGAAGACGGTCTCCTCGAACGTCTTCACCGACCCCGAGATCGCCACCGTCGGCTACAGCCAGGCCGATGTCGACTCCGGCAAGATCGACGCCCGGGTGGTCAAGCTGCCGCTGCTGCGCAACCCGCGCGCCAAGATGCAGGGCATCCGCGACGGCTTCGTCAAGATCTTCTGCCGGCCCGGCACCGGAATCGTGGTCGGCGGCTGTGTCGTGGCACCGCGGGCGAGCGAGCTGATCCATCCCATCTCGATCGCGGTCGACAACAATCTGACGGTGGAACAGATCGCAAACACTTTCACTGTGTACCCGTCCCTGTCGGGATCGATCGCGGAAGTGGCCCGTCAATTGCACACCCGTAAGCTCGCGAGCGAGGCGTAAGCGCCCTCGGGAGCCCGGCAATTTCCGGCAATCCCCGGCAACTCACGTGGCTGGGTGACCGTCCGGCGATCAGTACGGAACAACAACGGGGGCACCTATACCACTTGGCGACCCCTTGTGTGCACAACTTCTGTTATTCGGCGCAAACCGCTGAAAACACTCGGGCGGTCACGTTACTGTCAGTTTTGTGTTCGCTGCAGAACGTCGTCAGTTGATCCTCGAAATGGTGCGCGCCAACGGGGCGGTATCGCTCCGTGAGCTCGCCCGCGTCGTCCAGACCTCCGAAGTGACCGTACGGCGGGACGTGCGGGCGCTGGAGGCAGAAGGACTCCTCGACCGCCGCCACGGCGGTGCGGTCTTGCCGGGCGGTTTTACGCGGGAGTCCGGCTTTCCGCAGAAATCCCATCTCGCCACCGCCGAGAAGACGGCCATCGCCGACCTGGCCGCCGGTCTCGTCGAAGAGGGCGAGGCCATCGTCGTCGGTGCCGGTACGACCACGCAGGAGCTGGCCCGCCGGCTCGCGCGGATCCCCGGTCTGACCGTCGTCACCAACTCGCTGCTGGTCGCCCAGGCCTTGGCCCATGCCAACCGGGTGGAGGTGGTGATGACCGGCGGCACCTTGCGGGGCTCCAACTACGCCCTGGTGGGCAGCGGAGCCGAGCAGTCCCTCCAGGGGCTGCGGGTCTCGCGAGCGTTCCTCTCCGGGAGCGGGCTCACCGCGGAACGCGGCCTCTCCACGTCCAACATGCTCTCCGCGAGCGTGGACCGGGCCCTGGTGCAGGCCGCGGCGGAGGTGGTGGTCCTGGCGGACCACACCAAGCTCGGCTCCGACACCATGTTCCAGACGGTGCCGACGGATCTCATCACCCGTCTGGTGACGGACGAACCGCCCGGCCACGACGACCGCGCCGCCACCGAACTGCAGGCCCTGGCCGACCAGGGGGTGCAGATCGCGGTGGCCGGCGCGGGAAGCGGCCCCACGCCGGCCGAGGCCCTCCCACCGGGCCGTCAGACCCGCCGGGACATGCCACTGCCGGGGCAGCGCCGTACGCGCGGGGCCGGCCCCGGGGGGCCCGGCCCGCAGCAGCTACGGAGCGCTGCGGTGCTGGCGGAACCGGGGCAGGGGCAGGGCGATCGGGCGCGGGTGGCGGATCTGCGGCGCCGGTAGGGGCCGCGGGGTTGCGAGCTGCTGCCGGATTGCTGGACTACAAGGTGTCGCCGGCGGCGGGGCGGTGTCCGGGGCAGCGCCCCGGTTGTGGGAAGGGGCGGGGAGGGGAGGGCCCCAGACACCGCTCCTTCTCCCACTGCCAGTCGAGGGTGAGGCCGTCAACCTTTCTCCGCTTTCGGCCCCTTCAGCCCCTGCAGGGTCAGCATCAGCAGTCGCCCCGCCAACTCCGGGTCATCCGGCGACTGCTCCGCAGCCAGCGCGATCGCGTTCGTCAGCTGCATCAGGTCGTCGATGGATACATCCGCCCGCACGGCCCCACTCGCTTGCGCCCGCGCCAGCAGCACCGCCCCCGCCTCGCGCAGCGGCACATTGCACTGCGAAAGTGCGGAAGTCTTGTCCCGCGACGTCGATATGAGCGCCTGGGCGAGCCCGCGATACTCACCCGCATGGGTGATGATCGCGCCCAGCCACTCCACCAGGCCCCCGCACGGCTGCTCCGCCCCCGCGAGTTCACGCGAACGGACGAGCAGGGAGGCGAGGGCCTCCTGGAAGACGGCGTTCATCAGCGCGTGTCGGTTCGGGAAGTGCCGGTACAGCGTGCCGATCCCCACGCCCGCACGTCGCGCGATGTCCTCCAAGGACGCATCGGTTCCGTGCTCCGCGAAGGCGGTACGGGCCTCACCCAGCAGCCGTTCGTAATTGCGGCGCGCGTCGGCACGCATGGGCCGGGGCGGCGGCTGTGCCGTGCTCATCGCCATTGCGCAGTCCTCCCTTTTCCCGCCCCAGGGTCCAGGATGCCATTGCACATCCGGAGAGCGTCTCCGGATCGATTCGGAGTCACCTCCGCATCCTGCTGCTCACCGCGAGGACGGTTGCCGCACCACCCGCCGAGGGGTGACGGTGCCGCCGAACGCCCCGGGCCCCTGCGGAGCCGCACGACTCCGCAGGGGCCCGGACAGGACGTCGGGTACCGCTCGATCAGTCCTTGATCTCGCAGATCACGGCGCCGGAGGAGACCGAGCTGCCGACTTCGGCGGCGAGTCCCTTGACGGTGCCGGCGCGGTGCGCGTTCAGCGGCTGCTCCATCTTCATGGCCTCCAGGACGACGATGAGGTCGCCCTCGTTGACCTGCTGGCCCTCCTCGACGGCGATCTTGACGATGGTGCCCTGCATCGGGGAGGCCAGGGTGTCGCCGGAGACTGCGGAGCCGGACTTCTTCGCCGCGCGGCGCTTGGGCTTGGCGCCTGCCGCGAGGCCGGTACGGGCCAGGCTCATGCCCAGCGACGAGGGCAGCGAGACCTCAAGGCGCTTGCCGCCGACCTCGACGACCACGGTCTCGCGGCCGACCTCCTCCTCCGCCTCCACATCGGCGGTGGCGGTGAAGGGCTTGATGTCGTTGACGAACTCGGTCTCGATCCAGCGGGTGTGGACCTGGAACGGGTCGCCGGCGAACGCCGGGTCGGCGACGACCGCACGGTGGAACGGAATGGCGGTGGCCATGCCCTCGACATTGAACTCGGCCAGCGCACGTGCCGCCCGCTGCAGCGCCTGCTCGCGGGTCGCACCGGAGACGATGAGCTTTGCCAGGAGCGAGTCCCAGGCGGGGCCGATGACGGAGCCGGACTCCACGCCCGCGTCGAGGCGGACACCGGGGCCGGACGGCGGGGCGAAGGTGGTCACCGTGCCCGGGGCGGGCAGGAAGCCGCGGCCCGGGTCCTCGCCGTTGATCCGGAACTCGAAGGAGTGCCCGCGCACGGCCGGGTCGTCGTAGCCGAGCTTCTCGCCGTCGGCGATGCGGAACATCTCGCGTACGAGGTCGAGGCCGGTGACCTCCTCGGTGACCGGGTGCTCGACCTGGAGGCGGGTGTTGACCTCCAGGAACGAGATGGTGCCGTCCGTGCCTACGAGGAACTCCACGGTGCCCGCACCGACGTAACCGGCCTCCTTGAGGATGGCCTTCGACGCCGAGTACAGCTCCGCGTTCTGCGCCTCGGTGAGGAACGGCGCCGGGGCCTCCTCGACCAGCTTCTGGTGGCGGCGCTGAAGCGAGCAGTCACGGGTGGAGACGACGACCACGTTGCCGTGGGTGTCGGCCAGGCACTGCGTCTCGACGTGCCGCGGCTTGTCGAGGTAGCGCTCCACGAAGCACTCCCCGCGGCCGAACGCCGCGACGGCCTCACGGACCGCGGAGTCGTACAGCTCCGGGATCTCCTCCAGCGTGCGCGCCACCTTCAGCCCGCGACCGCCACCACCGAAGGCGGCCTTGATCGCGATCGGCAGCCCGTGCTGCTTCGCGAACGCCACGACCTCGGCGGACCCCTCGACCGGGTCGGGGGTACCGGCCACCAGCGGGGCACCGGCGCGCTGCGCGATGTGACGGGCGGCGACCTTGTCACCGAGGTCCCGGATGGCCTGCGGCGGCGGGCCGATCCAGGTCAGACCCGCGTCGATGACGGCCTGGGCGAATTCGGCGTTCTCCGACAGGAAGCCGTATCCCGGGTGGATCGCGTCCGCCCCGGAGTCCTTGGCAGCCTGGAGCACCTTGGCCATGTCCAGGTAGCTGGCGGCCGGGGTGTCACCGCCCAGAGCGAATGCCTCGTCGGCTGCACGTACATGCAGAGCGTCGCGGTCCGGGTCGGCGTAGACGGCCACGCTCCCGATTCCGGCATCCCGGCATGCCCGAGCAACACGGACAGCGATTTCGCCACGGTTGGCGATGAGCACCTTGCGCACGATGGCTCCCTCCTTGAAACAAGCTGAGTTTAGGGACTACCGACACCGCCCTACGACCCGTCCCCAATGGTGAGCTTGCCCACACGGAGCGTGATTCGAGGCCTGCTCGAAGCGCGAAATCCCTTGTGGCACCACGGTACGCCGGGATTCGTGACCGCACAGTAGCCACGAGGTGTGGTCCAGGTCTCTGTTGGTGCAAGTGGCCGTGCCCCGTGTTTTCTTTGTCTAGTCCCTACTAAGGGGCGAACGATTCTTTGCCCGACGCACCACAGGCGCGACAAGGGAGGTGCGGGGAAGCGTACGAGCGCGTGTCGTCGGTACGGGCCAGAGCGTTACCCCCCAAGCTCTTAAGGAGCAGGGGGTACCCCCTGTAGGGTCCGCGCTATCGCACGTACTGCAGGTACAGGGGGTGAGCGCCGTGGTGCGCAGACCGGTGGCGTTCGTGACCGCGATCGCGCTGTTCGTGGAGGCCGTGGGCATTGTGGTCGTCAACGGCATCCTGGCGACGGTCGTCAAGAACCAGGACATGTCACTGGCCGGGCTGGAACCCGCCGCCATGTCCAATGGCACATGGGTGATGGGCGGCGTCTTCGGCCTGTATCTGCTGCTGTGCGGGCTGGCGCTCCTGCTGACCGGCATCCGCGACCGGGCTCCCGGCCGTATCGGTCGCATCGCCCTCATCACCTGCGCCGTGGTGCACGGGGTGCTGGGCGCGCTGACGGTGGGGCTGGTCGGCTGGGCGGCGTTCGCGTGTCTGATGGTGGTGCTCGGGCTGATCGTGCTGACGCTGGTGGCGTACGGCCCCGAGGACGAGGCCGGCCGGCCTGCGGACGATGCCGAACCCAGCGCTCCGGCTACGGCCTGACGCAGCTGGGCCGGTCACGGAGGCTGTCGGTGGCCGCCCGACAGCCTCAAACCCACAGTTCGGTGACGGAGATCCCCAGCTCGCCCAGCAGCCGGCGCAGCAGCGGCAACGAGAGCCCGATGACATTGCCGTGGTCGCCCTCGATGGAGTCGACGAACGGCGCCGAACGGCCGCCCAGCGTGAAGGCGCCCGCCACGTGGAGCGGCTCGCCCGAGGCCACGTAGGCGGCGATCTCGGCGTCGGTCGGTTCGCCGAAGCGGACGGTGGTGGAGGCGGTCGCCGAGGCCGTACGTCCGGTCGCGGTGTCGATCACACTGTGGCCGGTCTGCAACACAGCGGCCCGGCCGCGCATGGACTTCCAGCGGGCGATGGCCTCCTCGCTGTCGGCCGGCTTGCCGAGCGCCTCGCCGTCGAGTTCGAGCACCGAGTCGCACCCGATGACCAGGGCACCTGCCACCCCCGGCCGACTGGCCACAGCGGCGGCCTTGGCCTCGGCGAGAACGAGCGCCAGCCCGGCCGGCGTCGGGGCGCTCAGCGCGTCCTCGTCCACCCCGCTGACGACCACCTCGGGCGCGAATCCGGCCTGCCGCAGAAGGCCGAGACGGGCGGGGGAGGCGGAGGCGAGTACGAGACGGCGCTGATCAGTCATACGCGCCATCGTAGAAGGGACAGGCCGGCATCCGGCCCGCCCTGGCAACAAATCAGCCGCTCCCGGGCCAAGAAGGCAGTGTGAAGGGGCAGGCAGGCAGGGAACAGGCCCCGCGCAGCGGCCCCCGCGCCCCGTGCCACCGCGCCCCACGCCACCGCATCTCTCACCGCGTCCCGAGCACGAACATCGCGACCACCATCGCGAGCGCGAGGACCAGGCCCGCACGACGCATCATGTCCTGGGCGTCGCGCAGTTCCTTCGGCGGCTTGTTCTCCGGGTCGGACCACAGCATGGGACCGATCTTGCTGCGTAGGGCGGATACCGCGCCTGAGTACAGGTACTCAGCCCGGCCTGGTGCGTACGGACCAGATCGCGCCCGGACGCACCGGAGATCCGGACCCGAACGGGCCCGGACCTCCGGAAACGTGCACGAACAGGTACTCCTGCGACTACCCGGGCCAGTACGTCCGCGCCCAGGCCCGTGGCCCCGGCAGACGGCGCTCGCGCCGGGCGATACGCCCCGGGTCGGACCACTGGCTGGGCAGCGCCGGTTCGCCGGACGGCTCATCGGCCATCGCCGCGGCGCGCGCCCGGACCACCGCCAGTGCGGCGGCCAGCTCCTCAGGGGTCGGGTTGCCCCGTACGACCTTGATCATGGCCAGGGCCCTTTCTAGAGGGGGATGTTGCCGTGCTTCTTCGGGGGCAGCGACTCCCGCTTCGTACGCAACTGGCGCAGCCCCTTCACGATGTGGGCGCGGGTGTCGGACGGCATGATCACGGCGTCGACGTAGCCGCGTTCGGCCGCCACGTACGGGTTGAGCAGCGTGTCCTCGTAGTCGGCGATCAGCTTGGCGCGGGTGGCTTCTGCCTCGTCGGGGTCCGTGACGGCGGCGATCGTGCGGCGGTGCAGGATGTTCACGGCGCCCTGCGCGCCCATCACGGCGATCTGCGCGGTCGGCCAGGCGACGTTGATGTCGGCGCCCAGGTGCTTGGAGCCCATGACGTCGTACGCGCCGCCGAAGGCCTTGCGGGTGATCACCGTGATCAGCGGGACGGTCGCTTCCGCGTAGGCGTAGATCAGCTTGGCGCCGCGGCGGATGATGCCGCCGTACTCCTGGTCTACGCCGGGCAGGAAGCCGGGGACGTCCACGAAGGTCAGGACGGGCACGTTGAACGCGTCGCAGGTGCGGACGAACCGTGCCGCCTTTTCGCTCGCGTTGATGTCCAGGCAGCCGGCGAACTGCATCGGCTGGTTGGCGACGATGCCGACCGGGTAGCCCTCGACGCGCCCGAAGCCGGTGATGATGTTCGGCGCGAACATCGCCTGGGTCTCCAGGAATTCGCCATCGTCCAGCACGTGCTCGATGGCGGTGTGCATGTCGTACGGCTGGTTCGCCGAGTCCGGGATGAGGGTGTCGAGCTCGCGGTCCTCGTCGGTGGTGGCGAGCACCGCCTCCTCCGGGAAGGCCGGTGCTTCGGAGAGGTTGTTCGAAGGCAAGTACGACAGCAGCGACTTGACGTACTCGATGGCGTCCTTCTCGTCGCCCGCCATGTGATGTGCCACACCGGAGGTGGTGTTGTGGGTGCGGGCGCCGCCGAGTTCCTCGAAGCCCACGTCCTCACCGGTGACGGTCTTGATGACGTCGGGGCCCGTGATGAACATGTGCGAGGTCTGGTCGACCATGACCGTGAAGTCGGTGATCGCGGGGGAGTAGACCGCGCCGCCCGCGCACGGTCCGACGATCAGCGAGATCTGCGGGACGACGCCTGAGGCGTGCACATTGCGGCGGAAGATCTCGGCGAACAGGCCGAGCGCCGCAACACCTTCCTGGATGCGCGCGCCGCCGCCGTCGTTGATGCCGATGATCGGGCAGCCGGTCTTCAGCGCGAAGTCCATCACTTTGACGATCTTCTCACCGTAGACCTCGCCGAGCGAGCCGCCGAAGATGGTGAAATCCTGCGAGTACACGCAGACGGGGCGGCCGTCGACCGTGCCGTAGCCGGTGACGACGCCGTCTCCGTACGGGCGGTTCTTCTCGATGCCGAAGTTGGTGGAGCGGTGCCGCGCGAATTCGTCGAGCTCCACGAAGGAACCCTCGTCGAGCAGCAGGTCGATCCGCTCGCGGGCGGTCAACTTGCCCTTCGCATGCTGCTTCTCGACCGCGCGATCGGAGCCCGCGTGCGTTGCCTCGCCGATACGGCGCTGCAGGTCCGCGATCTTGCCCGCGGTGGTGTGGATGTCGATCTCTTCCGGCTCGGACATCGGGTGGCTGCTCCCTGCCTGGTCACGGGGACGGCTGTGCTGCTGATCAGGTGCTGAACACCTACTGATCCGTAGGGTATCGGCGTGGATCCGGTTCGGCAGTGCGTCGTTTACCACACCTAGTCTGGCTTGCATGACACCTTCGGATGCGCCTCACAGTCGCTGGTCGGACCTGGACCGACCGCCCCTGAACGTCGCCGCGCTGCGCCGCGGGCTGCTGCGTCCCGGCGGGCTGTGGACCTCGCTCGACGTCGTGGAGACCACCGGGTCCACCAACTCCGATCTTGCCCGGCGCGCGGCGGCGGGGCTCGCCGAAGGCGCCGTGCTGGTCGCCGAGGAACAGACCGCGGGCCGCGGCCGCCTCGACCGCGCCTGGTCGGCTCCGGCCCGCTCGGGCCTGTTCTTTTCCGTCTTCCTGACGCCGGGCGACATCCCCGTCCACCGGTGGGGCTGGCTGCCGCTGCTCGCGGGAGTCGCGACGGCGACGGGCCTGGCCCGCGCAGCAGGCGTCGACACGGCACTGAAGTGGCCCAACGACCTCCTCGTGACCGTCCCCAAGGAGACCCCACTCAAGGACTCCGACAAGCTTCGTCCAGGGGAGACCGCACTGCGCGAGGAACGCAAGGCGGGCGGCATCCTGGCCGAGCGCGCCGGGAACGGAGTCGTCGTGGGTATCGGCCTCAACGTCTCCCTGCGCGCCGACGAACTCCCCGTACCCACGGCCGCCTCGCTGGCCCTGGCCGGAGCGGTCTCCACCGACCGCGAGACGCTGCTTCGGGGTGTACTGCGCTCGCTGGAGCACTGGTACGTCCAGTGGCGCGCGGCGGACGGCGACGCGGCGGCGAGCGGCGTGCAGGAGGCGTACGCGGCGGGCTGCGCGACACTCGGCCGGACGGTACGCGCCCAGCTGCCCGGCGACCGCACGCTCACCGGCGAGGCCGTGGCGATCGACGGGGACGGCCGGCTGATCCTGTCCACCGACGACGGCCTCCGGGAACACGTGTCGGCGGGCGACATCGTGCACCTGCGAGGGGCTGGCGACGGCCTGGCGTGAGGCGTGGGTGGTCGCGCACGACCACCCCCGCCCCCCGCCTTCCTCGGGCGCGTATGAGTCCTTGCCCTCCTGGAAACCACCCCCCGGCCGCAACCACCCACGCCCCCGGCCCACCCAGGAACATTCCGGGACGACTACGTGAGCCACGGCACACCTGCCGTATCGTTGAGGCGATCCACCGACAGATCGGCAGGGCAGTGCGCAGGGAACGGGCAGGAGGCGGCTGGTGACCGTCGACGACACGACCTCCGGTGCGGGCGCGGAGCCCCCGTCGGACTCCTCGGTCCACCCGACACCGCATCACGACGTCGACCATACGGCGGAGCCGACCGACGATCCCCTCGCGATCCGGCTGGAACAGCTGATCCTGGGCGCCGACCGTCGCTACACGCCGTTCCAGGCGGCCCGTACCGCCGGCGTCTCGATGGACCTGGCTTCCCGGTTCTGGCGGGCCATGGGCTTCGCCGACATCGGGCAGGCCAGGGCCCTCACCGAGGCCGATGTGCTGGCGCTGCGCCGGCTCGCCGGTCTCGTCGAGGCAGGCCTGCTCAGCGAGCCGATGGCGATCCAGGTGGCCCGGTCCACCGGGCAGACCACCGCCCGGCTGGCGGAGTGGCAGATCGATTCCTTCCTGGAGGGGCTGACCGAGCCGCCCGAGCCCGGAATGACCCGGACCGAGGTGACGTACCCGCTGATCGAGCTGCTCCTCCCGGAGCTGGAGGAGTTCCTGGTCTACGTGTGGCGGCGCCAGCTCGCCGCCGCCACCGGCCGGGTCGTGCAGGCCGCCGACGACGAGGAGATGGTCGACCGGCGCCTGGCCGTCGGCTTCGCCGACCTCGTCGGGTTCACCAGGCTGACCCGGCGGCTGGAGGAGGAGGAGCTCGGCGAGCTGGTCGAGGCGTTCGAGACCACCTGTGCCGACCTGGTCGCCGCACACGGCGGCCGGCTCATCAAGACCCTCGGTGACGAGGTGCTCTACGCCGCCGACGACGCGGGCACCGCGGCCGAGATCGCGCTGCGCCTGATCGAGGCGATGACCCAGGACGAGACCATGCCCGCGCTGCGTGTCGGTATTGCCTTCGGCACGGTCACCACCCGAATGGGCGATGTCTTCGGTACGACGGTGAACCTCGCCAGCCGGCTGACCTCGATAGCGCCGAAGGACGCCGTGCTGGTGGACGGGGCGTTCGCGGAGGAGCTGACCCGTACCGGCGACGCCCCGGCCTCCGAGGCGCAGGTGGCGGAGGAGGAGGCCGCGGTGGCCGAGAAGGCGCGCCAGGAGGGCGTGGAGTCGGCGTCCGTGCCCAGGTACCGCTACGGGCTGCAGCCGATGTGGCAGCGCCCGGTGCGCGGACTCGGCGTCGTGGAGCCCTGGCTGCTGGCGCGTCGGCGTAGGTCCTGACCCGGAAGGTCTGAAACTCACCCGGACGTCTGTCCGGGGCGAGCCATAGGATCCTTCCGGTAACGATCGTTAACCGGAGGGGTGCAGTCATGACCATGACGTCCGAGCAGCGGTTCGGGGAATTCGTCGTCGTACGGGTTCACGAGGGGCAGGAACACGTCGCCGAGCTGGTCCTCGACCGACCCAAGGCAATGAACGCCGTGTCCACGGACATGGCCCGCTCGATCGCCGCCGCCTGTGCCTCGCTCGCCGCCGACCCGGGCGTACGGGTCACCGTCCTCACCTCCAGCCACGAGCGGGCCTTCTGCGTGGGTGCGGACCTGAAGGAGCGCAATTCGTTCACCGACGCCGAGCTGCTGCGCCAGCGCCCCACCGCCCGCGCCGCGTACACGGCCGTACTCGATCTGCCGATGCCGACGATCGCGGCTGTGCACGGCTTCGCACTCGGCGGCGGATTCGAGCTGGCCCTGTCCTGCGATCTGATCGTCGCCGACCGCACGGCCGTGGTGGGCCTGCCCGAGGTGTCGGTCGGTGTCATTCCGGGTGGCGGCGGTACGCAGTTGCTGCCGCGGCGGATCGGTGCGGCGCGCGCCGCCGAGCTGGTCTTCACGGCCCGGCGGGTGGAGGCGGCCGAGGCCCGTGATTCGGGGCTGGTCGACGAGCTGGTGGAGGCGGGGCGGGACCGCGAGTCCGCGCTGGCGCTCGCGGGCCGGATCGCCGCCAACTCCCCGGTGGGGCTGCGGGCCGCCAAGCGTGCGCTGCGGCTCGGGCACGGCCTCGATCTGCGGGCCGGTCTCGAAGTCGAGGACGCCGCCTGGCGTTCGGTGGCCTTCTCCGGCGACCGGGCCGAGGGGGTGGCCGCGTTCAACGAGAAGAGGAAGCCGAACTGGCCCGGAGAGTAACGACGAGTAACTACCTCGGTCGTAACTCTGCGTGCCCAAGAGGGCATGCAGCGGACATTGTCGAGGTCTCAAGCTGATCAGATCACTACAAAACTACATAAGCTGTAGCGATGGGTGGTGATGATGCGCGGCTGCGGGCCGTGGTTTCGCTTGCGCAGACGATGGCGGCGGCACACACCCCGCGGGGGTCGTGGCGAGCGGCCGCGCTGGGGGCGTGCGAGGCATTGGGCGGCAGTTTTGCCGCGCTCTCCGTGTGGGAGCGCGAGCGCGGGCAGTTGCGCGTACTGGTGAACGCGGGCGAACGGGGCGAAGGGGAGGAGGAGTTCCCCGATGAGGAGACGTACCCGGTGCACCAGTTCCCGGAGATCACCGAGTTCCTGCACGAACGGTGGGCCGCCGGCGGTGAGCCGGACGCCTGGGTGCAGACCGCTGACGACCCGGCGGACGGGGCGCCGGGCGCGGGGCTGCGGGGGTACGGGCGTCTGTACTGCCGGCAGCGGGTGGCAGCCCTGCGTCGGCGCGGGCGCGGCTGCTGTGTGGTCGCGCCGATCGTGCTGCACGGGCGGGCCTGGGGTGAGCTCTATGTGGCCCGCCCGCTGGGGGAGCCGGTGTTCGGGCGGGAGGACGCGGCCTTCGCGACCGTGCTGGCCTCGGTCGTCGCCGCCGGGATCTCCCAGACCGAGCGGCTCGAAGAGGTCCGCAAGCTCGCCTTCACCGATCCGCTCACCGGGCTGGCCAACCGCCGCGCCGTCGACATGCGGCTCGACGAGGCGGTGGATCAGCACCGGGCGGAAGGCTCGGTGGTCAGCCTGGTCGTCTGTGACCTCAACGGTCTGAAGCGGGTCAACGACACCCACGGCCATGCGGTCGGCGACCGCCTGCTGGAACGTTTCGGCTCGGTGTTGTCCCGCTGCGGTGCCATGCTGCCCGGTGCGCTGGCGGCCCGGCTCGGCGGCGATGAGTTCTGCCTGCTCGCGGTGGGCCCCGAGGAGGACGACGTGATCCGGGTGGCCGCCGAACTCTGCGAACGGGCGGCAGGGTTGGAGCTCGGCGACGGGGTGGCCTGCGGCGTTGCCTCGACCGGTGATCCGATCGGCCCGGTGGTGTCGGCGCGACGGCTGTTCCGGCTGGCTGACGCGGCCCAGTACCGGGCGAAGGCGGCCCGCTCCACGAAGCCGGTGGTGGCGGGGCGCGACGGCGAGGTGCTCCGGCTGGCCGACGCGCCGCCCAGGTCCCCGCACGACCGCCGCCACCTGCGCGGCAGCCGCCCCTGACCGTGTGACCGGATCGGTAAGGGGCCAACCGCACGACCACTAGTGACATGCCAGGATTCAATCCGTACGCTTCTGAATATGGATATGCATACAGTCGTGGTGGGGACGTCCGGTACCACCGCCCAGGACGTCATCGCCGTGGCCCGCGGCAACGCTCGCGTCGAGCTCTCCGCGGCCGCCGTGAGCGCACTTACCGCCGCCCGCGAGATCGTGGACGCGCTCGCCGCCAAGCCCGAGCCGGTCTACGGCGTCTCCACCGGCTTCGGGGCCCTGGCCAGTCGGCACATCAGCCAGGATCTCCGCGCGCAGCTCCAGCGCAACATCGTCCGCTCGCACGCTGCCGGCATGGGCCCGCGCGTCGAGCGCGAAGTCGTCCGCGCCCTGATGTTCCTGCGGCTGAAGACGGTCGCCTCCGGGCGTACCGGCGTACGGCCCGAGGTCGCACAGACCATGGCCGACGTCCTCAACGCGGGCATCACCCCCGTCGTCCACGAGTACGGCTCGCTCGGCTGCTCCGGCGACCTGGCCCCGCTCTCCCACTGTGCCCTGACGCTGATGGGCGAGGGCGACGCGGAGGGCCCCGATGGCACCGTGCGCCCCGCCGGTGAGTTGCTCGCCGCCCATGGCATTTCCCCGGTCGAGCTGCGCGAGAAGGAGGGCCTCGCCCTCCTCAACGGCACCGACGGCATGCTCGGCATGCTCATCATGGCCCTGGCCGACCTGAAGAGCCTCTACACCTCCGCCGACATCACAGCCGCTCTCTCGCTGGAGGCGCTGCTCGGCACGGACAATGTGCTCGCCCCGGAACTGCACGCCATCCGCCCGCACCCGGGCCAGGGCGTCAGCGCCGACAACATGCTGCGGGTCCTGGCCGGATCGGGCCTCACCGGCCACCACCAGGACGTCGCGCCCCGTGTGCAGGACGCCTACTCCGTGCGCTGCGCGCCCCAGGTCAACGGCGCCGGACGCGACACCCTCGACTACGCCGGGATCGTCGCGGACCGCGAGCTGGCCTCCGCCATCGACAACCCCGTCGTGCTGCCCGACAGCCGGGTCGAATCCAACGGGAACTTCCACGGCGCCCCCGTCGCATATGTACTCGACTTCCTGGCGATCGTCGCGGCCGACCTCGGTTCGATCACCGAGCGCCGCACCGACCGGCTGCTGGACAAGAACCGTTCGCACGGACTGCCGCCGTTCCTCGCCGCCGACGCCGGTGTGGACTCGGGCCTGATGATCGCTCAGTACACCCAGGCCGCCCTGGTCAGCGAGATGAAGCGGCTCGCCGTCCCCGCGTCGGCCGACTCGATCCCGTCCTCCGCGATGCAGGAGGACCACGTCTCCATGGGCTGGTCGGCGGCGCGCAAACTCCGTACCGCCGTCGACAACCTCGCCCGGATCGTCGCCGTCGAGCTGTACGCGGCGACCCGCGCCATCGAACTGCGCGCCGCCCAGGGCCTCACCCCCGCACCCGCCTCGCAGGCCGCCATCGAGGCGCTGCGCGCGGCAGGCGTCGAGGGTCCGGGACCGGACCGCTACCTGTCGCCGGACCTGGCCGCGGCGGACGCGTTCGTACGTGCGGGGAAGCTGATCGCGGCGGTCGAACCGGTGACCGGACCGCTGGCCTGAGGGCTGCCCCGGGAGGGCGTGTTCAGGCGGACAGGGCGTCGGTGCGGCGTACCGAGTAGCTGACGAATGCCGCACCGATGCCCAGGAGCGCCGTGCCGCCGATCAGGTATGGGGTGGTGTCGACCCCGGCCCCGGTGTCGGCGAGCCTCGGGCCGCTCGCGGTGTCCACGGCGGTGGTGTCCACGGTGGTGGTGACCTGCTGGCTCTGTGCGCCTGATGCGCCGGCCGACTCGTCCGTCGCGTTGGCGGACGGGACGAACCACAGGGCGGCCAGCAGAGTGCCCGCAGCGGTTGCGGTCAGAAGCGGGCGGCGAGCAGCGGCCACAGAATCGATCCTCCTTGTCACAGCCGTGAGTTAGGCATGTACACCGATGCTAGTGAAAGCAGCGGGTCGCAGGAAAGTCGGGAGGGCGGGAAGCTTACGCTCCGGCATATGAGCACTTCTGAGACATCACGGTTTGTTCGACTTCAAGTCGAAATGGTGCTGGAGATCACAGACCCCGCTGCCCTCAGCGGTACCGCGCTGGAGTCCATCGCCGCAGAGTACGGGGAGCCCGGCGGCGAGTCTGCCGAGGAACGCATGCAGGCCGAGGCTGCCGTACGGGAGGACGGCGCGGAGGCCCTCGCCTCCCTCATCGATCCGTTCGACCTGGTCAGCGAGGTGCCGGGGGTCGAGCTCACCCAGGCGTCCTGGAGCAGCGAGACCGTCGCCTACGACCCGGACGACATGGGTGACTGGGACCTCGACGACGACGAGGACGAAGAGGACGACGAAGGAGGCGGTGGCGACATCCCGCACAATGGTGTGGGCGACGGCGAGCACAGCGGTGTGAGCGGCGGTGCGGAGCGTCGGGTCAAGTAACGGCGGCCCCGGCCCGCTTTCCACGGGCCGGGGACGTCGTGCGTACTGGTACGCGACCGGCGCCGGGAACCACCGCTGGCGCGGATGCGTCGATGAGTGTTGTTCCCCACATCTGTCTTGGATGTGGAACGGAGGACTCCTTCCATGGGTTCTAGGAACGTGGACGGGTTACGCCGGTCACCGGCGGCTCTGCTCGGGGTTTTGGGGATTAGGCAACGATGGAGAAGCGTGTGATGACGGACAGTAAGCGGCGCAAGGGCCTGATGGTCGCGTCCGCACTGCTCGGTGGTGTTCTGGTACTCACTGCCTGCAACGACGGCGGCGCGAGCGCCGGAAGCGCGAAGAATTCGCAGGCGGAGGTCGACGAGGCGGCTGCCCGGGACGCGTCGGAAGCGCAGATCACGATCTCGCCGAAGAACGGCGCGACCAACGCGAGCATCAACAACGATGCCAAGGTCACCGTCGCCGATGGCACGCTGTCCCAGGTCGCCATGACCACGTCGGCCGGCGCTCCCGTCAAGGGCACGCTCGCCGCCGACGGCAAGAGCTGGAAGCCGGACGTCCAGCTGGAGCGCTCGACCACGTACAAGATCAATGCGACGGCCAAGGACTCCAAGGGCCGCGAGTCGCATGAGAACTCCTCGTTCACCACCGTGTCGCCCGCCAACAGCTTTATAGGCAATTTCACGCCCGAGGATGGTTCTACGGTCGGCGTCGGCATGCCGGTCTCGATCAACTTCGACAAGCCGATCACGAACAAGAAGGCCGTCGAGGACGCCATCACCGTGACGTCCAGCAGCGGTCAGGAAGTCGTCGGCCACTGGTTCAACTCCCAGCGTCTTGACTTCCGCCCCGAGGACTACTGGCAGGGCGGCTCCACCGTCACGCTGAAGCTCGCGCTGGACGGCGTCGAGGGCTCGGACGGCGTCTACGGTGTGCAGCAGAAGACGGTCAACTTCAAGGTCGGCCGCAACCAGGTCTCGACGGTCGACGCCGACACGAAGATGATGACCGTCACCCAGGACGGCAAGACGATCAAGACCATCCCGATCTCCGCCGGCTCCCCCGAAAACCCCACGTACAACGGGCAGATGGTGATCTCCGAGAAGTTCAAGGAGACCCGGATGAACGGCGCGACGGTCGGCTTCACCGACGCCGACGGCAAGGGTGAGTACGACATCAAGGACGTTCCGCACGCCATGCGGCTGTCCACCTCGGGCACCTTCATCCACGGCAACTACTGGGGCGCCCCCTTCGGCAGCGCCAACACCAGCCACGGCTGTGTCGGCCTCGCCGACGTGAAGGGCGCGGGCGACCCCAATCAGCCCGCTGCCTGGTTCTACGACAACTCCCTCGTCGGCGACGTGGTCATCGTCAAGAACTCCCCGGACAAGACCATCACCCCCGACAACGGCCTCAACGGCTGGAACATGAGCTGGTCGGAGTGGACGGCGGGCTCCGCGGTCTGACCCGCACACCCCTTTCCCGCCGCAGTCCCGAATCCTGTACGAAGGCGGCGGCACCCGGATCCCCTCGGATCCGCGGTGCCGCCGCCTTCGGCGTCCGTAAGCGTTCTCCGTGAGGTCGCCCCGGTGGACCTGACGCAGGCCCACCGGATCGTCGTGCCCGCTGCTCCAGAAGGCGCTGCGGGGGAGAACGCCGGAGCCCGCGAGGAACGGACGCAGCTTTCCTGCCGCCGCGTGCACCGCCCGTCAAGCGCCTCGACCGGGGCCTCGCCCGTGACGGCGAGAGCGTCGGGCGGGCCCTGGAGGAGCTGAGAGCGGCCGACCCCTGCCTCGACACCATGCGGCACCTGATGCGCCAGGACCTCGGCGTCAGCGACTGAGCTTTCCGCCCGCGCCCGCGCCCCGGTCCTCCGTCCGCGCCCGCGCCCCAGTCCTCCGTCCGCGCCCGCGTCCGCTGGTGCTGCGACCGGAGAGATGTGCCGGGAAGCCGCGGCGTCCGCGTCCGGAGCGGGGCTGTGGATGCTGCGCCGCCCGGCCGAGTCGTAGATCGAGTCCGGGATACGGATACCGTGCACGGCGTTCCGGCGGCCCTGGGACAATCGACACGCCACAACGGTTCTGTACGTCGCTTTCGTGAGCCGCAGAGCGTGCGATGTCTGGGCGACGCCCTCAATGGGGAGGGGGACCGCGGGTGTCCCTCGACGGGGCACCTTCGCGCGCGACGCCGACCCACGGAAGGTCTCACTCACATGCGTGTCATCGAGCCGCTCTACGCGGAGATTCTCCGCCGCAACCAAGGCGAGAACGAATTCCACCAGGCAGTACGGGAGGTCCTGGAGACCCTCGGCCCCGTCCTCGAACAGCGGCCGGAGTTCATGGACGCCCGGATCATCGAGCGAGTCTGCGAGCCGGAGCGCCAGCTCATCTTCCGCGTGCCGTGGTCCGACGACTCGGGCGACATCCATGTGAACCGCGGCTTCCGGGTCGAGTTCAACAGCTCGCTCGGACCGTACAAGGGCGGGCTGCGCTTTCACCCCTCGGTCAACCTCGGCATCGTGAAGTTCCTCGGCTTCGAGCAGATCTTCAAGAACGCGCTCACCGGCATGCCCATCGGTGGCGGCAAGGGCGGCGCCGACTTCGACCCGAAGGGCCGCTCCGACGCCGAGATCATGCGGTTCTGCCAGTCGTTCATGACCGAACTCCACCGTCACCTCGGCGAGTACACCGATGTTCCCGCAGGTGACATCGGTGTTGGCGGCCGCGAGATCGGCTACCTGTTCGGCCAGTACAAGCGGATCACCAACCGTTACGAATCCGGAGTCCTCACCGGAAAGGGCCTGGGCTGGGGTGGCGCCCAGGCACGCACCGAGGCGACCGGGTACGGCTGTGTGCTCTTCACCGCCGAGATGCTCCGCAGCCGGGGCGAGTCCCTCGATGGACAGCGCATCGCGGTCTCGGGCTCGGGCAATGTCGCGATCTACGCGATCGAGAAGGCACAGCAGCTCGGCGCGACCGTGGTGACCTGCTCCGACTCCAACGGGTACGTCGTGGACGAGAAGGGCATCGACCTCGCCCTGCTCAAGGAGATCAAGGAGGCCGGCCGCGGCCGGGTCTCCGAGTACGCGGAGCGCCGCGGCGAACACGCCACGTACGTCCCCGGCAGTGGCCTCTGGAACGTCCCCTGCGACGTGGCCCTGCCCTGCGCCACTCAGAACGAACTGCACGAGACCGACGCCCTGGCCCTCGTACGCAACGGCGTGAAGGCGGTCGCCGAGGGCGCCAACATGCCCACCACACCGGAGGCCGTACGCGTCCTCCAGGAAGCGGGCGTCGCCTTCGCCCCCGGCAAGGCGGCCAACGCGGGCGGCGTCGCCACCAGCGCCCTGGAGATGCAGCAGAACGCCTCACGCGACTCCTGGACGTTCGCCCACACCGAGCAGCGCCTCGCGGAGATCATGCGCCACATCCACGACTCCTGCTACACCACGGCGGAGCGCTACGGCAGCCCCGGCAACTACGTGGTGGGCGCCAACATTGCCGGCTTCGAACTGGTCGCGGACGCGATGCTGGCGCAGGGGCTCATCTGATCTGCTGCTCCTTTGAGTGATCGCTCGGCCCGACCGCCTTCCGCGGCCGGGCCGATGGCAGGTCAGGCGCCCGAGAACTCAAGGGCGCGCCTGCGGCGTTCCGCCGGTCCCGGCCGAACGGCCACTGCCCGCACCCCGAAACGTCGCCCCTGATCAGGCAGGAAGGCGCCCGCCGGCCAAAAGCAGGGAGGCGGGCACTGACTGGGCCCCAGTCAGCTGTCACTCTCCTGCCGGAGCGACCCCCACCGGGCATGCAACGCCCGTCCCCCCGATCCCGCAGTAGCCCGCCGGGTTCTTGTCCAGGTACTGCTGGTGATACGCCTCCGCAGGCCAGAACGTGCGGCCCTCCGCCGGGAGGATCTCCGTGGTGATCTCGCCGTAGCCGGAGCCGGTGAGGACCTTCTGGTACGCCTCGCGGGAGGTCGCCGCGGCCGCCGCCTGCTCGGGGGAGTGGGTGTAGATCGCCGAGCGGTACTGCGTGCCCACGTCATTGCCCTGGCGGAAGCCCTGCGTCGGGTCGTGGGACTCCCAGAACAGCTTCAGCAGCTCGGCGTACGAGACCCCCTTCGGGTCGAAGACGACGCGGACCGCTTCCGTGTGGCCGGTCAGGCCTGAGCACACCTCTTCGTACGTGGGGTTCTCCGTGGAGCCGCCCTGGTAGCCGACGAGCGTTGTCCACACACCGTCGGTCTGCCAGAACTTGCGCTCGGCGCCCCAGAAACAGCCCAGCGCGAAGTCCGCGACCTCCATGCCCTCCGGGTACGGGCCCAGCAGCGGGTTGCCGAGGACGGTGTGGCGGTCCGGGACGGCGAACACGGGCTCGGGGCGACCCTTCAGGGCCTCCTCAGGGGTGGGGAGCTGGGGCGTACGGCGTTGCAGGAACATGCGGGGGCTCCTCCTGGGGTCGGTTTGCCCTTGGTGCAACGCACCCGCAACGTCATGGATTCCGCACGCGGCTACCGCGGCAGCGTCGCCGGGCTACCGCCGTTCGCCTCGTAGCCGGCCACTGCCAGCGCCCGGTGGACCGTGTACGCGGCGGCCGGGTCGGGGTTCTGCGTCCACGGCAGCGCACCCACGTGGCCGTCGATGTGGACGATCTGGTTCATCGCCTCGCCCCAGCGCTCCATCCGGACCAGGAAGAAGAGCAGCAGGTGGCGTACGTGGGCAAGCATCGGGTCGTCCGGACGGGCCGCCTGCACCGCGAACAGGGCGCCCTCGACCGCCTTGGTCACCACCGCGCTCCGGTAGAAGCCCTGTACGAGATTGACCTCGGGCAGATGCTCGTACACCGCGAACAGCGGCAGCGCGGCCAGCAGCGAGCCCTGCGGGGCGCGGGCGGCGGCCGTGGTGGCGAAGCGGTCGGCGTCCTCGCGCGATCCGTGCCACTTCTCGCACCAGTAGTGCAGCGCGGCGATGTGCGCGCCCATGTGGGCCGGGGCCCGGTCGATCACCTTCGCCCAGAGCTGGTCGAACTCCTCGTGCGGGTAACCGAGTCCACGGGAGACCGCCAGCTCGACGAGGTACGGAATGGGGTCGCCCGGTGCCAGCAGCGCCGCTTCGCCGCAGACCGTACGGGCCTCCTCCAGGATGATTCGGAAGTCGTCCGTCCCCGCCGTCGACGTACGCCATGCCTGCTGCACCAGGAATTCGGCGTGCACCGCCGCACCGCCCGCGTCCTTCGGCGCATCGGCCCGCCACTTGCGCAGCCACGAACCACCGACACCGGGCTGCTGCGCCAGCTCCAGCGAGGCGGCACCGGCGAACGCCTGCACCCGCTGCCACCGCACCTCACCCTCCATGGGTGTACCGGCCAGCAATTGCGAAGCCGCCCGCCAGTCCTGGGAACGCTGCACGACATCGAGCACATCGAGAAGATCCTGATCCGGGCCCGGGAGCCGGATGTCCAGCTCCTCCTGGCGCACAAAGCCGTAGTTCTCCGGATCGGCGGCGTCCGGCGAACCGGGCGCGACCTGACGGATACCGCCGCGGCGGCGCAGCACGAAGGGGCCGATGATCGCGGCGAGCATGCACAGTGCGATCAGGAACCAGAGAATCTCCATGCCCCCATTGTCACCGGACGGCCAGGAAGCACAGTGAGCGCCCTCGCGACGAACTACGCTCGGGCCCCATGAGCGACCAGCACAGCTTCGAGACTCTCGCGATCCACGCGGGAAACATCGCCGATCCCCTCACCGGCGCCGTTGTACCGCCCATCTACCAGGTGTCCACGTACAAGCAGGACGGCGTGGGCGGCCTGCGCGGCGGCTACGAGTACAGTCGCAGCGCCAATCCGACCCGTACCGCCCTGGAGGACAACCTCGCGGCGCTGGAGGGCGGCCGGCGCGGGCTTGCCTTCGCCTCCGGCCTCGCCGCCGAGGACTGCCTGCTCCGTACGCTGCTCACCCCCGGTGACCATGTGGTCATCCCGAACGACGCCTACGGCGGCACGTTCCGGCTTTTCGCGAAGGTCGTCTCGCGGTGGGGCGTTGACTTCTCGGTCGCCGACACCTCGGACGTGGCGGCGGTACGGGCGGCGATCACCCCGCGCACCAAGGCGATCTGGGTGGAGACCCCGTCCAACCCGCTGCTCGGCATCACCGACATCGCCGCGATCGCCGGTGTGGCCCACGCGGCGGGTGCGCGGCTGGTCGTCGACAACACCTTCGCCAGCCCCTACCTCCAGCAGCCCCTCGCTCTGGGTGCCGACGTCGTGGTGCACTCCACCACGAAGTACATGGGCGGCCACTCGGACGTCGTCGGCGGCGCACTGATCGTCAACGAGCCGGAACTGGCCGAGGAGCTGGCGTACCACCAGAACGCGATGGGCGCGGTCGCCGGACCGTTCGACGCGTGGCTGGTGCTGCGCGGCATCAAGACCCTCGCGGTCCGCATGGACCGGCACAGCGAGAACGCCACGAAGATCGCCGATCTGCTGACCCGGCACCCCAAGGTCACCCAGGTCCTCTACCCGGGGCTGCCCGAGCACCCGGGCCACGAGGTCGCCGCCAAGCAGATGAAGGCCTTCGGTGGCATGGTGTCCTTCCGCGTCGCGGGCGGCGAGGACGCGGCGGTCCACGTCTGCAACCGGGCGAAGCTGTTCACCCTCGGTGAGTCGCTGGGCGGCGTCGAGTCCCTCGTGGAGCACCCGGGTCGCATGACGCACGCCTCGGCGGCCGGCTCCCCGCTGGAGGTGCCGGCCGACCTTGTCCGGCTCTCCGTCGGCATCGAGTCCGCAGACGACCTGATCGCCGATCTGACGCAGGCGCTCGGCTAGGGCGTGTTTCGTCCGGCCGCCTTCAGCACCCTTGGGCGCCGGCCTTCTCGTCGTCCAGCGATGCCCGGATCTGTTCACGCAGCTCCGGGCTGTCGGTGTGCTCATGGACGGAGACCGCGTGCTCCGCTGCGGCCCGTACGACTTCCTCTTCCTCGCCGGAGATGGTCAGCGAGCAGTTCGTGACGCTCGGATACTTGCGGCAGTCGGCGACTTTCCTGGTCATCGCAGCCTCCTCGGCCGGTTACCCATGACGCCCCGTTTCAGGATAGTTCGCCCCGGACCGGCCCTCACCAGCCGTCCGGCGGCGTCGTCTCGGCCGGAGGCAGCTGCCACGGCTGCGCCGCCACCGCCCACACCGTGAAGGCCACCACCGCGGCGAACGCCACCGACATCACCAGCCAGCGGGTGAAACGGCGCCGGCGCAGCAGGCGGCCGCCGCGCTCCGCCGCCCGTTGTGCCAGGTCGGCGGGCACTTGCGGATGCGGACCGGCCAGCATGCGCCGGACCTCGTCCTCCCGGCTGCCACGGCTCATGGCGTGACCAGCGGCCGCGGCAATCCCCACCGCGCCGTGGGCCGGCGGGTGCCGCGCATCGTGGCCACCGCACGGTTGCAGATCGCCCGGATCCGCTCCACCGGAAGCCCGAGCAGTGCCGCGGCCTGCTCCTCCGCGACGCCCTCGTACAGTCGCAGCACGAGAACGAGGCGCTCCTGCGGGGTCAGCCGGTCCAGCAGCCCGCCGCGCGGCCGGCGGTGCCGCCAGACCTCATGGGCGAACCGGACGGCCAGCTCCCCCCGGGTGCGGTCGTACGGGTCCTCGCCGCGCAGCCGTCCCCACTGTGCGTACGTTCGTGCCAGCGCGGCTGTGAGCATCCGCTGGGCCCGGGGGTTCGCTCCGGGCGGCTGCATGGGCTCGGCGGTGAGCAGCGTGGCCGTGTGCAGCAGTCGGCCGGCCGCGCCCGTCACGAAGGTCTCGAACTCCTGGGCGCGGCGCCGCTCCCGGCCCGCCTGGCGTTCTCGCACGGTCCTCATCCGAGCCGTTGCGGGGCTCCCGGTCAAGAGGCGTGCGCACGGCAGCCCGCACAGCACCGTCAGGCGCTGCCGCTCCCGTTACCCGGCCGGAGCGCCTGGGACGAGGCCTGGCGGGCGGCCAGTGCCAGATTGAACCGGGTGAGCAGCGTGCAGAACGTCTCGCGCTCCTCGGCCGTCCAGTCGTCCGTCACCTGGGTCATGAGCTCGCGCCGGGATTCGCGGACCTCGTCGAGCCGTGTCTGGCCGCGTGGCGACAGCTGGAGCACGACGGCCCGGCCGTCCTCCGGGTGCGAGGTGCGCTTGACCAGACCGGTGTCGACGAGGGGTGCGACCTGCCGGGTCACGGTCGAGGAGTCGATCCCCATGCCCGCGGCCAGTGCCTTGACGCCCATCGGCCCTTCCCGGTCCAGCCGGTTGAGCAGCAGATAGGCGGCCCGGTCCATGGAATTGCGCACCTGGCCGAGACCGCCGAGGCGGGTCTGCTCGGCACGGCGGGCGAATACCGCGACCTGGTGCTGCAGTGCGTCGAGGACCTGGTCGGAATCCGTGGGTTCGGGGGTGGCGCCCCCGGAAGGAGACGCAGCTGTCGTCATGTCCTGAGGGGGCATGGCCGGGGGCTCTCTTCGTGCGGTGTCATATGGGTGGGGGACAGAGTACGCGGCCACAGGGCAACACGCCCCAGTGCTGCACAAACCTGTGGACAACGGCGCAGGACGTGACCGCACCAGGGGCCCGGAACCCCTGCCCGGACGCAACGTCCGGTACCCCTGCCGAGCTGCAAGACTTGCGGTATGAACTTCCGCGCGCCCGGCCATTTTTCCCCGCTGATCCTCGATGACATCCGCGGGGCGCAGAAGATGCTCTCCGGCGTGGCCAGGGTGACCGCCATGGAAGGCAGCCGCCACCTGACCGAGCTCGTGGGCGCGCCGGTCCACTTCAAGTGCGAGAACCTGCAACGGACCGGTTCGTTCAAACTGCGAGGCGCATATGTGCGGATCGCGGGCCTGTCCCCGGAAGAGCGGGCGGCCGGAGTAGTCGCCGCGAGCGCCGGAAACCATGCGCAGGGTGTCGCACTCGCCTCCACGTTGCTCGGTGTGCGGTCGACGGTCTTCATGCCGGTCGGGGCGCCGCTGCCGAAGGTGGCAGCCACCCGCCAGTACGGGGCACGGGTCCGGCTGCACGGCCATGTCGTCGACGATGCGCTGGCCGCCGCCCAGGAGTACGCGCAGGAGACCGGTGCGGTCTTCATCCACCCCTTCGACCACCCGGACATCATCGCCGGACAGGGCACGGTGGGCCTGGAGATCCTCGAACAGTGCCCCGAGGTGCGCACCATCGTCGTCGGGATCGGCGGTGGCGGCCTCGCCGCGGGCATCGCGGTGGCGGTCAAGGCGGTCCGGCCCGATGTGCGGATCGTCGGCGTGCAGGCGGCGGGCGCGGCCTGCTATCCGCCGTCGCTGGCCGCGGGGCACCCGGTGTCGATCGGCTCGCTGAACACAATGGCGGACGGCATCAAGGTGGGGCGCCCCGGTGATGTGCCGTTCGAGCTGGTCAGAGAGCTGGTCGACGAGGTTCGTACGGTCTCCGAGGACGAGCTGTCCAGTGCGCTGCTGCTCTGTCTGGAGCGGGCGAAGCTGGTGGTGGAACCGGCCGGTGCGAGCCCGGTCGCTGCGCTGCTGAGCAATCCGAAGTCGTTCCACGGGCCGGTGGTCGCGCTGCTGTCGGGCGGCAATGTGGACCCATTGCTGATGCAGCGCATCCTGACCCACGGCATGGTGGCGGCCGGCCGCTATCTGAGTCTGCGGCTGCGGCTGTCCGACCGCCCCGGCGCGCTGGCGACGCTGCTGGCCGTGCTCTCGGTGGTCGACGCCAACGTTCTCGACATCGGCCATGTGCGGACCGATCCCCGGCTCGGCCTCACCGAGGTCGAGGTGGAGCTGCATCTGGAGACGAAGGGGCCGGAGCACTGCGAGGAGGTCTCGGCGGCGCTGCGCGACGCGGGCTATCTGGTGATGAGCTGACCCCGTGCATCGCGATGTATCGCGTTACGGTGCCGGTTCGCCCGGTGGCCGCAGGCGTGTTCCCTGGTGTCCCTCCGTAAGGCGGCGGTGCGCAAGTGCCGGCAGGTCGCGGACGCCACCCACGCAGGGAGCCTTTGGCCCGACGGGCCGAAGGCTCCCTGCGTCAGTGGTGCGGGATCAGCCTGTGTAGGGCTTCGCCGCGAGGATCTTCACGGTGGCCGTCTTGCCGTTCGGCAGCTCGTACTCGGCGTCCTCGCCCATCTTCTTGCCGTTCACACCGGTGCCGAGCGGCGACTGCGGGGAGTACGTCTCGATGTTCGAGCTCGCGTACTCGCGCGAGGCGAGCAGGAAGGTCATCGTGTCGTCCGGGTCGCCGTCGAAGGCGATCGTCACAACCATGCCGGGCTCGACCACGCCGTCGTCGGCAGGTGACTCGCCGACCTTCGCATGCTCCAGGAGCTGGGTGAGCTGGCGCACCCGCAGCTCCATCTTGCCCTGCTCCTCCTTGGCCGCGTGGTACCCGCCATTTTCCCGGAGGTCGCCCTCCTCACGGGCCGCCGCGATCTTTACGGAGATTTCCGTGCGCGCGGGACCAGAGAGGTACTCCAGCTCGGCCTTGAGCTGGTTGTACGCCTCCTGCGTGAGCCAGGTGACGTTTTCGCTGGTCTGGGTCACAGGTGCTCCTCGTCGGTACTGGGAATACAAAGCATCGCCCTACCCGTAAGCATGTGCCTCCACGGGTGGGCGAAACCACGAGCCTAACAATTCCCCAGGAAAAGGGGGAGGAGGTAAACCGTCAGGGCGGCGTATGTGCAGGTCAGCGCCTACTACTGCGGTTCAGTGTCGGCGCGCGGCGGTCAATGTGCCGCTCCGCCGTCCTCGGTACAGCCCAGCAGCTCGACGCTGGTCGCCCTGGACGTCGTACGCAGCGACAGGGCGCGGTCGATATTGTCCGTGCTGTCGTCGAAGCGGATGTCCTTGCGGGCCACGTCGCTGCCGTCCTCGTGCTGCGCGCGGATTGTGCAGTAGCCCTTGGCGTCCGTGTCCTTGCGCACCTTCAGGTGCACATCGACCCGCTCGTCCGAGACGACCTTGAACGTGATCACCTCGGCGCTGATGCCCTGGCCGGAGACGTAGTCGTAACCGATCCAGCCGACCATGCCGAGAAGAGCGACGCCCAGCACCGAACCGATGATTTTGAGCTTGCGGTCCGTGCGCTGATCGGCGGAGCGGCCGTAGCGGTTCTCCGGAAGCGCTTCACGCACCGCAGTCATGATCGTTCCTCCCGTACCGGGGATCGAGGAATTTTCCACCCCCCGGTTCGGTCACTATAGAAGCCTGCCGCCCGCCACCCGACCGCCACCCCGGACCGGCGTCCCTTCGGGACGAAGCCTCTCCATGGCGTTCAAATCAATGAGGATCGAGTCTTGACTGAGCAGCTGCGACTGATGGCCGTTCATGCCCACCCCGACGACGAGTCGAGCAAGGGGGCGGCCACCATGGCCAAGTATGTGTCCGAGGGGGTGGACGTGCTGGTTGTGACCTGCACGGGAGGCGAGCGCGGCTCCATCCTCAACCCGAAGCTTCAGGGCGACGCGTACATCGAGGAAAACATCCACGAGGTGCGCAAGAAGGAGATGGACGAGGCCAGGGAGATCCTGGGCGTCAAGCAGGAGTGGCTCGGCTTCGTCGACTCGGGTCTGCCCGAGGGCGACCCGCTGCCGCCGCTGCCCGAGGGCTGCTTCGCGCTGGAGGACGAGGAGAAGGCCGCGGGGCGTCTCGTCCGCAGCATCCGTGCGTACCGGCCGCAGGTCGTCACGACGTACGACGAGAACGGCGGGTACCCGCACCCCGACCACATCATGACCCACAAGATCACGATGATCGCGTTCGACGGTGCGGCGGACACCGAGACGTTCCCCGAGTCGGAATTCGGCCCGGCCTGGCAGCCGCAGAAGCTCTACTACAACCAGGGCTTCAACCGCCCGCGCACGGTGGCGCTCCACGAGGCGCTGCTGGCCCGTGGCCTGGAATCCCCGTACGGCGAGTGGCTGAAGCGCTGGAAGGAGTTCGAGCGCGACGAACGCACACTGACCACGCATGTTCCGTGCGCGGACTTCTTCGAGATCCGCGACAAGGCGCTGATCGCGCACGCGACGCAGATCGACCCCGACGGTGGCTGGTTCCGCGTCCCGATGGACATCCAGAAGGAGGTCTGGCCGACCGAGGAGTACGAGCTGGCGAAGTCTCTCGTCGATACTTCCCTCCCCGAGAGCGACCTCTTCGCGGGCATCCGCGACAATGCCTGATATGTACGCGACCCAGGCACTGAACCATCTCGTCCCTCTCGCCGAGTTCGACGCCGACAAAGTGACGCCCGGCCTTCTCGGCTTCCTCGTCTTCGCGGCGCTCGCCGTGGGCGTGTGGCTTCTGATGAAGTCCATGAACCGCCACATGGGCAAGGTCGACTTCGAGGAGGCCCCGGACCCGGATGAGGCGTCCGGAGACGCCGTTGCCGCGGGTGCGGGGTCCACGAAGCGGAAGCAGGCGTAGGCCCCTCATTTACCGGTCGGCCCCGGGCACTGGCGGGCACCGGGGCGTCCGGTGGTTGCCACGCGCTCGCGGGCCGGTTGTGGCCGGCTCGGCTCGAAGACGTCCTCGATCGCCGGACGGGCCTGGTCATGACCGGAGCGGTACGCCCATGATCTCCCGTGCGTGGCGTGTGGGCGTCATGCCCAGGCGCCACGCCTGCCAGCCGTCCTCCAGGTCCACGCCGCGGTTCAGCACCACGGTGAACGCCTCCGCGAAGTCCTCCAGTTTGCTGTCGCGCGTCGAGTGGCCGGCCAGGAGCAGGTCGGCCAGTTCCTGCTGGGCCACCACCGTGCCCACCTCGCTACCGCCCGGTGACGCGTACGGCAGCAGCGTGCAGCGCAGGAAGCGGGCCCAGTCCTCGCCCCGCCTGTCGCCGTAGGAGTCGAACAACTCCGCCGCCTCGCCGCACAGCTCCAGCGCCTGCGCGGCGCGGTTGTTGCCCGCGTCGATCAGGGCCAGCTCCAGGCACGTCCAGGCCTCGCCGTGGGCGACCCCGATGCGCCGGAAGTCGGCACGGGCGTCGACCAGGAGCTGGCGGGCGAAGCCGGAGTTGCGGAGGTTCCCGGTCTGGGCGGCCCGCTGGTCACGAGTGACCCGGCCCGAGTGGTGCCGGGCACACGCCAGCCCGTACGCGTCCCGCATCCGGGCGAACATCGTGCGGGCCCGCTCCAGCTGCCGCAGCGCCTGGTCGGTGTCGCCGTTCTCCTCCAGCGCCTGGCCCAGGTAGTACAGCGTCCACGCCTCGCCGCGCGCGTCCTCGTTGTCGCGGTGGCGGGCCAGGGCCAGATACAGGTCCTCGGCCGCCGGGCCAGGGACACCGTCCAGCAGCCGGGCCCGGGCCAGCTGGGTCAGCGCCCACGCCTCGCCGCGCTCGTCCCGGGTACGGCTGTACAGCTCCAGCGCCGTACGCAGCGCGTCCCGCGCCCGCTCCACATCGCCCATCCGCAGCAGGGTCTGGCCCAGTTGGAACTGCGTCCACGCCTCGCCGTGCAGCGACTCGCCCTCCCGGTGCAGGGCCAGCGCGGTGTCCAGGAGGGTCAGCGCCTGGGCCGGATGGGCACGGTCGCGTTCGACGGCGGCCAGGGCGTGCAGCGACCAGGCCCGGTCCTCGGCCTGCTCCTCGGAGGACTGCAGCTCGATCGCCTCACGCAGCCGCGCCGACGCCTCGGTCAGATTGCCCTGGTGGTGCAGGGTGATGCCGAGCGAGCAGAGCGCCAGCGCCGTGCCCGCCTCGTGCTGCGCCTCGCGGTACAGCCCGACGACCGACGACAGCGTGGTGCGCGCCTTGTCCAGCTCGCCGAGCTGACGCGCCGCGATGCCGGTACGCCACTGCACGGACCGCTCCAACAGCCCCTTGTCCACGGCCTGCGTCAACTCGCTGATCTCGCCCAGCCGGTAGAGGTCGCCGCGCAACAGGCAGTAGTCGCACAGCGCGCCCAGGAGATCCAGTACGGCCCCCTGGCCGATGCCCTCCGCGTGCCGCAGCGCCGAGGTGATGAAACTCGACTCGTCGTCCAGCCAGCGCAGCGCCGCGTCCAGCGAACCGAACCCGTGCGAGCCGAACTGCCCGGCCCGGGTGGACATCTTGCCGTCCACCATGCGGATCACGGCACCGGCCAGCTCCGCGTAGTTCTGGATCAGCCGCTCCTGGGCCGCGGTACGGTCCGCCGCCTCCTCCTCGTCCCGCAGCCGGGCCAGGGCGAAACTCCGTACGAGATCGTGCAGCCGGTAGCGCGAGCCCCGCACATGGTCCAGGAGCCCGGCCCCGGCCAGGACCGTCAGCAGCCGCTCGGCCTCCTGCTCGTCGACCGAGAGCAGCGCGGCCGCCGCAGCGGCGCCCAGGCTGGCCCGCCCGGCCAGCGCGAGCCGGCGCAGCAGCCGCCGCGCCTGTTCGGACTGGTCGGTGTAGCGCAGCCACAGCGCCCGCTCGATGGGCGCGACCGGACCGTACGCGGCGAGATCGGCGGCGAGCGCGCTCCGGGTACGTGGACCGAGCGAGGAGCCCGCCAGGCGCAGCGCCAGCGGCAGCCCGCCGCACAACTCGGTGACCTTGTCCGTCGACTGGGAGTCGTACGGCCCCTGCTCCTGCGCTTCGGCCGCCTCGCGCAGCAGCTCCTCCGCGCCCGCCGCGTCCAGCGCGCCGACCGGCAGCTGATGGACCCGGGCCGGAATGCCGGCGGGCAGCTCCAGCGGCTCGCGGGTGGTGACGAGGACGAGGCTGTCGGAACGCTCGGGGACCAGCGCGCGGACCTGGGCCGCGTCGCTGGCGTCGTCCAGGACGATCGTCACGGGGGTGTCGGTCAGATGCTCGTGGTACAGCCCGCTCAGCCGCCGCACCTGCTGCTCGGCCAGGGCGCTTCCCCCAGCATTCGAGCCCGCTCGACCAGGGGAGACCCCGTCCCGGAACAGCAGCTGATCGCGGGGCGCCCCCAGCCGGTTCAGCAGATGCAGCAGCGCGTCACGGGTCGGCAGCGGCGTCTCCCCGGCCACATCACCGCGCAGGTCCACCACGCAGGCACCCCGGAACTGATCCTTCAGGCTGTGCGCCGCCCGTACCGCGAGCGTGGTGCGTCCGGCGCCGGGCGCACCGTGCAGGACGACGACGGTCGGCTTGCTCTCCGTCGACGCGCGGGCCTCCCGCACCCACTGCGCGATCTGCGCCAGCTCGGCCCGCCGCCCGGCGAACGGCCCCTCGGACGCGGGCAGATGGCCGAACGACTGCTCAAGGAGCGCGCGCGTACGGGCCGCGGCGCTGCGGTCCCCGCCACGCAGCGACGGGGCGGTCCGCGACTGCGCGGGTGCCTTCTTCCCCGGTGTGCGCGACGAGGCGATGAGCATCCGCTGCTGGTCGAGGTACGGGCGGATGCACCGTACCTCCAGCGCCGCCAGCCACTGCAGCCGCAGCTGTTCGGCGCCGCCGGGCTGCCCGAGTGCACCCGCACGCCTGTGGGCGGCGGGCCAGTGCGATGCGGTGACCTTGGCGACGGTCGCCGCGGCCCCCGCGACCGCGACGACGGCGCCCGCGCCGAGCGCCGGCCCCGCCGCCGTACCGAACGCGATATCCGCACCGAAGGCGGCGACTGCGGCAACTCCCGTGACCAGCAATGGAGTTCCCATGGCCGATCGGCTGAACAGCTGTGACAGCGGCCGCTGTCCGGCCTCCGCCGCGTCCAGCGCCTGGAGATACGCCGCGTACTCGTCGGCCGCGCCGGCCGCCAGGGAGTCGAGCGCGGCCCGCCCGCGCGCCATCAGCGCACCGGCGTCGGCCCGGCCACCCGACCGCCGTACCTCTTCCTCGACGGCGCGTACCAACAGCCGTTCGGCTTCCGCCCGATGGCTGTCCCGCATGTGCGTCCCCCTCCGGATACGACGAATGCAACTGCCCCTGCTGCCATCGCCGCCCAGTCTGCTGGGTGCGGCGCGTCAGCGCGAGAGAGCGATGCGATCAACCGGGCCCAAGAGAGGAGTAGGTATACCGAATCGCCTGGACCGTGAGACTTCCCCGTACCTCCTGCGGCATGCCGACAATCCGGTCGATCGGTGGGATGTCGATCGGAGGTGGGTGCGGGAGGATGGTGGTATGCCCAACCGACTCGTGCAGGCCACGTCCCCGTATCTCCTTCAACACGCGGACAACCCGGTTGACTGGTGGCCATGGGAGACCGACGCGTTCGAAGAAGCCCGGCGGCGCGACGTCCCCGTGTTCTTGAGCGTCGGCTACAGCGCCTGCCACTGGTGCCACGTCATGGCGCACGAGTCCTTCGAGGACGACGACACCGCTGCCTACATGAACGAGCACTTCGTGTCCGTCAAGGTGGACCGTGAGGAGCGTCCCGACGTGGACGCTGTGTACATGGAGGCTGTGCAGGCCGCCACCGGGCAGGGCGGCTGGCCCATGTCCGTGTTCATGACGCCGGACGGGGAGCCCTTCTACTTCGGCACGTACTTCCCGCCCGGGGCTCGCCATGGCTTGCCGTCCTTCCGGCAGGTGCTCGAAGGCGTGCGCAACGCCTGGACGAGCCGACGGGGCGAGGTGGGAGAAGTCGCGCGGAAGATCACTCAGGATCTTGCCGGACGGCAGCTGAGCACCGGGGACGCCGGGCTGCCCGATGAGGAGACTCAGGCCCATTCACTCCTCCAGTTGACTCGGGACATCGACCCCGCGAGCGGTTGGTTCAAGGGCGACACCAAGTTCCCGCCGTCGATGGTTGTCGAGTTCCTGTTGCGCCACCACGCGCGGATCGGTTCCGTGGCGGCGCGGGAGATGGCGGAAGGGCTGTGCGGCGCGATGGCTCGCTCGAGCCTGTACGACCAGGTGGGAGGCGGGTTCCACCGATACGTACTCACGGCGAAGCCGGGTGGGCCCTTGGTACCCCACTTCGAGAAGATGCTCTATGACAACGCGCTGCTCTGCCGGGTGTACGCACACCTGTGGCGAGCGACTGGCTCGGAACTGGCCCGCCGGGTCGCTCTGGAGACCGCCGACTTCATGGTGCGCGAGCTGCGCACGCCCGAGGGCGGTTTCGCCTCCGCGCTCGACGCCGACAGCGACGGCGGGGGTGGCCGGCATGTCGAGGGCGCGTACTACGTATGGACGCCCGAACAACTGCGGGAGGTCCTCGGCGATCAGGACGCCGCCTTCGCCGCCGAGTACTTCGGGGTGACGGAGGAGGGCACGTTCGAGGAGGGCGCCTCGGTTCTCCGGCTCGCGGGGGTGGGCACCGCGGTGGACGCGGACCGGGCCGCCGACGTACGGGCCAGGCTGCTGGCCGCCCGTGAGCTGCGCCCGCGTCCCGGGCGGGACGACAAGGTGGTCGCCGCCTGGAACGGTCTGGCGATCGCTGCGCTCGCCGAGACGGGGGCCTACTTCGACCGGCCCGACCTGATCGAGCGCGCCACCGAGGCGGCGGATCTGCTGGTCCGGGTCCACATGGGCGAGGTCGCCCGGCTGAGCCGGACGTCCAAGGACGGCCGGGCAGGAGCCAACGCCGGGGTGCTGGACGACTACGGCGATGTCGCGGAGGGCTTCCTCGCGCTGGCCGCGGTCACCGGCGAGGGCGTCTGGCTGGAGTTCGCCGGCTTCCTGCTCGACATCGTGCTCCAGCACTTCACCGGTGAGGGCGGGCAGTTGTACGACACGGCGGACGACGCCGAGCAGCTCATCCGCCGCCCGCAGGACCCCACCGACAGCGCGACGCCGGCGGGCTGGACGGCGGCGGCCGGCGCGCTGCTCTCGTACGCCGCGTACACCGGCTCCGAGGCCCATCGCACCGCCGCGGAGGCGGCGTTGGGTGTGGTGAAGACGCTCGGCCCGCGGGTTCCCCGGTTCATCGGCTGGGGGCTTGCTGTTGCCGAGGCACTGCTCGACGGGCCGCGCGAGGTCGCGGTCGCCGGACCGGCCGGCGGCGAACTGCACCGTACGGCGCTGCTGGGACGGGCGCCCGGTGCGGTGGTGGCTGCGGGGGAGACAGCAGGGACGGAGTTCGCGCTGCTCGCGGATCGGCCGATGGCGGGCGGGGCACCGACGGCGTATGTGTGCAGGCACTTCGTGTGCGATGCGCCGACGACGGATCCGCAGGAACTGGCGCGGAGCCTCGGATCGAGCCTGTCCGGGGGGTGAGGGCGGAGCCGTACGGGGGCCCGCGTCGGGACCCCGGCATGGCGAATGGCCGCGGCTTCAAAGCCACGGCCATTGCGGGAGAGGAGGTGGAAGGGGGGTGGTCAGGCGTGGTTGTAGGCCACCAGCGAGATGCCGACGTAGTGCACGACGAAGGCCGCCAGGGTCAGCGAGTGGAAGACCTCGTGGAAGCCGAACCACCGCGGTGACGGATTGGGTCGCTTGATGCCGTAGATGATGCCGCCGGCGCTGTAGAGCAGCCCGCCGACGACGACCAGTACCAGCACCGCGATCCCGCCGGTCTGCATGAAGTCCGGCAGGAAGAAGACCGCCGCCCAGCCCATCGCCAGGTAGCAGGGTGTGTAGAGCCAGCGCGGGGCGCCGACCCAGAACACCCGGAAGGCTATGCCCACGGCCGCTGCCGCCCAGACCGCCCACAGCAGCGGCGTCGCGGTCGACTCGGGGAGCAGGAGCAGGGTCAGCGGGGTGTAGGTGCCCGCGATGATCAGGAAAATATTGGCGTGATCGAGCCTGCGGAGCACCGCCTCGCCACGCGGCCCCCAGGTGCCGCGGTGGTAGAGCGCGCTCACACCGAACAGCAGGCACGCGGTCAGGACGTAGATGCCGCAGGCGATCCGGCCGCGGACGCTGTCCGTCAGTGCGATCAGCACGATCCCCGCGACGATCACGGCGGGAAACATCCCGGCGTGCAGCCAGCCACGCATCCGTGGTTTCACCGGGACGGTGTCGGAGTCGGTTGGTTCCAGCACGGCTGGCTCGGGCGTGGCGGCAATCATCCCCGCATCGTACCTACGGCACCGTAGGTACGAGCCACGAGTGGCAATGCTCACGTGTGCGCTCCCCTGGACAGATGGGCGAATCGGTCGGATGATCAAATGAGTGCGGTCGGCACCGGATGAGCGCCAACGAGATTCGAAGGGGTCGAAGCGTCCGGGTCGCAGCCCCCACGGGGCAACTACAAACAGACACCCTCATCAAGGAGCGATCGTGGCGCGCGACATCGCGGCTCCCCTCACTGCCCCCACCCATCACCAGGAGCTCATCTCCTGGGTGAACGAGATCGCAGCCATCACCGAGCCGGACCGGGTGGTCTGGTGCGACGGCTCCGAGTCCGAGTACGAGCGCCTGTGCGGTGAGCTCGTGGCCAAGGGCACGTTCAAGAAGCTGGACGAGACCAAGCGCCCGAACTCCTACTACGCCGCGTCCGACCCGAGCGATGTCGCCCGCGTCGAGGACCGCACGTTCATCTGCTCCGAGAAGGAGGAGGACGCGGGCCCGACGAACCACTGGAAGGCCCCCGCCGAGATGCGGGAGATCTTCACGGGCGAGCAGGGTGTCTTCCGCGGCTCCATGCGCGGCCGCACGATGTACGTCGTCCCGTTCTGCATGGGCCCCGTCGGCTCACCGCTGTCCGCGATCGGCGTCGAGATCACCGACTCCGCGTACGTCGCCGTCTCGATGCGCACCATGACGCGCATGGGACAGGCCGTGCTCGACGAGCTCGGCACCGACGGCTTCTTCGTCAAGGCCGTCCACACGCTCGGCGCGCCCCTGGAAGAGGGCCAGGAAGACGTTCCGTGGCCGTGCAACTCCACCAAGTACATCTCGCACTTCCCCGAGGACCGCGAGATCTGGTCGTACGGCTCCGGCTACGGCGGCAACGCCCTGCTCGGCAAGAAGTGCTACGCGCTGCGCATCGCCTCCGTCATGGCGCGTGACGAGGGCTGGCTCGCCGAGCACATGCTGATCCTCAAGCTCACGCCGCCGCAGGGTGAGGCGAAATACGTCGCCGCCGCGTTCCCGAGCGCCTGCGGCAAGACCAACCTCGCCATGCTGGAGCCCACGATCCCCGGCTGGACCGTCGAGACCATCGGCGACGACATCGCCTGGATGCGATTCGGCGAGGACGGCCGCCTCTACGCGATCAACCCCGAGGCCGGCTTCTTCGGCGTCGCGCCCGGCACCGGCGAGCACACCAACGCCAACGCCATGAAGACCATGTGGGGCAACTCCGTCTTCACGAACGTCGCGCTCACCGACGACGGCGACGTCTGGTGGGAGGGCATGACGGAGACGGCACCGGCCCACCTCACGGACTGGAAGGGCAACGACTGGACGCCCGCGTCCGACACGCCCGCCGCCCACCCCAACGCCCGCTTCACCGTCCCGGCCGGCCAGTGCCCGATCATCGCGCCCGAGTGGGAGGACCCGAAGGGTGTGCCGATCTCGGCCATCCTCTTCGGCGGCCGCCGCGCCTCGGCCGTACCGCTGGTCACCGAGTCCTTCGACTGGCAGCACGGCGTCTTCCTCGGAGCCAACGTCGCCTCCGAGAAGACCGCCGCCGCCGAGGGCAAGGTCGGCGAGCTGCGCCGCGACCCGTTCGCCATGCTGCCGTTCTGCGGCTACAACATGGGCGACTACATGAACCACTGGATCAAGGTCGGCGCCGACAAGCCCGACCAGTCCAAGCTGCCGAAGATCTACTACGTGAACTGGTTCCGCAAGAACGAAGCGGGCAAGTTCGTGTGGCCGGGCTTCGGTGAGAACAGCCGCGTCCTGAAGTGGATCGTCGAGCGCCTGGACGGCAAGGCCGAGGGCGTCGAGACGCCGATCGGCATCCTGCCCGCCAAGGGCGCCCTGGACACCGACGGCCTGGACCTCTCCGACTCCGACCTGGACTTCCTGCTCAACGTCGACAAGGAGGTCTGGCGCGAGGAGGCGGGGCTGATCCCCGAGCACCTCAACACCTTCGGTGACCACGCGCCGAAGGAGCTGTGGGACGAGTACCGCGCGCTGGTCCAGCGCCTGGGCTGACGCCCCCGGGCGCACCCCGCGTGGGTGCGCCCCTCCCTCCCCACACCCCGCGGCCGGGTCTCCAGACGTCCGCCCTGACCTGTGGGGTCAACGGCCCGCCGCGGTACGGCCCCCGGAATCCCCTCACGATTCCGGGGGTCGCCCTTTCCCGTGTCCGGTCGGCGACACACCGTGGCCAAGCTGCCGGTCCACGTGCCGCAGCGGCCCGCGGACCGGGTCCGTCAGGGGGCGCCGACCAGGTGCGACGAGGCGGCGGTGGCGGTGGCGACCGTCGCCGCGTGGGCGTCCATGCGCTCGGCCGCGAGGATTGCGACGGCTGTGTCGGCGCGGGACGCGGCCACCACCAGTGCGCGGCCCGCGAGGGCATGGGCGCGGCGGTGCAGCGCGAGTGCGGGTGCGTCGGTCCGGCCGGTGTGCCGGGCGGGCGCCGCGCCGCGCAGCCTGGTCACCTGCTCGGCGATGCGGTCGCCCGCCGCGCCGAGGTCCAGCTCGTCGGTGACCGCGAGAAGCGCGGCCAGGTGTCCGGCGAGCTGGATGTCCAGCTCTTCCTCGCGGGAACGGTGCGGGAAGTCGTCGGCGTGGTCGGCCGGTGTGTGGACCGATTTGGTGCGGATCGGTTCGTACATGGATGGCCTCCTGGTGTCGCTGTGGAACCATCCTACATTGGATTAAGTCTAAAGTTATTTGCGATCGATGCCGGGGGAGGCGGGGACCGGCCCGCCCGCTAAGGCTGGCCGTATCCGTCCAGGAAGTGCGCGATCCGGGTCACCGCGTCCGTCAGATCCTCGGTCGAGGGCAGCGTCACCACACGGAAGTGATCGGGCTCCGGCCAGTTGAAGCCGGTGCCGTGCACGACCATGATCTTCTCGGCCCGCAGCAGGTCGAGGACCATCTGCCGGTCGTCCTTGATCTTGTAGACCTTGGGGTCCAGGCGCGGGAAGAGATACAGCGCCCCCTTCGGCTTCACGCAGGTCACGCCCGGAATCCGGGTCAGCAGGTCGTATGCGACATCCCGCTGCTCCAGGATCCGCCCGCCCGGCAGCACCAGATCGTTGATCGACTGCCGCCCGTTGAGCGCGGTGGCCACGGCGTGCTGCGACGGCATATTGGCGCAGAGCCGCATATTGGCGAGGATCGTCAGCCCCTCGATGTACGAGGAGGCGTGCACCTTCGGACCGCAGACCGCCATCCACCCCGAGCGGTATCCGGCCACCCGGTAGTTCTTGGAGAGCCCGTTGAACGTGAGCACCATCAGATCGGGCGCGATCGTCGCGGTCGGGGTGTGGGTGGCTCCGTCGTACAGGATCCGGTCGTAGATCTCGTCGGAGCAGACGACCAGATTGTGCCGCCGGGCGATCTCCGTCAGCCCGCGCAGCATCTCGTCGTCGTACACCGCACCCGTCGGATTGTTCGGGTTGATGATCACGAGCGCCTTGGTGCGGTCGGTGATCTTTCGCTCGATGTCGGCGAGGTCCGGCATCCAGTCGGCCTGCTCGTCGCACCGGTAGTGCACGGCCGTACCGCCGGCCAGTGACACCGAGGCGGTCCACAGCGGATAGTCCGGAGCCGGTACGAGGACCTCGTCGCCGTCGTCGAGCAGCGCCTGCATCGACATCTGGATCAGCTCGGAGACGCCGTTGCCCAGGTAGATGTCCTCGACGTCGAGGTCGATCCCCTTGGTCTGGTAGTGCTGCATCACCGCCCGCCGCGCGGACAGCAGCCCCTTCGCGTCGCCGTATCCGTGCGCCCCGGCAAGGTTGCGCAGTATGTCTTCGAGAATCTCGGGCGGGCACTCGAACCCGAAAGCGGCAGGGTTGCCGGTGTTCAGCTTGAGGATGCGGTGACCGGCTGCTTCCAGCCGCATCGCCTCCTCGAGCACGGGGCCGCGGATTTCGTAACAGACATTGGCGAGCTTCGTGGACTGGATGACCTGCATGTCTGGGAGCTTACGGCCGCGTTTCGCGCGCCGCCCGGACATTCGACCCCGGTTACCCCGCCCGAGTAACCCGGGTACGCCGCTCCGGCTTTCATAACCATGAGCCCACCACCCCTCGACCGTGGGAACGCCGGTCGGGGACAAGGGTCGGGCTTGGAAATAGGCGGAACGGGGACGTGACGGGCGTAGACGGGTGAGATGCGCCACGTGAGCGGAGGTGTTCGGGGCGTGAAGGGGGGCCGAGGGGGGCGTGGGGGCGCGAGAGGCGTGACGAATTGTCCGGGCCAGATCGACCGCGCTGTACGCGCCCAGAAGGTCTGCGAGAGCGTGAATCATGAACCGGTGACCGCGACGTATGAGAGGAAGGCGTGATGGCCGTACAGCACACTCGCTGGATTCCCTCGGACACCCGGACGGAAGACCCGGAGCGGATCGCCATTCGCGAGGCCCTGGCCTTCGGTAAGGCCCTCTACGACCGCCGGACCGCACTCGGGCTCAGCGTGTCGGAGCTGGCCGTGTGTACCGGCATGGACGAGGACGACATCGAGTGCATCGAAGAGGGCGGGACAGTGCCGACACTCGAACTGCTCAGGAGTCTCGCGGCTGCCCTGGACGCGGACGTACGCCTCACTCCCGGCCATGACTTCGGCTCGCTCTGGTTCGAAGCGCACGCGGCCTGACGGATCGGGATGCCCAGCGCGTGGGCACGGTGCGCGGGACGCAGTACCTCCCCGGTCCAGCCGATGAGGGAGAGACTGGCGTCGAGGCCGAGGCCGAGGCTGAGGGCGGAGCGTCGGCCGATCCGCGCGCCCGGGCGGCGGCCGGTGGCGCTGGGAGAGCCGGATCTTCGACGGCGCGTATGACGACAAGCCTGCCGAACAGAGGCCGGTGTACGGCGCGTTGAACTTCCGTCGGAAGTTTGTCGGCGCGGCGCCGACGTTCGGTTCCTCGCACTTCCGGCTGACCACGGAAACCCGGCCTCGGGCCACGTTCTGCTACCTGGACAGTGCCGCCGGGCCGACGGACTTCAAAGTCGCTTCCGGTACGCACCTCATCGAACTGGCAATGCCTACCCGTGGTTTGGGACCGCGCGGCCTGAGACCCGGCGGCTTGAATCCGCCCCTTGTGGGGGTCCCTGCCATGCGTCAACATGCGCATGTCAAACCGAAGTAACTTCGGTCGCAGGCCATTTGGGCCCTGCGTAGGTCACTAGAGGGGACCCCCACATGAAGAAGCCTCTCGTCGGCGCGCTCTTCACCGTTCTGCTGCTCGGGGCGGGAATCGCACCCGCAACCGCGGCCACCAGCCACGACGCGGCAGCGACCGGCACGGTCAAGGCACAGGTCAAGTCCAAGGAACAGATCAAGCCGAAGGCGGTCAACTTCGCCGGGACCGTCGCGCTCAGCAACTGTTCCGGCTCCGTCGTCCGCACCCCCGGCTCCCAGCCCTCCGACCCCGCGCTCGTGCTCTCCAACGGGCACTGCATGGAATCGGGATTCCCGGGGCCGGGCGAGGTGGTGTTCAATCAGCCGTCCACCCGTAGCTTCACCCTGCTGAACGCCGCCGGCAGCGGTGTCGGCACCCTGCGAGCGAGCAAGATCGCGTACGGGACGATGACCGACACCGACATATCGGTGTACCAACTCACCCGCACCTACGCCCAGATCGAGAGCAGCTACGGCATCAAGGCCCTGGAGCTCAACACCGCGCACCCGGTCCAGGGCACCGCGATCACGGTCGTCTCCGGCTACTGGAAGCGCACGTACGCCTGCAACGTGGACGGTTTCGTCTACCGGCTCAAGGAGGGGGCATGGACCTGGAAGGACTCGGTCCGCTACACCTCCGCCTGCCAGACCATCGGCGGTACGTCCGGCTCCCCGGTGATCGACAACGCGACCGGCAAGGTCGTCGCCGTCAACAACACGGGCAACGAGGACGGGCAGCAGTGCACGGACAACAACCCGTGCGAGGTCGACGAGAGCGGCAATGTAACGGTCCGCCAGGGCATCAACTACGCCCAGGAGACCTACGGCATCGTGCCGTGTATCGGCGCCGGCAACAAGTTCGACCTCAACCGGCCCGGGTGTGCCCTGCCCAAGCCGTGAGTCTGTGAGCTCCGTCGTCGCCGCGATTGCCCGGTCGGGTGTCGCGGCGACGAGGGGCCCGGAGGCCTCATAGGGCCTGGGTGTGTCCCGCTCTCCGTACCGCCCGGCCCGCCGGCGCCTGGGTCCGGCGGGCGGAGAACAACCCCGTCGGGATCAGAAGAAGGTGCGGATGTAGTCCGTGACCGTGCCGTCCGCCGTCACCAGCGGAATCAGCTGCCACTTGTCGAAGCTGGTGCACGGGTGCGACAGGCCCATCTTTACCCAGTCACCCACTTCCAGCTCCGCGCCCGGCTCAGTACGCAGCCACGTGTGCTGGTCCGACAGGCGGCTCACCGAGAGACCCGTCGCGGGCCGGACCGCGCCGTCGCGGCCGGACCGTACGACCTGCGCCTCGGGGAGGTCGAGGTCGTACGCCGCATCCCGCTTGCCCGCGTTGAGGAACGCCTGCTCGGCGGACGGGCGTGACACGACCTGCGCCCACAGCCGGAAGGCGGGCTGCAGTGCCCCCTCGTCCGGCACGCGGTTGAACGGGGTGAGATGGCGGTAGTGGCCGTCGTCGTGCGAGACGTACGCCCCCGAGCGCAGCAGCCTCAGCACCGGAGCGGAAAGTTCCGGAATCTCCGCCAGCACGTCCGCCACCGCGTCGAACCACGCACTGCCGCCCGCACTGATCACGATCCGCTCGCCATCCGCGAGCGCCGCGAACCGGCCCGCGCGGTCAAAGGTGACGGCCAGCGCGACGAGCCGGCGCACCCACTCCCGCACCCGCTCGCCGGACGCGTCCGGCACCTCGGCCTCATAACCCGCCACGCCCACCAGACGCAGGGTCCCCGTCGCGGCCACGGCGTCGGCGACCGCTGCGCACTCGGCGTCGGTCCGGACACCGGTACGCGCACCCTCGCCCGCGCCCAATTCGACAACGACATCGACGGGGCGGGTGGCGCCCGTAGTCCGCAGTGCCTCGTTCATCAGCTCCACGCCGCGCTCCGAGTCGACGTAGCAGATGAAGTGGAAGTCCGGGTCGGCGTCCAGCTCGCCGGCGATCCAGCGCAGGGCCGCCGCGTCGACGAGCTCGTTGGCGAGGAAGATCCGCTGGATTCCGTACGCCCGGTAGACCCGCGCCTGGTGGGGCACGGCCGCGGTGATGCCCCAGGCGCCGTACTCCAGCTGACGGGCGAAGAGCTGCGGGGACATGGAGGTCTTGCCGTGCGGGGCGAAGGCGAGCCCGTGGCGCTCCGCGTACGTCTCCAGAAGGGCGAGATTATGCTCGACCGACTCGGCGGACAGGGCGAGCACCGGGGTGGTGAAGCCGCCCGTGAAGAGATTGCGTCGCTCGGCGGCGAGGGCGCCGACGGTCAGCCCTTGCGCGTCGGGCGGGAGCGCCTTGAAGCGGTGGTCGACCAGCTCGTCGGCGAGTCCGGCCACTGGGTTGTCGGGGCGGTCGGGGCGACAAGAGCGGTCGGGACGGTCAAGGCGGTCGGGACGGTCGGCGCCCAAGGGGGCCTCCTCGATCGAAGCAGTCGTTGCAACATATGCAACGTTCATTGCGTATATCGCTTAGCGCTGTCTAACATCCGAACCGACGCCGGGTCAATGGTGAGAGCCGGCGCCGCCCGCCCAGATAACCACTGCCCCGAACCGCCGAACCCGCCCACCCCGCGAGGAGCCCCGAGTGCCCGGAACCCCGGCCAGGACCGCCGACGCCGTCACGGCCACCGAAGTCGTGTGCCTCGGCGAGTCCATGGTGACGTTCCTGCCGTCGCAGCCCGGACGCCTCGCCGACGTGCCCTCCTTCGGCCGCGGTATCGGCGGCGCCGAGTCCAACGTCGCCTGCGCGCTCGCCGCCGCCGGGCACCGCGCGGCCTGGGTCAGCAGGGTCGGGGCGGACGGGTTCGGCGACCATCTCATCGAGGCGATCGCCGGCTACGGGGTCGACACCTCCACCGTGCGGCGCGATCCGGCGCGGCCCACCGGGATCTACTTCCGTACGGCGACGGACCGGGCCGCCGATGTGCACGAGGTCGCCTACTACCGGGCCGGGTCCGCCGCCTCCGCGATGTCCCCGGACAACGTCCCGTACGAGGCGCTGTTCGCGGGCCACGTCCTGCACCTGTCCGGCATCACGGCGGCGCTTTCCGCCGACTGCCTGGCCCTGCTCCACGACCTGACCGCGCCCCGTCCCGCCCGCCCGCTGATCTCCTTCGACGTCAATCACCGGCCGGGTCTGTGGCGCGACGCCGACGCGGCTCCCGAGGTGCTCCTGGACCTGGCGCGCCGCTCCGACCTCGTCTTCGTCGGCGAGGACGAGGCGGAGGAGGCGTGGGGGGTGAAGGGCGCGGAGGCGATTCGCGCGGCGCTGCCGGAGCCGGACGTGCTGGTCGTGAAGCGCGGGTCCGACGGGGCGATGGTCTTCTCGAACGTGGGCGAGGCCGACGTCGTCACCACCGTCCCCGCCCTCCGGGTCGACGTCGTCGCCCCCGTCGGCGCCGGTGACGCCTTCGCCGCCGGCTTCCTCTCCGCCACCCTCCGCGGCCTCCCCGTACGCGACCGCGTCCGGCACGGACACCTCATGGCCGCCGCCGTCCTCACCGTCCCCGGCGACCTCACCGACCCCCCGGCCCGCGCCCACGCCGACTCCCTTGCCGCACTGGACGACGCGTCCTGGGGGAGACTGCGTCTCGGCCCCGGGTGGACGGGGGACGACCAGGAGGTACGTACGACATGAGTCAGACCGTCGACCGGGCACTGAGCATCCTGCCGCTGCTCGCCCAAGGGCCTGCCGACCTCGGGCAGGTCGCCGAGCGGCTCGGCGTCCACAAGTCCACCGCGCTGCGCCTGCTCCGTACGCTCCACGAACACGGGCTCGTGTACCGCCAGCAGGACCAGCGCTACCGCCTCGGCGCCCGGCTCTTCGCGCTCGCGCAGGAGGCCGTCGAGAACCTCGACGTACGGGAGATCGCCCACCCCCACCTCGTCGAACTCAACGAGAGCTGCGGCCACACCGTGCATCTCGCGGTGTACGAGGAGCACGAGGTTCTCTACATCGACAAGGTCGAGAGCCGCTACCCGGTCCGGATGTACTCGCGGATCGGGAAGCCCGTCGCGATCACCGTCGCCGCCGTGGCGAAGCTGCTCCTCGCCGATCTCGCCGAGCCCGAACGGCGCGCCATCGCCGAAAAGCTCGACTACCCCATGTACACCTCCCGTTCGACGCCGAACGCCGGTGCCTTCCTCAAGGAACTCGCCCTCGTCCGCGAACAGGGCTGGGCCACCGACCTCGGTGGCCACGAGGAGTCCATCAACTGCGTCGGCGCCCCGATCCGGGGTGCGGACGGGCGGGCCGTCGCCGCGGTGTCGGTGTCCGCACCCAATGTCGTCGTCACGGCCGAGGAACTCCTCACCCTGCTACCCCTGGTGCGCCGCACCGCCGACACCATCAGCCGGGAGTACTCCGGCACCAATCCACCCAAGAAAGCCTGACCAGCCGTGACCGAGAAGATCGCCCTCATCCCGAGCACCCACACCACGCCGCCCGCGAAGTTCTCGCACGGGGTGAAGAAGGGGAACATCCTCCAGGTCGCCGGCCAGGTCGGCTTCCTCCCCGCCGAGGAGGGCCGGCCCCCGACCCCGGCTGGTCCGACGCTGCGCGAGCAGACCCTCCAGACCTTCGCCAACGTCAAGGCGATCCTGGAGGAGGGCGGCGCGAGCTGGGACGACGTGATGATGATGCGTGTCTACCTCACGGACGTGGACCACTTCGCCGAGATGAACGAGATCTACAACGCTTACTTCGGCGCGCAGAACCTCCAGGCGGCCCCGGCCGCCCGTACGACGGTCTACGTCGGCCTTCCCAAGGGTCTGCTGATCGAGATCGACGCGCTCGCGGTCCTCGGCTGAACCAGCTGATCCAGTGCCGTATCAGGCAATGTTTGCCCTGTCGATGACAGCGCGTTGCCGCCGGTCGTCGGCATGGCGGTTTCGCCAGATGATGTAGCGGCGGATCATGCTGCCCTGTTCCCTGTGGGTGGCGTGGTCGGTGCCGTCGAAGGTGAAGTAGCGCACGGCGGTGAACTGGGCCTCGATCCGGTTCATCCAGGAGCTGTTGGTCGGAAGTTGGCTGGGCCTTCGGCTCCGGACGCGGGCGGGCATCTGATCGTGGGCCTGGACGGGGTGCGGCGTAGTCCGAGAAGTTCGGCCGCGCGTGCACCCGCAGGCTGCCGCGCGCCTCAGAACCCGGGGGGCGGGAGGAAGCCCGGCCACCACGGGGGCACGCCACTGGGGCAGTCGTAGGTGGTGCCGCTTCAGAAGATGGAGAGCGCGCACCAGGAAACGGCGAAGAGCACCACCGCGAGGGCGAGGGCGTGGAGAAGGGGACGGTCTCCCAGGAAGGCGCCCACCGCCAGCCAGCCGAGCAGCAGAACCGCCCAGAGCGTCATACCAGGCCCATGGGCGCAGCAGCCCCTGGATCGTCTTTACCTCGTCGGACCGGGCGTTGTGCATCAGTTCGTCGTACATGTAGCTCTCCATCTCGGAGAACAGGTCCTCGCCCTTCTTCAAGTCGGGTTTGGGCTCGGGGCCCTTCTTGAAGGTGGCCTTGCGGGAGATCTTCCCGCCGTCGTTCTTGACGGTGATGGTGAAGACTCCGCCGCTGCCGCTGAAGCCGGTGAAGGGTGCGGACAGCGTGTAGGTCTCCGTGGAGTGGTAGACCCAGGTGCCGTTGGGGCCCATCGTCATGTAGTCCCGGTAGCTGCCGCCCTTGCCGTCGCTGCACTACACCGGCGTCCGCCACCACGCCGACACCTCCATGGTCTTGGTCCTTGGCCTGACCGCCCTCGTCTTCTTCTACGACTCGGTCATCGCCGTCTGCCAGACCTGGCGCACCACCAACGGCACGGCACGCGGGCAACACCGCGACGACAGAAGCAAGGCCGCCTGAGACACCTCAAGGAGATCCCACCGCTCGGTGCCTGAACAGGCGTCGGCCGGCCGACGCCTGTTCGGTTGGCAGCAGAATCAGGGCTGACGCGCCGCCTCATTCAGTCGGTCACGCGCGGCCCTCAGCAGGCCCTGCGACCAGTCCGCACGCGTGACTCCCTCGGGGAATCTCATCGACTCGGCGTGGCTGGCGCCCAGCGCGCGGGCAATCGCCTCCACCGCAAAACCCTGCATGAGCTCGTCGTTGTACTCACCGCGGCCCTCCTCGGCGAGCTTCAGCAGTGCCCTCAGGAGGTCGGCGTCGAACCCGTCGTGCAGGATCTCCCCCGCTCCCGAGATCGCGGCCATGAACGCGTCATCGCTTGCATCCCACTCGGGGGAGCCCAGCAACTCGAGGATCTGCTTCCTGTACTTCGCCCCCACTCTCCAGTGCGCCGTGAGTACCTGCACGGCGAGCGCCGAGACCTCGGGATCCTCGGGATAGATCAGATACGTGGCGATCAGCGGCTCGTATGCCGGGCCCCCCGCACGGGCCACCGCGTACAGCCGCGGGTAGAGCTCCCGGCCGGCCCGGCACTCAGTGACGGCTTGGGCGATCTGCTTCACCTCCTGCGGCGGGATAGTGCCGTCCTTCGCCCGTGCGATCAGCTGCCGCACATATGCATCCTTCGCCACTATCATGCTCCACTCACTTGGGGGGTCTGGGGACGAACTGCTCGGAGAAGTCCAGCATTCTGCTCGCCCGCCCCAGGTCGGCGACGAGAAGGTCCCGCTCGGCACCACCCGTCTTGGGATGGGCCAGCTTCCTGTTGATGTCACCGATCGTGTTGAGCAGGCCGTTCTGGGCATCCCGAACCTCGTGGACATGATCCCACGGGGTACCGTTCGCCTTCCGCGCGACGACCTCTCCCTTCAGTTCCCGCGCAGCCGCGGTGAGGTCCTTCATCTGCAGATGCCCGGAGACCCGGTCCAGCTTGGCCGAGAACGGCGAGGTGGGGATCTTGTTTCCGAGCTTGATCGCGTCGGCTATGTTGTCGAGTTGCTTGGGCAGTTTGGCCGCGTCGCCCGCGAGCGGAAGGAAGCCGGCCGCTCCGAGGCTGACCCCGAGCGCGTCCTTGTTCATGGCGGAGCGACCCAGGTCCACGGCGTCGCATCCGGCGCCGGCCACGGGCACCCAGCCGCAGGCCATCAGAGCGATCTCACCGGCCACGCCCCACGACGGTCCCGCATAACTCCCCTTGTAGTCGGGGTCCGGGGCCTTTCCCGGGCTGGGGCTGGGCGTCGCCGTGTACGGTTCGTCGCTGCCGTACTTCACCGCTGGCAGCGGGCTCGGTCCAGTCTTGAAGCTGACCTTGTACGACACGGCCTTGCCGCGGGTGTTGACGGTGAGCGTCAGCGACGATCCGTCGGGATAGCTGTAGTGGTAGGTCTGGGTCGAATGGTAGACCCAGGTCCCGTTGGGGCCCATCGTCAGGTGGTCCCGGTAGGTGCCGCCATTGCCGTCGCTGCACCCGCGTTCGCAGGCCGTGATCGGTCGCAGGCCGGTGGGGTCGGCCAGGGTGACGGGGGTGTTGTTGGCGTACGCGTAGCCGTTGATCGACTCGTGGTCGTCCGCGGACAGGATCGGGTCCGCGGACAGGAACCGGCCGATCAGCGGGTCGTACTCGCGGGCGCTGACATGCGTCAGGCCGGTCTCGGTGTCGGCGGGCTTGCCCAGGAATCCCTTGTCGTCCGGCCAGGAGGCCGCCGCCGGGCCACGGGACTCGCCGAACGGCTTGGTGTAGCGGCGCGTCACCTGCTGGGTGGTGGCGTCCACGGCCATCGACGCGGTGCTGTGGTGGTCGTCGACCATCCAGGAGAGCGAGGTCTGCGTCCGGACCGCGGTCGCGTCACCGGCCGCGTAGTACCGCAGGCCGCTGAACTTCTTGGCGGCGGTGTCGTAGCGCAGTTCCTGGCCGTCCAGGTAGAGGACCGTGGTGCCCGGGCCCTGGCGGATCAGCAGACCGCCGTTCGCGTCGTAGAGGTACTCAGTGGTCTTGTCGCCCTCGACGAGGCGGGTCAGTTCGCCCTCGATGTCCCAGGTCAGCGTCTGGGTGGCAGTCGAGGGGCCGGGGCGCTGCCGGGTGTTGCCCTGGTCGTCGTACTGGTACGACGTCACCGTCCCGCCGACCGAGGTCGAACTCAGCGTATGGGGTTGGCCGCCTCCGGTGGCGTTGACGGGCGGGTACGAGTAGTCGGTGCGGACGTCACCGGTGGACCGGTGCTCGACCTGGGTATCCCGCAGGCCTCCGACCTTGTAGCTCCAGCTGGTCCAGTACGGGGCCGGGCCCCCGAGGGTACTCGCCGAGCGGGCGGTGGCACAGTCGTTGGAAGACGGGGTCCACGCCTCGGTCAGCCTGCGGTAGCCGTCGTAGGCGAAGCACTGGGTGTCCTTGCCGTTCGCCTTGTCCGTGATGGACTTGACGTTTCCGGAGGCGTCATAGACGTAGTCGGCGTCGCTGGTGTAGCCGGTGTTCGTCTCGTCGACCGTGTGCGTGTTCAGCAGGCGCCGGGTGCCGTCCTCGTAGCGGTTGAGGATCTGGAACTGCTTGGCACCGCTGGAGGTTCCGAGCCGCGTCTCCTCGATCTCGCCAAACGGCGAGTAGCCGATCGAGCGGACGTAGTCCGTCATACCGCTGGTGCCGGTGAGCATGCCGAGGCCGTTGTACGAGCGGGCGACGGTCTCGGCGGGCAGGGCACCGACGGCCGGCAGCGAGGTGCTCTGGAGGGTGCCGTCGATGTTGTACACCGCGGACGTGGTGTACGTCTGCGGGGCGCCCGCCACGACGAGCGGGTCGGCTGCGGCGATGACGGTCTTGTTGCCCTTGGGGCGGCCGAGGCTGTCATAGCCGGTGACGACCTGGGAGTAGATCCTGCCGGTGGTGCCGCCGACGTAGCGGATGGCGGCGGTGGGCAGTCCCTTGGCCAGGCTGTCATACGTGAACTTGGTCAGCTGGTGTGCGCCGTCCTTCACGTCCTCCCAGGTGCCGGTCTTGCGGCCGAGTTCGTCGTACCCGGTGATGAGGGTCTTGGCGACGTCGTCCACCGTGGTGGTGACGGTCAGCGGACGGTCGTTGTCGTCGTAGGTGGTGGTGATCTTGCCCTTGTCGGGGTCGACGACCTCGACCTGACGGCCCATCAGGTCATATCCGTAGTCCCAGACGGCGTTGTCGGGGCCGGTCATGGTGTCAAGCAGGCCGGCGGGGGTGTAGGTGTACAGCGTCCGCGTGTAGGCGGTGCCGGTCGGGGACGGGCCGGCGTACTCACGGCGTTCGACGATCCGGCCCTGAGCGTCGGTGACGGTCAGGGTGCCGGTGCCGCCCGGCGCGGCCGTGACGGCGGTCCGGTCGCCCTGGTCGCTGATCGCGGTCCGCCACTTCTCCTGGTCGTAAACCCGGAAGATGGTGCCGGTGGCTCGTCCGGCCGCGTCGAAGACCGTCTCGGTGGAGGCGGGGACGGAACCGGGGAACGTGTTGGCGAGCGTGCCCTCGGGAGCGACGTTGTCGTGAACCTGCTCGTTGACGAGGTAGGGCTGGCCCCGGTCGTCGTAGAGGGTCTCGGTGATCACTCGGCCGCCGGACGGCGCGGGCATCTGCCTCTGGCGGGAGCGCAGCAGCGAGTCGAAGATCTCGTAGGAGTAGTTGTACGTGTTGCCGTCCGACTTGAGCGCGCCGGTCCGGACCCAAGTCTCCTTGTCCGGGTTGACGCTGTACGAGTAGACGAGACTCGCGGCATCGCCGAGGGCGCGGGATCGGTCCGGCTTCCAGACGGCGGCCAGGCGGCCCAGCGCGTCGAGGGACCACTCGGTCACATAGCCGTTGGTGTCGGTCACCTTCGTCGCTGTGCCCCAGGCGGGGTCCATGTCCGTGACGGTGCTGTAGAGCTTGGGGTCGGTCGAGGTCGCCCGGGTCAGCGGACCGTAACCGGTATCGTCGGGCACGTACGACGTCGTCGTGGTCTGGTTTACGGCGTCGGTCGCGGACAGCGGCCGGCCGAGCCGGTCGTAGGTCGCCGAGGATGCCTTCTGGTAGACCGGCTTCTTGTCGGCGCCGTAGTCGGCGAGGCGGTACGTCGACGTCACGTCGCCCTTGGTTGGTGCGACGCCGACGGCCTGGTTGTCGTATCCAGTTGTGACGTCGCTGACGGCGTCCCGGGGCAGAACCGGGGTCACCGAGCAGGCGACCGCGTAGGTCTCGACGCGGGAGACCGCGTCGACGAGCCAGTCGGTGGTGTTGCGCGCGTAGGTCTTGCGCGTGCAGGTCTCATCGCCGGACTTGGCCGCGTCGCCGAGGTCCTCGACGGTGACGGGCAGCCCGTACGCCGGATCGTAGGTGCTCTTGGTGACGACCGTGCGGGTGGCCGTGGCGGTCTTGGTCCGGGTGGCGCTCTCGGCCGGCTGGACGATCCACGCCTCGGTGGTGCCCCAGCTGTAGGTGTGGCTGCCGGTCTTGTGGGACCAGGGGGTGTTGATGGTGCCGCTGACTTCCTCGGTGCCGTTGTAGACGATGGTCTCGCGGACGAAGCCGGCGTACTGGCGGGAGTCGTCGATGGCGGTGCCTGCGGAGTCGGTGACCTTCTCCGCCCGGGAGGTGCCGTCGAGTTCCTTCTCGCCGTTCAGGCCGCGCATGTAGAGGGTGGACTTCTTGGAGCGCGGGCCCTCGGAGTCGCCGGAGGTCTCCACGACCTTGCCGTAGCCGCGCCACTGCGACCAGGTGCGGTTGGACGGCTTGGTCAGGCCCTCGTCGTCGGCGTAGGCCCAGCCGGCGCCGCCCTGGTAGTCGTAGTACGTCTCGCCGGTGTCGCCGTGGCCGTGGGGGTCGTCCTGGAAGACGGACGTGACCACGTACTTGTGGAACCAGTCGAGGACCGGACTCGCCCCGGACTGAGACCACTTGACCGGGAAGCAGCGGCGGGTGTTCTTGTCGACGTCCGTCGGCATGCTGGAGCCCCAGATGCAGTCGGGGTCGGAGTAGTTGGCGGTGAGGGTCGAGCCGGTCTCCGACTTGATGGTCCGCACCCGCCACTTGATGTAGCGCAGGGTGTCCGGGCCGCTGCCCTCGACGTGGTTGGAGAGCTGGACGCCGCCGAAGACCACCGGCGGCATCGCCGCGGCGGTGCTGTTGGCCTTGCCGGTGTTCTGGATGGACTTCAGCCACAGGCTCGCCGAGGAGGCGTCACCGGTGTCGGGGAAGCTCTGGTCCAGGTGCCAGGTGTCGACGTCCCGTTGGGTGGTGCCGGTGCCGGTCCACACCGAGGTGGTGACATCGGTGAGGCGCTTGCGGGTGAAGAACGCCGGGCCGATCTGGGTGGTGCACTTGGTGCTCGCCGCGCAGATCATGTCGAAGGGCACGTCGGGCCAGTTGGCCTTGGTGTCCTTGGTCAGGTCGGCGCAGCCGCCCGAGACGACGCAGCGCTCGGCGTAGCTGAAGCGGACCTGCTGGGCGGCGGGCTTGCTGTAGATGAGGTCGCTGCGCAGGCCGTAGTCGATGCGGTTGAGGTAGCCGCCGCGGGTGTAGGCGGTGCCGTTGACGGTGGTGTCGGCGTTCTTGGAGTAGTAGTTCGTCTCCTTGCCGTACCAGTACGTGGAGGCGTTGCCGTGGGTGTCCACGACGTAGTCCAGGTTCCAGCGCAGGGCTGTTGCAAGGTCGTTTGGCCTCGTGAACGTGCTGGTCAGCGAGGGTGTGACTGATACAGGCGAAGCTCCGTTGTGATCGATGACCTCCAAGTCGTCGACACACAACGGAGCTTCGGTGATTCGTGAGTCTGCCATGTCCTGTGGCTGTCCTGGGCACATCGAGGCCGTGTCACCTGAACGAGGGGTGTTCGACCTGGTCAACGGGTTGCGGGATCCGCGTGACGCGCGGGGTCGGCAGTACCCGTTGGGGGCGGTGCTGCTGGTCGCGCTGTGCGCAATCGCCTGCCGTTTCGACTCCTTCCGGGCGATGGGCCAGTGGGCCGCCGCCGCGCCGCAGACGACCCTGGAGCGGCTGGGGCTGCGCCGCCGTGGGGCGTTCGCCCTGGTGAAGGCCCCCAGCCAGCACACGATCCGGCGGGTGGTCGGCGCGGTGCTGCCCGGCGGGCTGGAGGAGTTGCTCCGGGCGTTCGGGGAGAAGGCTCAGGTGGTGGCGGTGGACGGGAAGTGCCTGCGCGGCTCGCGGGATGTGGAAGGGCGGGCGGTGACGGTGCTGGGCGCGATGCTGCAGGACGGCACCCTGGCCGCGCAGCAGCGGGTCGCGGACAAGGGCAGCGAGATCACGGGCTTCGCGGCCCTGCTGTCCGCGCTCGACCTTGAGGGTGCGGTGGTGGTCGCCGATGCGTTGCACACTCAGCGCGAGCACGCGAAGGTGCTGGTGGAGGAGTTCGGTGCGCACTACGCGCTGCCGGTCAAGCGGAACCAGCCGGAGTTGTGGAAGGCATGCCGCAAAGTGCCCTGGGAGACGGTGCGGGCCGTCTTCCGCTCCACCGTGCGAGCTCACGGCCGTATCGACACGCGGGTGGTGGAGGTGGTGAGTTTCGCCGGCCTGGATTTCCCCTACGCGCGTCAGGTCGCCCGGATCACCCGGTACCGAACCGTTCAGGCGACCGGGAAGCGCAGCCGGGAGACCGTGTATGTGATCACCGACCTGTCGTCCGGCCAGGCCGACCCGCGGCGCATCGGCGAGATCGCGCAGGCGGAGTGGGGCATCGAGAACAAGATCCATTACGTGCGGGATGTGGCCTTCGGGGAGGACGCCTCACGCATCCGTACCGGCCACGGGCCACAGAACATGGCCACGTTGAGGTCGGTCACCATGAACTTCCTGCGTAAGTCGGGAAGTTCCATCGCCGACGCACGTCGACAGCTCGCCCTCGCACCACACACCGCCCCGCTCGAACTCTTCGGCATCCCCTGCGACCTGCACATTCATGCCTGAAATCCGACCTTGCAACAGCCCTGGGTTCCAGCGCCAAGCCTGGGCGCAGGAGGAGTCGGCGAAGCCGGTGGACTTGTAGCAGGGTTCCCCGGAGTCGTCGCCGAAGACCGGGACGGTGAACACGGAGTTGGTGACCGGGTCGTCGTCGGCGGTGCCGTTGTCGCTCCAGCCGGGCAGCCGGTGCTTGCCGAAGAAGTACTGGGTGCCGGAGACGTCCGTGACCTTCCAGTACTCGGTGTTGTTGTCGCCGTTGCCGGTGGCGCCGGTCAGGTGCTCGACGCGGGTGCCGTCCTCGTTCTTCAGCTTCCACGAGCCGCCCGACGCCTCGGACAGGGCGGCGGTGTCACAGGCCGCTTTGTCGGCGCAGGTGTTGACCAGCTCGACGGCCTTGCCGTTGAGGACCAGGGTGGAGTTGGCGTACTTCCAGCACAGGTCGCCCTTGCCGGACTGGCCGTCGTCCTTGCAGGAGCCGTACTTGCGCTCGATGTAGGACTCCGTGATCGCGAAGCCCTCGCCGACCACCGAGGTCTGGTTGTTCTCGCCGGCCGTGCGGCCGTCCACGGATGCGGAGTCGTAGGAGATGGACAGGTTCGGGGACGGGCCGGCCGTCGCCGGGGGAACCCGCAGCGGGTAGTTCCAGGTGAAGTCACCCGTGCTGCCGCCGGCCTCCCAGGTCGCGGTCGGGGACAGCGGGGTGGCGCTGTAGTCGCCCCCGCCGCCCGAGCTGTCCGCCGCCGCCGCGAGCAGCATCGGCGTGCCGGAAGCGAGGGCGCGGGCGGAGACGGTGCCCGTCAGGGTTTGCGCCCCGGCGTCGTTGCCCGCACCCGCCGCGGGGGTCTGGGTGCGGCAGGACTTCTTCTCCGGGGTGGTCAGCGCACACTTCGGGAGCGTCACCAGGTGCAGACGGGGGCCGAAGTTGCCGCCGTAGACGTCGCTGAAGGAGGAGTAGTCGAGGGAGACGCGAAGCTTGTCCGTGTCATCGGCGGACCGCCCGGCGGAGTGTCCGCCCGCGGTTCCCGCTGGGTCGATGGTGAGCAGGACGCCGTTGACACCCGCCTTCCGTGCGGCCGACCGGGAGTGGAAGCTGAGCGCCACCTCCTCGGCCGGACCGGTGGCTTTCGCCTTCGTCCTACCCTTCGCCGGTTTTGCTGCGGCTGCCGGGGCGGCGGGCTCCTGGGCCAGCTCCACGCCGAGCCCGCCGACGGTGACCGATGTCTCACCGGTCGCCGCGACCTCGGCCTCGGCCTTGCCGGGCTTGGGCCAGGCGGCCTTTTTCACCCGCTCGCGGGTCTTCTGGGAGGCGGCGGCGGCCTTGTCCTTCGGGGCCTTGGAGGTGCCGGGCTTGAGCCTGCCTACCTTGTCTATCTTCGCCTCGGGCCGGTTCTCCAGCTGCTTGTGGGCTGTTGCGGCCTGGGCCTGGGCAGCGAAGTCGTAGCCCGAGGGGACCAGGACTTGCGGAAGGAAAGAGAGGGACGCGACGAGGGCGCCGCGGCCGAGCCAGCGGCGTACGACCGCTCCTGGCAGTCGTCTACGGAAGGGCGGCGAGGACACAGTTACTCTCCGTGTTCAATCGTGGATGAGAACGCCCCAGCGACGGCATTGGCGCCGCGAGCGCTGGCCTTGGCGCGCGTCCGTCAAGGCGCGCGTGCTACGGAAGGCTTCGAGAGGTGCGGGACAGCCCGGGCGACAGCATCTGCGGAACCCGGGCTGGATCAGGGCGAAGGCCGGGCGTGGCGCAAGCCCCCGGCCTGCCTCGCTTCTACCGCTGCTCGATGTTGTGCCGGTTGGCGATCGTGTCGGTGGAGGTGACTCCGGCCCAGACACGGACGCTGTCGATCTTGCCAGGGAAGTAGCGCGCGGCGGCGCCGTTGATCTTGGCCCGGCCGATCTCAAACGCTCCGCCGCCCTGCCACGGGGTGGAGTACGGCACGCCGTCGTCGTCGCCCATCAGAGCGCTGTCGACGTACAGCCTGAGCGCGCCGAGCTTGGAGGTATCCTCCGGGTCGGTTGCCGCCTGGGCGTCATAGACGACCGTCAGCATGACCGGGACCCCTAGCTGAGCGGTCGTGAGAGCGGTGGATTCACTCTCGGTCCACGCTGCTCCGGTGCCGTCCTTGTCGGGGCGGCCGAACGTCCACCGTCCCCCTGGGCGCTGCCGGCGGGCTGTTCGTACCAGACGCCCCAGGAGGACTGGCTCGTCCCCGACTGGCCGAACACCTGCACCGCGTAGGACTTGCTGGTGTCGGTGAGCTTGGCGGGATCCAGCGTCACCCAGGCGGTCGCGGTGAACGAACCGGAATCGTCGACGACGGGACCGGAGGCAGCCGCATAGGCGGTGGTGCCGTTCAGGGTCATCGTCTGCGCGGTCGTGACCTCTTCGCCGAGATCCGGGTCGCCGGTGGTGATCTGGGTGAGCGCGGCCCCGTTGAGGGTGAGGTTCCGAACGAAGCCGCTGGTGTCCTTCACGGTGGTGCCGGTGGCGTTGGCCATGTCGGTGGCGTCCCACTTGGCGACGAGCGCCGGGACCGGGTCGCCGGCAGTGCCGTCGCTGATGTCCTCGTCCTCCAGCCAGGCGTCGTGGGTGATCTCGGTGTCCGCCAGCGCACGGGACCAGACTTGCACCTCGTCGATGGTCCCGGCGAAGTTCTCCTTGCCGGTTGCCGATGCCCACAGCCGCCCGACCTGCAGGCCCCCGGACGCCTTCCACGGGGTGACCGTGAACGGCACCGGATCGCCCTGCGGGGCGCCGTTGACGTAGAGCTGCAGGTTCTGCGCCGCCGCGTCGTAGACGCCCGCCAGGTGGGTCCAGGCGTTCAGGACTGGCGGCTTGGTACCGATCGAGCGGGTGATCGCGGGGCCCGCCACGTCCGTCTGGTGGCGGTTGAAGACCCAGGTGTCGTAGGCGGTCGAGTAGTACAGCTGGAAACCAGAGGCGTTCGTCCCCGCCTGTGACAGGACGGTGTAGTTGACATCCTTCTTGCCCAGGCGTGCCCAGGCCGAGACGGTGAAGGACTTGGTGGTGTCCAGCACCGCGCCGGAGGTGGAGAGGTAGGCGCTCGTTCCGTTGAGCTTCGCGGCACCCGTTCCGTTACGGGCCAGGACGTCCCAGGTGGCGCCCGAGGAGGTCAGCGGGTGCTGGGTGACGGTGGTGGCGTCGGTGAGGGCGTTGTCCAGGTGCCAGATCCCGGAGGGCTTCTCGGCGCCCTTCACCAGGAAGCTGTAGTAGCCGGTGAGGGAGCTGTGGCCAGCCGCGTCGTAGCCCCAGACCTGGATGGTGTTCTCGCCGGCCTGGTTGGGGGTGATGGTCTGGGTGGTGGCCGCGCCCTTGGCGACGCTGATCGGGGCGGAGACAGCTCCGCTGTTCAGCTTGAACTTGTAGCTGACGACATCGGACTGGATGCCGGCCATGGTGGGGTTGGTGTCCGCGGGGGTGAAGGTGAACTTGCCGGCGGTGCCCACGCCGCCTGCGGCAGGGTCGGTCTCGGCCGGCTTGTAGACGCCGTCCGCGCTGGTCACCACCGGCGGCGGCGGTGAATCGGTGTCTATGCGGAAGTAGCACCAGGATGACCAGGCCGAGTCCAGGACACCGGTGGCGCCCCGGTCCGTCTTGTAGTACGCCTGCGTCTTGACCCGCATCCGGTAGTCCGTCTGCGCCGGCAGCGTGCTCGAGGTCGCGGTGCGGGCAGCGTTGTCTGCCACCCAGGCGCCATCCGGCGAGGCCGCGTACCAGGCGCGGCTGGAGCCGTCGGCCTTCCACACCTCGAACAGGGCGCGCAGCTGGGCGTTGGAGCCGTCGGCCGACTGCACTGTGGCCAGCATCTTGGGCGTGGTGTCGCTGGTGGCGAAGGGCAGAGTGGAGGCGTTGCAGGCCCGCCCGGTGGTGCCCTGCTGCACGCCGTAGGAGGTCGGCTTGTCCGGGTAGGAGACGTAAGTCACCGACAGCTTGGCGTCGTTGCGGAACCGCGCCCAGGCGGCGGCGTCGGACTCGTCGTGCGCGGTCAGCGAAAAGGTGATCTGTGAGGTCTTGTTCGCGGCGTAGGACGCGAGGGTGGTCGTCAGGTTCTCGTTCGTCTCGTCGCCCACGTTGTCACTGAAGCGGACCCAGTTCGCCGGCTGCGCCGGGCTGCACAGGCTGCCCCGTCCGTAGGCCACGTTCCGGTCGCCCATCAGGTCCACCCCGGTGGGGCGGGACGACCAGGTGGTGCTGGAGGAGATGCCCTTGTCCACCCGGCTCAGGTCGTACCAGTGCGGATCGCAGGTGAACGTCCACTCCTGGTACACCTCCATCGTCGCGTCCAGGACCTTCTTACCGTGGATCGACGAGAGCGGGTATTCGAAGTACATGCGCTGCGTGTACGGGCTGTTGGAGCACAGGTAGCCGGCGTAGTTGGAGCAGTGTCCGACGCCCTTGTCGCCGTCGAACTCCCAGTACTTGGTGCCGTTGGAGGCCAGCGCCGTCCAGTCGCCCAGCGCGATGCCCTTGGTCGGCGGGTCGATGTAGAGCGGGAAGACGGTGTCCTCGCCGTGCAGCAGGGCCGGATCGGGCGTGATCTCCAGGGTGGTGTCGGTGACCTTGAGCGGAAGCTTGGCCGCCGTGTCACCGCTGCCCGGCCCCTCCAAAGGGGCTGGCTCGCCCCCGGCATCGGGCAGCGGGGCTGTCCCCGTCGCCTTGGGCCCTTCCTCCGCCTCTGCGGAAGAAGTGGTGAAGGCGGACTGCCTGGTGGCTGAGAAGGCCGCAGCGCCAGCGGCGGCGGGGGCGTCACCGGCCGAGTCCCACATGCGCCCGGCGGGGCTTTCGAAGACCGGGGTGCCCTCGCCGTCGCGCGCGACGAAACCGCCGTCGGCCGTCGGGGCGATGCCGAGGCTGCCGCCGGAGACGCTCATCCTGATCGTTGCGAGCGCCGGGTTCCTGGCGGCCTCGGCAGTCTTGACGACAAGCACCGAGGTGTAGCCGGAGCTCAGCGCGGTCAGTTGCAGGTCGACGTCCGGGAGGACATCGGCGTAGGTGGCGGTGTCGCCGTCGAGCCGGGGCTCAGGCAGTGCGGTGGGCCAGCCGAGTTGCAGCTTGTGGCCCTCGTCCTCCAGCGTCACCAGCGTGTCTCCACTGCCGCCGCCCGAGAAGGTGACACCGGCAGTCGTGTTCTGCGCCTGCACCAAGCCGTCGGCCTCACGCACGAGTGATGTGTCGATGGGGGCCCAGGCTCCGTCGCTCTTGCGGGCACGGACCGGAGCGGCGTTCATCTCCTGCGTGAACGTGCCGTCCGGGTTGGCGAAGACCTGCGACGACTCGGTGGTCGCCGTTTCCACAGCGACCCGCTCACCAGTCTCCGCCGCGAGAGTACTCGCCTTCGACTCCGGAGTCTGGTCAGCCTCTTGCGAGGCCGCCCCCCCCGTCGGCGAATACCGGTGTCGCCCCCACCCCGGCCACCGAAATCGCACCCGCCAGAAGCACGACGGCTATCGCCCCGCTCTGCACCGCTCGGCGCCAGCTATGCCGCCGTCTCAGCTTGAACACGCCCCCACCCGCCCGTCCCCTTTAGGTGATCAATACAAGAACCTGTGAGGATCATGTGATGGCCGAACGTGCCGGTCAACGGTGTCGCACATCACACTCCCCTCCTCAATAGGCCTGTTGTGCGCCTTGGTTGGGCTGATGACCTTCGCGCACAAGATCCCGGTAGACAGTGCAATGACCTGGATTCACTGCCGGAGACACCGGTACAAATGCCCCGCCCTCTCTCCAGGCGGCGGGTATGGTGCCGCATCACACCTCTCGCGCCCCACCCCCATGCACTCGGTGGTTATCAGGCCACGGAGCCGGGCCTGTGGCCGGTTGGCATCGCCCTGCCACCTGTCCAAGGTCGGACCGTCTGCTAGCGCGAGGCCCACAACCGCGGCAGAGGGCACCCCCCCACACACACAGGGCACGAGATCCTCTACATCGACAAGGTCGAGAGCCGCTACCCGGTCCGGATGTACTCGCGCATCGGCAAGCCCGTCGCGATCACCGTCGCCGCCGTGGCGAAACTGCTCCTCGCCGATCTCACCGAGCCCGAGCGGCGCGCCATCGCCGAAAAGCTCGACTACCCCATGTACACGTCCCGTTCGACGCCGAACGCCGGTGCGTTCCTCGAGGAGCTCGCCGTCGTCCGCGAACAGGGCTGGGCCACCGACCTCGGTGGCGCATTCCTGGGTCCGTCGGTCATGGGACGCCGAGTTCGAAAAGGCCGTAGCCCGCGTACGAGCCGGAAGCCAGGGCCGCGATGCCGAGGAGCATGAGCTGGTGGGTCAGGCTGAGGCGGCGCAGGGCGAGGGCGACCGGGAGAAAGAGCGGGAAGAGGGGGAGCAGATAGCGGGAGACGTTGCCGAATATCTGCTGGCTGCCCAGGACGAGGACAAGGGTGAGGATGGTGTAGACCATCAGGACGGCCGGGGGACGCAGCCGGATCAGCAGCGGGAGCAGCGCGAGCGCGAGCAGGACGACACCGACGCCGATCAGGTCCTCGAAGGGGCAGGCGGAGAGATAGTCGAAGTGGCCCACCGGGACGGATGTGAGGACGTCCAGGGTGTGCCGGCCGTAGTCCCACTCGTGGGCCCAGGCGCCGGACTGAAGCTTGAAGTAGCCGCTGTAGTCGCCCATTTGGTGACCCACCCAGCCGAGATAGGCGAGGAGGCCGAGCGGGGCGACGGCCATCGCGGCCGCCGGACGCAGGATGCCGTCCCGGCGACGGCAGAGCGCAAGCAGGGCCGCGACGGCGACGGCGGCGATCAGCGCCACGGCGGTGGGCCGGTTGAGCCCTGCCACGCAGGTGAGGAGGCCGGCGGTGAGCCAGCGGCGGCTCAGGACGGCATGGCAGGCCCAGACAGCCAGGGCCACGTAGAGGGAGTCGGAGTAGACCGCCCACTCCACGCCGGAACCGGGCCAGACGGCCCAGAGTCCGGCCGCGGCCAGCCCGGCCCGTCTGCCGCCGAGGCGTGCGGTGACGGCGTAGATGCCCAGGGCGGCGGCCAAGGAGGCGACGACGGAGACCAGCAGACCGGCGCCGTACGGGCCGAGGCCGGTGAGCTCGGAGACCAGCCGCATCAGCGCCGGGTAGAGCGGGAAGAACGCCGCTGAGTTCCCTTCGAGGGTGATCGGGCCGGTGGCGCCGGGGATCGGGACCAGTCGAGGGTCGTACCCGTGCGCGGCGATCTGCTGGTACCACCAGCCGTCCCAGCTGGCCAGGACGTCCCACGGGTGGGCGCCGCCGCCGAAGCGCGGGTGCTTCGTGCGGTAGTCCCCGGCGGAGTGCAGCAGCCACATGAAGGCGGCGAAGCCGATGAACTTGAGCGTGCCGTAGACGGCCAGTACGGGGCCGTAGTGCTCGGCTGTGCGGCGCAGCCGGCGCCGGCGGCCCGGGCCCGTGGCGGCGGGCTGCTGCGACAGCCTCGCGTTCCAGCTCGGGGTGCCGGTCGTGCCGGTCGCGGTCGTACGGGTGGTGGTCCTGATCATGCGCGGAACACCCACGCTCGGAAGAACAGGAACCGCAGCAGCGTCGCGGCCAGGTTGGCGGCGAGGAGTATGGCGAGTTCGGTGGCCTGCCCGGCCGAGGGCGCCGCGTGGTGCAGGGCAGCGAGCGATCCGCCGGTGAGCGCCAGGCCGATCAGGAGGACGACCAGGCCCCTGCCCTGATGGCGCAGCACACCGCCGCGGCCACGGAGGCCGAAGGTGAGCCGCCTGTTCACGGCCGTGTTGGCGACGGCGCAGACCAGCAGCGCGAGTGCGTTGGCGGCCTGGGATCCGGCCACCGGGCGCAGCGCCGCGTAGAGGAGCAGGTATGCGAGGGTGCTGACGGCTCCTACGGCGGCGAAGCACATGAGTTGGGTGGCGAGCCTGCCCGGTGCGTCGGTGCCACCGTCGCGGAGCGACCCGCCCGGCGGCAGCGTGTTCCGCGCCAGTGCCCCGCCGATCCTGGCGATGCCGCGCAGGTCGGCCAGTGCCGTGGCGAGGATGTCGACCCGGCTGTCGGGATCGTCCACCCAGTCGACCGGCACCTCATGGATGCGCAGCCCGGCACGCTCGGCGATCACCAGCAGTTCGGTGTCGAAGAACCACTCCGAGTCCTTTATGAGGGGCAGCAGTCGCTCGGCCACATCACGCCGCACCGCCTTGAACCCGCACTGCGCGTCGGAGAAGCCCACGGCGAGGACGGAGCGCAGGAGGGCGTTGTAGCAACGAGAGGTGATCTCTCGCTTGGGGCCGCGCACCACCCGGGAACCGGGGGCCAGGCGGGTGCCGATGGCTATATCGGAGTGGCCGGAGAGCAGCGGGGCGACGAGCGGCAGCAACGCCGTCAGTTCCGTGGACAAGTCCACGTCCATGTACGCGAGTACGGGGGCCGACGAGAGCGACCAGGCGGTACGCAGCGCCCGGCCGCGCCCCTTCTCGGCCAGCCGAAGCCACTGTGCTTCGGGCAGTTCGTCTGCCAGCCGAGCGGCGATCCGTGGGGTGCTGTCCGTGCTGGCGTTGTCGACGATGGTGATACGGAACGGATAGGGAAAGGTCTCGGACAGGTGTGTGTGGAGCCGCCGCACGCTCGGTTCCACATCTCTCTCCTCATTGAATACGGGGACGACCACGTCCAGGACGGGCTCCGGGTGGTGTGTCGCCACCGGTGCGCGGTGCGGCAGTCGGCTCAGGTCCTTCAGGGCAAGTGACCCTTGGTTTCTCATGTTTTGTCCTTTTTGTGACCTGGTACGGGGCAGGCCGAAGACACTCGGGACGGCGGTGCGCTACGGCGCTACGGCGTTACGGGGTGAGGGGTGACGGGGTGAGGAGCGAGGGCGAGGCGGCCGGCGGTTAGTAGTGCCTGGTCGCCGTGTCCGAAGGTGCAGGCGAGGTCGAGGGCGGTGACGCGCCCTCCGTGCCCCCCGGCGGGGTCTCGGTGGCCGTGGCCGTGCTCCCGGTCGCGTCTGGCGGCATGATTGCGGCGGTACCGTCCGGGGACGCGGGGGTAGTGGTGGTGCCCGAGGAGGGCGCGCTCGGGGAGGCGTCGGGTGTCGTGGGCGAGGCGGAGGGCGACAGGGTCGTCGCGGGCTGTGGGCCGGGGTGGCTGGGCTCGACCCGGGGCGCATGGCCGGGCAGCAGGGACAGCCCGATACTGAGGCCGACGACGGCCAGGGCGGAGCCGGCTGCCCTCTGCGCGGCCCGTCTCCGACGGCGGACACGCACCCCTGCCCAGAGACGTTCGCGGTGCTTCGGCTCGAATGGTGCGGGCGCCTCGGTGTCGCGCATCATCTGTGCCAGCTGCCGCTCGAAGTGATCCACGGGGTTCTCCTTCACCGTGCCGGCTCGTTCACATTGCCCAGGAGCTGCCTCAGTCGCGCCACTCCGCGTGCGGCGTGGGACCGGGCCGTGCCCACCGGGCACCCGAGCGCCTCCGCCACCTGCCCCTCGGGCAGGTCCTGGTAGTAGCGCAGTACCACCGCCACCCTCTGCTTCGGCGACAACTGGGCCAGCGCGGCCTCCAGTCGAGAACGCTCCGCCACATCCGTGGACACATCGCCGACCACCGCCGTCTCCGGCAGCTGTTCGACGGGGCGTTCACCCCACCAACGCCGCTGTCCCGAGCGTGCCGCCGCGCGCATCATCACCTTGCGGACGTACGGCTCCGGTGCGTCATCCGCGACCTTGGGCCAGACGAACCAGAGCTTGACCAAGGACTCCTGCAACAAGTCCTCGGCCCGATGCCGATCGCCGCCGACGAGCAGACGCGCCAGGTGGACCAGCGCCGACCAGCGGGCAGCCACGAATTCGTCGAACGCACGGGCTCGACTCTGTTTCATCCGCACTGTCCCTGTTCTCGCCGGTCGCCTTCACTCTGTAGAAGGCACTGGCCCACGGCTCACGATGCACCTGCGACCGGTGATCTGGATCACATGACATGTAGGCGACAAGCGTGAGATGTTCCTCCCCCTGTCCCGCCCCGTCTCGTCCCGCCCCGTGCCGTTCAGGTCCGCCATGTCCAGGCTGAAGGCACCCGCGAGCACCCGCAGAGGTTCCGCAACGGCCTTGACCCACCAACGAATTGACGTTTTGTTGATCCCGGGCGTCCCCGTGCGGGTGACGCGGCCAAGATGCTCGGACAGTGACGACACGGCCCCGTCACAGCCCCGTGCGACAGGTTCCGCATCCGGCTTGACGTGCGGAAATGAATTCCGGGTCACAGGTAATCGGAAGTCGGATTCGTAACGCTCCGCAGTTGTACGGGAGTTAACGAATTTCGATTTGATCCGATTTAGTATGGAGGTGTTGTGCAGGTGGCTCACACAGGTTGTCGTACTGACCTCCGAAAAGTGTTCTCTGCCAGGTAGGACGTGGATAAAGTGCTGAGGCAGAACCGCGGAGCAGGAGCGATTGCGGCCGACGTCATGACCGTCGTTTGGCCGGAGCCGAAACGGGGAACAGTGTGCCGACCGCAATAGCAGTGACCAGTGCTGACTTGGTACTACCTCCGACTGACCAGCAGACACCGACAGCTGCCCTGCTGCAGGCGCCCGACGCCCAGGCACTGGAGATGGCCATCGGCGACATGCATGTGCTGCTCGAACAGCACGGCTACGTCGTCGCCGTCTACCCGACCGGCATCGCGCCCGCCCATGAACGCCGGCTCTACTCCGTACGGTCCGTTCTGGAGAGTGACCGCATCGCTCTGCTCAAGGTGGACCTCCCCCCCTTGGGCGTCGCCGTGCTCGTGAGGCAGCTCCGCCAGCTTTCCATCTGCGACTTCAGCCCGGGAGTGGTCGCCTCCGCCGCCCGGCTGCTGTCCCACTACATCCATGCGGGCGCCCTGCTGAACTCCGTCACCAAGTTCGACCGGGTCCCGGTCGACCTCAGGACGCACGCCAAGTCGTGGGTGCCGGGTTCCCAGTTCGCCGTGGTCGCGGGCCCCAACCCGCAGCTCGTCAAGGTCGGCCCGAAGGCGGACCTGCCGACCGGTCCGGAGTTCGCCACCCATCTGATGACCGCCAAAGGGCAGTCACAGTCCGAGTGGGTGAAGCAGACCCTGGCACCCGCGTGGCAGGTCCAGTCCGTTCACGAGGCCGCGCTTCCTTCCGATTCCCCGGCATGGTGGGGAACCGGAAAACTAGTCGAATTCGCTGCCTACCTTCCAGACATCTCCATCCTGTACCAACTGGTGTCCTCCGTACGTCGGGAGAACTGCCACTGGTGCGGAATGGACCTCATCGGTGACCGCTGCGGGTTCTGCTCCTCCCCGCTACCCGCAGCCGAAAGCCGAATGCACTCCGCCGGTGTCCTCAGCCAGCAAGCGCCCGCACCACCGCAGTCCTAGCGCTTCCGCTTTCCTCCGTGGACGCCCTCCTGTCCGCTGCTCCACGCATCCGAATCGAACGAGGTTGTCCGGCCCATGAACTCCCGCCAGCGCCGCGGCGTGATACTCCTGCTTTTGTCGGTTCTGTGCGCCTTCGGCGCCTTCGCCGGCGTGCTCTCGGTGATCAGTGATGTCAACACCAAGGTCGGCCCCGAAATCTCGGCCTACCAGCTGAAGTCCGACGTCGCTCCCTATACCGCCCTGTCGGCCGGGCAGTTCGAGAAGATCTCGATGCCCAAGCGCTGGCTCTCCACCAACGCGGTCACCGACATCTCCGAGGTGAACGGCAAGATCGCCGTCACCCAGCTGCGCAAGGGCTCGCTGCTCCAGTCCGACATGATGCAGAAGCGCCCCGAACTGCAGCCCGGGGAACAGGAGATCGCCATCATGATCGACGCCGCGACCGGCGTCGCGGGCAAGATCACCCCCGGCGCCACGGTCAACATCTACGCCACCTTCGGGGGTGAGCGCGACGGCGACCCCTCCCAGTCGAAGGTCATCGTCTCCAACGCCAAGGTGCTGGACGTCGGCAAGCTGACAGCCCTGGAGCCGAGCCGCGACGGCAAGTCCAACATGGGCACCGAGGCCGTCCCGATCACCTTCGCACTCAACACGCTCGACACCCAGCGCATCGCCTACGCCGAGTCCTTCGCGGAGCACGTACGCCTTGCGCTCCTCGCCCCCGGCAGTGACAGCACCATCCGCCCGGGCGACCGCACCTACACGATCGACAAGGACAAGTGAGGATCGAATGACCACCAGGATCCTCCCGGCCGTCGGTGACGTCGACGCGGCCAGATCCGTCACCACCCTGCTCAGCCAGCTCCCCGATGCTGAACCGGCCACTCCGGCGGGTGACTCGACCCAGCTCATCGACACTCTCGCCCGCCTCGCGGGCGAATCGCTCGAGGAGCTGCCCGAGGTCGTGCTGGTCCACGAGCGGATCGGTCCGGTGCCGGCGCTGGAACTGATCCGGGAGGTCTCCCTGCGCTTCCCCGCCATCGGGGTCGTGCTGATCACCGCCGACGTCACCCCAGGCCTGTTCTCGTCCGCCATGGAGTCGGGTGCACGAGGCGTCGTCACCCTGCCCCTGAGTTACGAGGAACTGGCCAACCGGGTTCAGTCCGCCGCCCAGTGGTCCGTCGGCGTCCGCCGCCACCTGAGCACTGGCACCGATGTCTTCACCGGCCCCGGCGGTACCGTCATCACGGTCAGCGGCGCCAAGGGCGGGGTCGGCGCCACTGTCACCGCCGTCCAACTCGCCCTGGCGGCCCAGGCGTCCGGGCGCTCCGTCGCCCTGGTCGACATGGATCTCCAGGCCGGCGACATCGGCTCCTACCTCGATGTGCAGTTCCGGCGCTCCATCGTCGACCTGTCGACGATCACCGACATCTCGCCGCGCGTCCTGTCCGACGCCGTGTTCAGCCACGGCACCGGCCTCGCGCTGCTGCTGGCACCCGGCGAGGGCGAGAGCGCCGAGGAGGTCAGCGACCGCTCGGCCCGGCAGATCGTCAGCGCCCTGCGTTCGCGCCACGAGGTCGTGGTGATCGACTGCGGCAGCCAGCTGCAGGGCGCCAGCGCCGCGGCCATCGAGATGGCCGACGCGGCGCTGCTGGTCACCACGCCCGATGTGATCGCGGTGCGCGGAGCCAAGCGCCTCGTACGGATGTGGGAACGGCTCCAGATCCGCAAGGCGGAGGAGACGGTCACCGTGGTCAACCGGTTCATCCGCAACACCGAGATCCAGCCGCAGCTGATCGAGAAGATCACCGGGACCAGGACGGCGAACACGGCCGTTCCCGCGAACTTCAAAGAACTCCAGAACGTCGTCGACGCGGGCCGGCTGCACGAACTCGATTCCAAGAGCACGGTCAAACAGGCCCTCTGGGCCCTTGCGGGCGAGCTCGGCATCGTGAAGGTTCCGGACAAGGCCGAGAAGAGCGGCGCCAAGAGCGGCGGAATGTTCAAGAACGACCGGGGCTCGATCGGGCGTCCACGCATCGGCCGACGCGACGGCGACGCCCGGAACCGGGCGACGACCAAGGGGGCAAGTTGACCAATGGCACTTACCGAGACGGCAGACATGGAGATACGGGGAAGGCGTTGCGGTGAGCCGTCCCCGGAGCGGGGACTGACGCGGGGCCGGCTGTACGGCAGGCTGCTCGGCCGTAAGCGTGACAGCGGCCAGACCGCGATCGAGGCCCTGGGCATGACACCGTTGATCATCCTGCTGGCGGTCGCGCTCTGGCAGTGCGCGCTGATCGGCTACACGTTCTCCCTGGCGGGGAACGCGGCGGACAAGGCGGCGCACCAGGGGGCCATCACGGAAGGCCTGCGGGTGCAGGAATGCCGGCATGAGGCCAAGGAGCACCTGCCGAGGGCCTGGCAGAGGTCGATGAGGCAGACGAAGTGCCGTTCCAGGTCCGGCATGTACACGGCCGAGGTCAGGCTGCAAGTGCCGGTCCTGCTGCCCGGTGTACTCAACTGGCCGTTCCCCGTCGAAGGCAACGCCGCGTTCCCGCTGGAGGGCTGAGCGATGAGCAAGCGCACGCACACACCCGGCCGGACGGCCGCTACCACCACCGCCCCTCGCCGCGACCGCGGCCAGGTCGCCATCGAGTATCTGGGTTTCCTCCCCCTCCTGCTCCTGGTCGGCCTCCTCGCGATCCAGGCGGGCCTCGCCGCGTATGCCGCCAACCAGGCGGGGACCGGGGCCCGGGCGGGAGCCCGTATGGCCAGCATGTCGAGGGGCGGCTGCGACAAGCAGGCAGCCAAGGACGCGATGAGCGACTGGACCGCCGACCGGGTCAAGTTCTTGCGCTCATCCTCCTCCTTCGACGAGGTCACCTGCACCGTCCGTGTCGAGGTGCCCGACATCATCCCGGGCGTCCATATCTGGGGTCCGGCCGAACGCAGCTCCACGATGCCCCGCACCTGACCCCCGCGGCGCACGCGCCGCTGCCACACCAGCGGCTCAACAAGCGAGTCGGAACGAGGAGTTACGCAATGAGTCTGCGGGCACGCATGACCGCCCCCGAGAAGAACGGCGGGGCGCGGGAGGACAGCCACATGGTGGCCGCCTATCGCGCCAAGCTGCTCGAAGAGATCGACCTGGCCGAGATGTCCTCGCTCGCCGCCGCAGACCGGCGGGCCCGGCTGGAGCGCGTGCTCAGCCACATCATCAGCCGTGAAGGCCCGGTCCTCTCAACCGTCGAACGCACTCAGCTGATTCGCCGGGTTGTCGACGAGGCCCTCGGTCTCGGCATCCTGGAACCGCTCCTCGAAGACGCGTCCATCACCGAAATCATGGTGAACGGACCGGACCAGATCTTCGTCGAGCGCAGCGGCAAGGTCGAACAGCTCCCGATGCGCTTCAGTTCGCACGAGCAGCTGATGCAGACCATCGAGCGCATCGTGTCGACCGTCAACCGCCGCGTCGACGAGTCGAACCCCATGGTTGACGCGCGTCTACCCAGTGGTGAGCGTGTCAACGTGATCATCCCGCCGCTCTCGCTGTCCGGTGCCACGCTCACCATCCGACGGTTCCCGAGGGCCTTCACGCTCCAGGAGATGATCAATGTCGGCTCGCTCGACGAGCAGATGCTGATCCTGCTCTCCGGGCTCGTCCAGGCCAAGCTCAACGTGATCGTCTCCGGCGCCACCGGTACCGGGAAGACGACGCTCCTCAACGCGCTCTCCGGCCTGATCCCCGACAGCGAGCGCATCGTCACCATCGAGGACTCCGCCGAGCTCCAGCTCCAGCAGAGCCATGTCATCCGGCTGGAGTCCCGTCCGGCGAACGTCGAGGGGAAGGGCCAGATCACCATCCGTGACCTGGTCCGCAACTCCCTGCGTATGCGCCCCGACCGCATCGTCGTCGGTGAGGTCCGTGGCGGCGAATCGCTTGACATGCTCCAGGCGATGTCGACCGGTCACGACGGCTCGCTGGCCACCGTCCACGCCAACAACGCCGAGGACGCGCTCATGCGTCTGCAGACCCTGGCCTCGATGTCCGAGATCAAGATCCCGTTCGAGGCACTGCACGACCAGATCAACAGCGCCGTCGACGTCATCGTCCAGCTCACCCGGCACGCCGACGGTTCCCGCAAGATCACCGAGATCGCCGTCCTCGACTCGCACGGCCGCGACCCGTACCGCATCGTGACCGTCGCCCGGTTCGATGCCCAGCCGATGGACGCCGAAGGGCGGATCAACGGCGAGTTCACGTACCTCCCGATCCCGCGCAAGATCGCCGATCGCCTCTACATGGCCAGCCAGCCCATCCCGCAGGCCTTCGGGGTCGCCGATTCCGCCGAACAGCTCGCCACCCGAGAGGCCAACTAGGTACCGTGCCATGACGAATCTCCCTCTTCTCACGATCGGCGTGACGCTGCTCGCCGGCGTCACAGGCGTCGCGGGCCTGCACGCCTACTCCGGCGGCAAGGCCGACCGGGACGCCCTGGTGGGCCGCCTCTCGCACACCGGTCACATCCCGGAGACCGGGCGCCACCGCCGGTTCCGCGGCCTCGACACCAGACTGCGCAAGACCGGCCTGGGCCGAAAGCTCGAACTGAAGCTGGCCGCCACCGGCCTCGACATCACCCCGGGCGAGTTCTTCGTCTACTCGCTCGCCGCCATGGCCGGCCTCTGGATGATCGCCTCGTCGATGCTCGCCAGCTTCTTCGGGCCCATTGCCGCACTCATCGGCCTCTGGGGCACCAACGCCTTCCTCAACTGGCAGCGGACCAAACGCACCGAACACTTCATCAACCAGCTCCCCGAACTCGCCCGCATCCTCGCCAACGCCACCCAGGCCGGCCTCGCGCTGCGTACGTCCATCGGAATGGCGGCCGACGAGATGGAGAACCCGGCCGGCGAGGAACTGGCCAGGGTCTCCCGCCGCCTCGCCGTCGGTGAATCCCTCGAAGACGCGATGAGTGAGCTCACCGACCGGCTGCCCTCCCGCGAACTCGTCGTCCTGGTGACCACCCTCGTCCTGTCCAACCGGGCCGGCGGTACGGTCGTCAGCTCCCTGCGCAACCTCACCGAGACGCTGGAGGAGCGCAAGGAGACCCGGCGTGAGGTCAAGACCCAGCTGTCCCAGGTGACGGTCACCGCCTACGCCGTCCCGATATTCGGCCTGGGCGCCATGCTCCTGATGAACGCGGTGATGCCCGGCGCACTCGACCGCATGACCGGCGCCTTCATCGGCCAGGTCGCGGTGGTCATCTCCATCGCCCTGTACGCGATCGGATTCATCGTGATCCGCCGCATGTCCCGGATCGACGTCTGATGGGCGGGGCGCACATGGGCCTGCTGCTCGCCGGCGTCATGGGTCTCGCGGTGTACGGAGTCTTCGCCGGTATCCGCATGTACCGGCGCGACGCGAAACTCCCCGGCGACCTCGCGATCGCCCTGGAGGTCGGCTCCACCCGCACCAGCGCAGTCGGCTCCGGCATCGACCGTCTCGGCATGCGCTGGGCTCCCGCGGTCCTGCGGATGATGGGCCCCAAGGCCGTCAACAAGAAGCGCCGCCAGATCGACCTGGCGGGCAACCCGGGCGGTCTGACCATCGACCGCTACGCCGCCCGCCGCGCCGTCTACGGCGGGCTCGGCGCGCTCGGCGCCTTCACGATGCTCATGCGCGGCCAGATCTTCTTCGCGCTGTTGCTGATCGCCTTCGGCCTCTTCTGGGTCGAGGTCGGCATCTGGTCGGCGGTCCGCATCCGCCGCGATCACATCGACCGGACACTCCCCGACTTCCTCGACGTCCTCGCCGTCGTCGTCTCGGCGGGCCTCGGCTTCCGCCAGGCGCTGGGCCGCGTCGCCGAGAAGTACGAAGGCCCCTGGGCCGACGAACTCCGCATCACCCTGCGTCAGATGGACATGGGCGTCAGCCGCCGCGAGGCATTCGAGCAACTGCGCAAGCGCAATGACTCGGAGCAGGTCGCGATGTTCGTGACCACACTCCAGCAGGGCGAGGAACTCGGTGCGCCGATCGTCGAGACGTTGATCCAGATCGCCAACGACATGCGGCGCACCGACGCCCAGAACGCCCGCCGGAAGGCCGCCAGGGCCGTCCCCAAGGCGACCTTCGCGGTTACCACGTTCCTGCTTCCCGGAACGCTGGTGCTGCTGACGGTCGGTTTCGTCTACGGAGCCAACATCGACTTCGGCTTCATCGCGGGCGGATGACGTGACCGAGGCGGACGGTGGGCAGGCGGGCGAAGGGAGGTGACAGGGGCATGTCGTTCCAAATCGGCGGTATTCAGTCCGGACTGAATGCTGAGGTGCGTCAGGCGATCGCCGATCCCGGTTCACGCCCGGCGTTCGCGATCCAGCTGAACGCGCTCCAGGCGATGTGCCGCCAGGTCTTCGGCTTCCGGCTCGCGATGATCGCCATAGCCACACCGTTCGCGATCGGCCACACCGCGAAGGGACTGGCCTCCTGGCTGATCGGCTCGGCCATCCTCGTCACCTTCATGGGCAGTTATCTCCTGTTCCGTGACTGGGAACGCTTCGGCCCCGTACTCCTGCGCCACCCCTGGCTGCTCGGCATAGACGCCTTCTTCGGCGCCCTGCTGCTGATCACCGCCGGCCCCGAGTCCACCCTCGCGTACGTCACCGTGTGCACCCCGCTGCTGGCGGGGCTCGTCTCCGGCTGGCGAGGTGCGGCGGTGTTCGCCGCACTTCAGATCGTCATCGTCCTCGGTGTGTACAGCACCGACCCGAAACTGCAGCCCGCCGACGCGACGGTATTCCTCCTCCCCGGCTTCTGCGTCATCGCCGGTGCCGTCGGAGTCACCCTGCGCAACTTGCTGCTCCGCTTCGGAACCGCCAGCCAGGCGCTCACCGAGACCAGGGCCCGTCTGGCCGTCAGCGAGGCCGTCGAGGCCGAACGCACCAGGCTCGCCCGAGAAATGCATGATTCCGTCGCAAAGACCCTGCACGGCCTGGCACTCGCCGCCGACGGATTGGCGGGCTCCTCCGACCGTATGGACCCGCTCACCGTCAAGCACCAGGCCGAGCTGGTCGCCCGCGCCGCCCGCCGGGCCGCCGCCGAATCCCGCGAACTCCTCTCCGACCTGCGCCGGGAGACCGGACTCGACGGCGGCGTAAACGTCGTACGCGAACTCCGCGCCCGAGCCGACGACTTCACCCGACGCCACGGCCTCACGGCCACATTCCGCCTGCTCAACGAGGCGCCGGTCCCGCACGTCCCGCTGGTGGTCGCGCGCCAGCTGCTCACCGTCGCCTCCGAAGCGATGGAGAACGCGCACCGCCACGCCCAACCCACCTACCTCGTCGTACTGGCAGGCGTGACGGGCGGTGTCCTGCGCGTCAGCGTGTACGACGACGGGCGCGGCCTGCCCGCAGGGACGACGCTCGACGACCTCCGGCACGCCGGTCACTTCGGCCTCGTCGGCATGGTCGAACGCGCCGCATCCATCGGCGCCCGCATCCGTATCGGAAAAGGCCAGGCGACCAAGGGAACCGAAGTACGCCTGGAACTGCCGATCGCCGCTCTCACCACCGCTCCAGACGTAAAGCAACTCAACTGAACAGCAACTCAACTGAACAGCAAACGAAGTGAACAGCTCCAAATCCACCCTCACCCCCCATAAAACCCTGAGAGGAGGTCGCAGATGCCGGACGACGTCTCCCGCGCGCCGGGTCAGAACTGGGCAGCACAGAACCACACCTCCCAGCACACGTCCTCGCACGTCATCCCGCTCAACTCGGAGCCCAGCTCCCATGCGTTCCCCGTCCCCCAGCAGTCCGCGGCATCCCAGTCCATGCCTCCCTTCCCCGCCGGACCGCCCACGCCCGTCCCCGGTGCGCTGCGGGTCGTCGTCGCCGACGACAACCCAGTGGTACGGGCCGGCCTGGGCGTCCTGCTCTCCGGCCGCGACGACATCGAAGTTGTCGCAGAGGCCGCAGACGGCCGCCAGGCCTACGACCTGGCCGTACAGCACCGCCCGGACGTCGTCCTGCTCGACGTCCGTATGCCCGGCGTCGACGGCATCTCCGCCCTGCCCCACCTCGTACAGGTCGCGCCGGTCATGATGCTGACCTACAGCCGAGAGAGCGAGATCGTCCACGAGGCGCTCCGCCTGGGCGCGGGCGGATACCTGGTCCATGGCGAGTTCACGGCCGACCAGTTGGTACAGGCCGTACGCGACACCAAGGACGGACGCGCCCACTTCACCGCCACCGCGGCCAACGCCCTCCTTGCTCATATGCGTCAGGGCCCCGGGCCACAGGGACGACCGCTTCCGGAGGGACTCGGCGCGGCACTGACCACGGGTGTTCCGTACGGGGGCCCCGGCTACGACGGCCGCGCCCCGAGTCCCGTTCAGCAACACAATGCGCCTGCACATGCACCCAAGCCCGAACCGGCCCCACCTGCGGCGCGAGCGGTCCGACCATCCCAGGGTCTTTCGCAACTGCAACCAGTTGTGGCACAGTCTTCACTGACTGGAGGGCCGGGCACAGCTCTCAACAGGCGGCAGTACCAGCTGAGTTCACGGGAGGCGGAGGTCATGGAGCTGATCGCGTCCGGCATGAGCAATCAGCAGATCGCCGCCACTTGCTTCATCAGCGAGAAGACGGTCAAGAACCACATCAACCGCATCTTCACCAAGCTGCACAGCACCAGCCGCAGCGAGGCCATCGCGCGCTGGCTCGGCACGGCCCCCGCGGCGGGGCAAGGGGTAAGCGGGGCCGGTGGTCATCGTGACTGAGCGGGGGAGTGGTAGCGGGATCGGGTCTGCAACCGTACGTGCGGGGCGTGGGACCCAACACGAACCGGCGGCAGAGACCCAACTGACGCTTTGGGCCCGGGAATGGGCCCTGGGACCCTCCGGCGAGCAGGGTGTCCGGCCGTATGTTTCTCATGTCGCCGGCGGCTCCGGCCAGGAGGAAGCCGGAACCGCGGGCGACACCCAAGAAACGTGCGAGTCGGCCGACTACTGGTCGGCCGAACCCGGAGGGGAATTTCATGTCGAACATCACCCTGAAGACCGCCGTTCGCGTCAACGGCTGGGCCAACACCGCGGTCAGTGCGATCCAGAAGCGCTACGAGGCCAAGGACCGCGGTCAGACGGCGTTCGAGTACCTGGGCATCATCCTGGTGGTCGTGGCGATCATCGGTGCGATCATGGCTACGGGTATCGGCGGCAACATCTCGGAGCGGATCGACGGCCTGGTGACCTCCATCACCGCGGGCACGTGATCGATCGCAGTCGCCGCGACGCAGGGCAGGCCTTCCCCATCTATGTAGTGATGGTGGCGGGCCTGCTCTTCCTCGTGTTCGCATTCTTTGCCGTCGGCAAGGCCTCGGCCTTGCGTAATGGGGCCCAGGGGGCGGCGGACGCCGCCGCACTGGCTGCCGCTCAACAGACTCGTGACGACTTCGGGAATCCGTTCCTCGCGTCGCTCCCCGGGAACATGCTGGAGCAGTTTCTTCAGACCCGCTTGGTTACCGGGTGTCCTGCGGCTCAGGGACTTGCCGCAGCGAATCAGGCTGACGTCGTCAGCCCCTGCAAGACAACACGTGCAGGCTATCGAGACCGGATCACGGTTGAGGTCGAGGGCCGTAAACCGGTGGACTCGTCGGTGATTCCCGGTACGGAGAGAAAGTTCGCCAAGGCCACGGCCACTGCCATTGTCGAGTTCCGTTGCCTCGGGTGGAAAGCCTTGGACTTCAACGACGACGGTGTCCAGGACTTGTACATCTTCCCGTGCAGGGGCGGAGAGATGCTCGAAATCGAGCCGAGCAATCCCCCGCCTTGGTCCGAGGTGAGCAAGACTCTCTACGACGTGCACCTGGTCGACAATTGACAGCGAACGACGAGTAAAGGAATCAGAACCCATGAGCATTCGGCGCTCCACCAAGTCCCGAAGGGCAGTGGCAGCCGTCTCGCTGGCGGCAGCAATGGCCCTGGCCGTCGTCGGTTGCGGCACCGATGACGGTGGCGGGAAGACCGATGGTGCCGGTCCGTCCCCCTCCTCCGCTCCGTCCACGCCCTCGGAAGAGGACAAGGGCGCAAAGCAGGAGGACACGGCTGCTGGCGAAAATGTGGACCCGAATGTGAAGCTCGCTCAGGTCAATGGCCGCGACGGGCTGACTCTTGTCGTCAATGAGGTAAAGCGGGACAGTGGCGGGTTTGTTACCGTCAGTGGCGTGATCAAGAATGACGGGGACGATATTCGCAGTGGCGGCCAGTGGTCGGGCAGCGAGAAAAACATCGTGGCCCAGAATCCGAATTCTGTAGCAGGCGCCACGCTTGTGGACAAGGTCGGCAAGAAGCGTTACTACATTCTTCGGGACACGGAGGGGCGATGCCTCTGCACCACCGGGTTGACAGCGATTCAACCCGGAAAGTCGGTCTCTGTCTTCATGCAGTTCCCGGCACCACCGGCAACCACCACTGAAGTCGACTTCACGCTACCGACGTTCGCCACTGCCTCGCTGAAGATTTCTGGGTGATGGCCGACATGGAATGCGTTCGTACACGGCACAGGCAACGCCATGTCGCAGGGCGGGCCATCGCTGTAGCGGTACTGCTGGCCGGCAGTACCGTCTTCGGTGCGACGGCGGCTCTGGCTGAGGACGGCCCGAGCGTGCCGCCAGGCACCGAGTCGACATCGGTGCCCTCGGTCAAGCTCGACCCCATCGATTCCGACCTGAAGATGCCCGAAGGCGGCACGCTCGCCCCGGCCAAGGTTCTCGACATCGTCCAGGTGATCGAGGACGAGGGCGGCGAAGAGCGTCGCGAGGACAGTAACGCGAACATCAAGTTCGCGCTCCAGGCCGAAGTCCTCTTCGGTAAGGACAGCGCCAAGCTGAGCTCCGCAGCCAACGCGCGCATCGCAGCCATCGCCGCCGAGATCAAGAAGCAGAACGCCACCAAGGTGCGCGTCTTCGGCTTCACCGACAATCTTGGCTCCTCGGCCCACGGTGACGTGCTGTCGAAGCAGCGCGCCAATGCCGTGCAGTCGGTGCTGGTCAAGGAGCTGGGGTCGAACGTTACCTTCGATATCCGCGGATACGGCGAGCAGTACCCGATCGCCGACAACAGCACGGAAGAGGGCCGCAAGAAGAACCGCCGCGTGGAGGTCTCCTTCCCGCGCGGCACCTCTTCCTGAGGCCCCACACACACAGAGGCCCGGCACCGCGAGCGCATCGCGGTGCCGGGCCCTTGCTGTTACAGCAGGTGGTCGGCCTTGCCGGCCTTGATGTCGCGGATCATTTGCTGGAGTGCCTCGCGGCTGTCGGTAAGGTATCGATCTTCCTGGCCTCGGACAGCAATGAACCCGTTGCCTTCTGTGTCTGTGCCGAGCCTGAAGCAGTTGTTTCCTTCGCCGCAGTAAGGCTCTTCCCAGTTGATCTCGGACATGCTGAACTTCCTTAAAGTTGGCCAGAGATGGCGTGAATGAAGTCCCTGGAGGTGTCGGAGGGGATCGCTGCACTCTCCATCCAGTCCAGGTGTGCGCGGTATTTGGTCAGCTGCGCATCGGCGTGCATGAATTCGGGGCCGTGTCGGACACGCGCGGGTGCAATCGGGCGGACTCCGGCCTCCATGTTGGAGATCTCCGTCTGGTCGATACCCAGCAAGCCAGCGGAACGGCGTTCAGCGCGTCGATGACCGCGCTGACCGTGGCGCCCAACCCGGTCACGGCCGGTCTGGCAATCGGTACAGGTGTGGTGTACGCCGGCTGCCTGATCTGGGACAACCACGAGGCCATCGGCGACGGAATCGAGAAGGCCGCGGACTGGGTCGGCGACAAGGCCTCGGACATCGGGGACGGTATCGCCGACGGGGCGAAGAAGCTGGGCAGCGTCCTCAACTTGTTCGACTAGCGAGGGAAAGACATGCACACGACCATCAGCCCGTTCGCGCTCGCGTACTGGAAGGAGAAACAGCCCCACGGGCGCACGAAGTTCGGCTGGCAGGGCATTTCTCCGGAGCTCGGCGACATCCGCGTGGTGTGCCCGGCGGGTCGGGACATGCCGAATGTGATCGTCACGGATGTCTGCGGTGGTTTGATCCCCACGGCAACGTTCGAGACGCGCGGTGCGCACACGGACGTCGTGTCGATGCCGACCTTGAACCGCGCGACGCTTCGGGTGGGCGACGGGCTCGTGCGGATGAGCCGGAACCGGTGGGCGCCGACGCACCGGGGGCGCTCCCTGCACATGACGTATCTGGGCGACACGTACACGCTCACGGCGTTCAACCGCCGGGCGTACAAGCTGTCCCGGCAGCCCGACGCCGAAGACCCCGGTGTCGTCATCACCGTGCGGCAGTCGGGCCTAGGAAGCGACAGGAAGGTGACCGTGCAGGCGGCGGGCCGGGTCCTGCCCGCCGATGTCTCCCTCGCGGCTCTCTTTACCGGAGTCGACCGGTCCGTGCTCACGCGGCGCGGCGCCGTACGGGCGGGTGTTTCGAGGATCTTCAACTTCTGGGCCGAATCCCAGGCCTGAGTGTCTACCAAGTGAGTGTGTATGCCTTCGTTCGACATTTCCCGCTCCCGCTTCCGGCTGGCCGACGAGCATGTGACGTGCTCTCCGAGCTGGCGGCAGGGGGCGAGGTGCCCGACGAGTTCGCGGCGACCAGGAAGGAGCTGCTGGACTGCGGTCTGATCGATGAGGACGGGAAGCTGTCCCCTCTGCTGCTGCCGCTGATGAAGACGGTCCTCAACTCGGGGGTGGCCATCTCGTTGGAGGCCGCCGGCCGACAGGGCAAGCTGCACCACGGCATGCTCATCGGTGAGGAGCACGTCGTCGCGCACGAGGCGTGGCCGGGCGTGACCGAGGCCGAGTACTCCTGCGTCGAGCCTAAGAGGTCGCGCACATAGGTGGGGCGGCGTCGCGTGCCGATGGGCGGCGCCTGGCTGCGTTGTCGTCGGTCGACGACGCTCCTTCCCCAAGCTCTCAGCTGCGCTCGAGCAGGGGAGACCCCATCCGCCTTGCCCGGCTTGCCCCTCGCCCCGCTCCTTCCTCCACCCCACCTATGTGCGCGACCTCTAAGATGCTGGTCTGGAAGCTCGCCGACTGTTTCGTCAACCCTGGCGGGGCTGAGAGTCCTGGTCAGGAGGCCGCCTCATCTGGACGCTGAAAGTCATTCAGTGAGGGTGAGTGAACGAAGGTCGGCGTCCAGCATGCGGATCAATTCACCAACCCGTCCACCGCCACCCGGTGCCACTGGGAAGCGTTTGAGTACCTCAACGACGATTGGTGTCGCACGATGCACTGCTCGCTCAACGTGTTCGGCACCAATACTGGGATTGTGGCCGGCGACGAGTTCGGCTGCTCTGGCCGCGTGAGCGCCTGCTCCGAGAATGTGCTTTACCTGGGTGGCCTTGGCCAGCGGATGCAAATAGGCGGCGCCTGCCGCAGCCATCGCTGCCCGAGCTGCCTCGCACGCAGCCGCAGTGTCTGCGCTCTTGGCTGCCTTGAGGGCCGCCCACGCTGTGTCGCGCAGAGACTTCCCTCGCTCGCCACCCCGAGCGAACTCCCACGCGGCACCGATAGCGTCTCGAGGTCGCGAGTCGCCTGGCTGATCGGCCTCGAATACCTCGAGCACCACTTCCGCGCACGCCGCAGCGAACGCGGCGATCTCACGAAGGTCTTGCTTACTCAGAGCGATCTCGCTTGCTTCCCCTACCACAATTCCATCGTCGCCCATCGCGCTGGACAGAGGCGGCAGGGGGCTCCGGGCTGCTGAGCGTCGTCAGGGCCTCTTCGACCAGTGGTCGATGGTCTGGTTGTGCAGGTGGCATCTGCTGGTTGCCTGCGGGGTCTGCAGCCCCCCGGCAGTGTGCCGTCGGTCAGCTCAGCCGTGCGTTGGCGTAGAGGGCCATCGCATCGCGCTGGTAGGCAGCCAGTCCGTCGGCGATCCTGTCGAAGTTCGTTCGGAACCGAGGGTCGTCGACGTAGGTCTGGCCCAGTCCCTTGTACGCGGCCGCGCACGGGGTCCAGAACCGGCACACGCCCTGGTAGTGGGCGTCCACCTCGGCCTGCACCGCAGGATCGGCGACGGGTGTGGCGGCCACCATGAACTCCGCCATGCGGATCATCTGCGCCGTCGCCTCACGCTGCCACTGCTCCATACCCTCGGCGGTCATCCCTGCGATGGCTCGCTGGGACTGCTCCCACTGCTCCGGCCACCGCTCGCGCGTCTCCGCCTCGTGGCGGCCGGGCTCGAACCCCTCGAACAGGTTTTCCGGCCTGTTGATCTTTGCCATGTCGCTGTTGTCCTTGCCTTCCTCCAGTTCGGCGATGGTGCGGCCGACCGTGCGGGCGAGCGTCTCCAGCCGGTCGCGTTCCGCAAGCAGTCGTCGGTGGTGCTCGCGGAGCGCGTCCAGCTGATCTACCTGGCTGTCCAGGACCGTTTGGATCTCGCGCAGCCCCAGGTCCAGCTCCCGCATCAGCAGGATCTGCTGCAGCCGCAGCAGATCGGCCTCCTCGTAGTAGCGGTGCCCGTTGCTCCCGATCCACGCCGGTGGCAGCAGGCCGATCTCGTCGTAATGCCGCAGCGTCCGGGACGTCACGCCGGACATCCGGGCCACATCCGCGATCGACCAGGCCATTGCCCCGCCTCCCATCGCCGGGCCGGTCTCTCCGGCCCCACCGAAGACGGTAGAAGTTGACGTAGCGGAAACCGCAAGCCGGAACCGGCACCGGATTGCGGAAACACGGCTGCGGCCGTCCGAAGGCTCGACCCGCCGGACCTGACTGGGAACGCCGGGCCCGGTCTGCCGCTGTGGGTGTCCGGGGAGTGGAGTTCGCCGGAAGCGAGGTCAAGTCGCGTCCGAGAAGAGCCCATCGTTGACCCGAATGCGTCGGTCAAGTGGCAGGAACGGTGCGCTATCGCGTGAGCCGAACACCCGGCGGTATCCATGGCGTACCCGTGCTGAGCGCAGAGTCTGCTCGGCCGGACGCTACCGAAATGTCGATGACTCCGACTTCGCGTAGCGTGACGTTTGACTGCACAGGGTGGCCGAATGGGTGGATCGGGAGGCCGACAGCCTTGGTGGAAATCTATGAACCGGACGAGGCGAACCTGAGAGCGGACCTTGGGCCGACCGGCAAATGGGGGGCGGCGATGCCGTCGCGGCCCGCTCTCCCTTGACCTGCGGAGGTCGGACGTGAATCTCGGCTTGCACTACTGGAACTACTCGACACCGGCCGACCCCGCGCTCATCGCCCCGACGCTCGCGGAGTCGGTGCGGATCGCCGAACAGGCGGGCATCGCGTCGTTCACCGTGATGGATCACTACTTCCAGATGGAGACCGGGCAGACCGTCGCCGACGACCCGATGCTGGAGGGGTACACAACGCTCGGCTATGTCGCGGCGGTGAGCGAGCGCATGACGCTCGGCCTGATGGTCACGGGAGTGATGTACCGGCACCCCGGGCTGCTGGCGAAGATCGTCACCAGCCTCGATGTGCTGTCGCGCGGCAGGGCCAGGCTGGGTATCGGCGCCTCCTGGTACGAGCGGGAGCAGTACGGGCTCGGAGTGCCGGTGGTCCCGGTCGCCGAGCGGTTCGAGCGGCTGGAGGAGACGATCCTGATCTGCTTGCAGATGTGGAGCGACAACAACGGCCCGTTCCGCGGCCGTCATTACCAGCTCGCCGAGACGCTATGCGTGCCCGAGCCGATCGGCGAGCACCCGCCGATCATGATCGGCGGCGGGGGCGAGAAGAAGACCCTGCGCTTGGTCGCCCGGTACGCGGACGCCTGCAATCTGTTCGCCACCGGCCAGGAAGAAGTGGCCCACAAGCTCGATGTGCTGCGCGGCCACTGCATCGCGGAGGACCGCGACTACGACGCCATCGCGAAGACCGTGATGTACAACGGCCCGGTGCTGGACAGGCCGGACGCGTTCCTCGCGGATGCTGAGGCGTACGCGAGCCTGGGTATCAGCGAGATCCAGGTGCTGCCGGACCGGCACCCGGTCAGCTTCACCCACCAGGTAGCCGAGCACATCGTGCCCCGGATCGCGTTGATCGGTTAGTGCCGGACTGGGCGGGACGTCGGAGGGCTGGGTTGGTTCACCATTCACCACCCGGCGCCCCTGGCACCGCACCGCCCGATCAGGCGTATTGACCGCAGTGTGGTCGATGCGGGCGATGGGTGGGTTGCCGTGGGCCGGCGAGGCGTGGGCGGCGTGGCGCGGTCATCATGGGAGAGGAGGGCGATGGCGCGCCGCTGCACGGCTTTGGTCATCCGAAGGGGTGAGTATTGCCGGGTCCGCGCGCCCTGCGCCGGCTCGCCGGACCGGAGGGTGAGGGCTGCCTGTCCTACCCGGGATGCGGTCTGTCACGTCGGCCGGCCGGGAGTGCGGCGAGCGCTGTACGGAGCCCGCGGTGAGGTTGCGGCGGCGGGCGCCCAGGAGGTGCTGAGGGTCATATGGGTGTGCGACGTCTGTGGCATCACTTCCAGGAGCATCCAGCCGGCGGTGGCCTGGTGGCGATCCCGTTCGTGCTGATCGTGACGATCGCCGTGCTGGATACCTACACCGGGAGCAATGTCCAGCTGGGCCCACTGCTGGTCATCGCGCCCGCTCTGACCGCCTCCCTGGCCGGGCCATGGCTCACCGCTCTCGCCGGGGTCCTGGCAGTGGCGGCCCAGGTGCTCATCGTTGTCTTCCTCGGCGGACTGGCCACGCCCAACCGCATGGCGCAGATCATCGCGCTGACCGCGCTCTCCGCGTTGGTGGTTTTCATGCGGTTCATGCGGGAGCGGCGTGAACGGGCGCTGAGCCTGGCACGCTCTGTGGCGGAGACGGCTCAGCGGGTTCTGCTTCGGCCTCCGCCACGCCGGATCGGGTCGTTGCAGGTGGCATGGCTGTATATGTCCTCGGAGGACGAGGCCGAGATCGGGGGTGATCTGTTCGCGTTCGCCCGCGCCGCGCATGCCGCGACCCGGGTGGTCATCGGCGATGTCCGGGGCAAAGGACTGGCCGCCATCGGTGAGGCCTCGCTGGTGCTGGGGGCATTCCGTGAGGGCGCTCACCGGTATGCCACCCTCCCCGAGCTGGTAGGTGCCCTCGGAGACAGCGTCTCCCGGAACGTGGAGGACGTGACGGACACCGAGCACGACGCCGGCGAGCACTTCATCACCTGCCTCGTCCTGGAGATCCCCGACGACGCCCAGTCGGCGGCCGAGATGATCAATTGCGGGCATCCCCCGCCTCTGCTGGTGCGCGATCAGCAGGTCACGGCCCTGTACGCCCGGCAGCCCCTGCCTCCGCTGGGCGTGGTCGAACCATCCGTCGAGGACGACCACACCGACCCGTTCACCTTCACAGGCGGTGACATGCTCGTCCTCTACACCGACGGCGTCATCGAAGCCCGCTCGCCGTCCGGAGTGTTCTACCCGCTCGCCGAACGAGTCGCCTCCTTCCCCACCACCAACCCCGATACTCTGCTGCACCACATCCACCGCGATCTGCTCACCCACATCGGCGGCCACCCCGTCGACGACGCCGCACTCCTGATCATCGAATGCGCTCCCTCTCACCGGCCGCACCTCACGCCCCATCCCACCGACGGTCACCACCGGCACCACCCCGGCGGAGCCGGCACATAGATCAAGTTCGACGCCGGGGTCGGATTCCTGCCGGCGGACGACCAACGGCCAGTGTTCGACCGCATCACCATCACGGTCCGTACCCTGGGTACGTCCCGCAGGTGGTACGGGTTCTCCATCGATGCGAACACCGTGGGCACCTCGAAAATCTTGCCGCTAGACACCGGTGGTGCCGTCGACGATCTCCCGGATCACGTCGAGGTGGCCGTTGTGCCGCGCGGTCTCCTCGATCAGGTGTAGGACGATCCAGCGCAGATCGGGGTGTTGGCCGTCCCTGCGCGGGCGCTTGGCGGGAGTGTCCAGGTCGTGGGAGGCGACCAGTTCGCGATAGCGGGTGGTCCGTGCCTCGTACGCCTCCAGAACATCGGCGAGCGGCATGTCCACCGCGATACGCATCTCACGGTCGGGGTCCTCGTCCGTCCACGGCCCTTCGTCCTCGCCGCCGAGGAAGGCCACCTCGAACCAGTAGTACTCGACCCAGCTGAGGTGGTTGATCAGCCCGGAGACCGTCATCAGGGGGGAGCCGGGCAGCAGGGCCCGGCGGGCGTCTTCCGGTGAAATGCCCTCGCACTTCGCGCGTGCGGTGTCGCGGGCGTAGTCGAGGAAGGTGGCCAACTGGGTGCGCTCGTCCCATGCGGGAGGTGAATCGGTGCGTGTCATGGGGGTAAACGATCTGCGATCTGCGACCCCCTGTCCATCGCATTGTTCATTGGGGCCCGCCCCTGGGTCCGTGGGCCCAAGCCCGGGCGGGCGGGGCTGATTACGCTCGTACGCGACCGAACCGTGAGCCACCTGACCGGCGCCCGACACGAGCGCCTGTCAGGCGTGCCCACGCGCACCTGGATCTGCACGCTCCACCACTTCTTGGGGTGATGTGTTGATGAGCAACGGTTTCTTCTACTCGTACCACCTCGGCTGGAGCCGACCGGATGCCGAGTCGCTCTTCGGCGATCTCGACGCGGCGGGGCTGCGGCTCAGTCACCCCGTAACGAGGCGGGTCACACTCCTCGGCCCGGGGCCGGATCCGTGGGGCACTCCTTCGTGGGTGACCAGGGAGCAACTCGTACTCCTGGCCGGCCTGCAACGGATCGACAAGGTCGACTTCCTGCTGTGGGTGAACGGCGGAACCGACGTGCGCGCGCGTATCCGGCGGATGGGGGACGGAGTCGTCGCGCTCGAATTCGGATTCGGGCGGCTGACGTGGGACGAGCAGGAGGTGGCTGCGCGGGCGATCAGGGAGGCGATAGGGCGGGCTTCCGTGCTCTGTATCGGCTTTGTGGTCGACCGGGAGGGCGCCTCCGCGGCGACCGACTGGAGCGGTGTCGTCATCAACGGCACGACTTTCTTCGATAGTTGGCCCGACACGCTCGCCGTACGGCATGAAATCGCCGCGATGCAGCCGCAGTTGTCCGGAGTGGCATCGTTCGACGAGTCGCCGTGGATGCTGTTCGGGAGCGAGGTCCCCAGCCGGTAGCGGCGGCGGCTCCCTGGCCTTTTCGATTCTGCAACTCAGGCCGGATTCTGCGACTTTGAGCCTTGTATTGGGCCCTGAGGCCCATGCTCGAAGGGTGCCGATGTGGTCGGATGCGTGGAGTGGCTGAACTGTGGCCGCACACCGGCAAGTTGGGGGACTCGTCGTGTCTGGCATAGGCGGATTTGCGGTTTCGGGTGGCGCCGGTGGAGGCGCTGCTGTGACTCAGCAGGGCAGGCAGTCGCTGCCGCGCCGGTTGCAGGCGGTGCTGATCCTCGTCCGGGTCCTCTTCGCGGCCGCGGTCCTGGGCGGCGCCGGTGTGCTGACGGTGGCGTCGGCGGTCAATGAGGTCGACGGCCAGTTGCTCGGGCTGCTGCTGTACGCGGCGCTGCCGAGCGTGACCGCGTTCGTGCTCTCGCTGTATCTGCGGACCGGCGGCATCTGGATCTGGCGTGGACTCCTGGCCGTGCACGTCTGGCTCACCCTCGGTGCGCTGGCGACCCTCGGCCAGGAGGGCGGCGGGCGAGGCGTGACGCAGCTGGTGATGCCCGTAGCCGTCGTCGTCCTGCTGTTCCGGCCGAGCTCGCGCGACTGGTTCGAGCTTCCCCTCGAACAGCGGCTGCCGCACCGGCGGTTCAGAGTCGCGCGGATGATCAAGTGGCGCCGCGACGACGACGGTCAGACCGCGATGGAATACCTGGGCATGGTCCTGGTGGTCGTGGCCCTCATCGGCGGACTCGTCGTCACGGGGATCGGCGCCCAGCTGACCGGTGAGATGCGGAACGCGATCTGCCAGCTGACCGGGAGTGCGTGCCCTGCGCCCGGCGGCGATGTGGTGGCGGGGGACGGGAAGAAACCCGCGGGTACGAAGACCGGAGGTACCGAGTCCGGAGGTACCGAGTCCGGGGGTACCGAGTCCGGGGGGTCCGGGCCAGGAGGCTCCGGCGCGGCCGGTGGTTCCAACGCGGCCGGTGGTTCCAACGCGGCCGGTGGTTCCAACGCGGCCGGTGGCTCCAACGCCGTCGGCGGCACCGGCTCCGGCAGCTCCGGCGGAGGCGACACCGCCACCCAGGTCGATGACGGTGGCGACGACGTGGACACCTCCGGCGAGCCGGACGGTGACGACGACGTGGACGACAGCGGTAGCAGCGGCGACGGCGGCGACGAGAAGCCCGGCGAGAGCTGCACCTCCGGCGTCGGCGCGTTCTTCTTCTGCGCCGCACACCAGACCGGCGGCTTCTTCGAGGGCCTGATCGGTGACGGGCTGTGGGGCGACATCACCGGCACGTTCGACACGATCATCCACCCCGTCGAGGCGTGGAACGGCCTGACGGACTACGGCAAGAGCCTCGGCGACAAGTGGAGCCAGGACTCCCAGGGCGCCGGGGACAAGTGGTCCAAGGGCGACTACCTCGGCGCGGTCTGGGACTGGACCAAGGCGTCCGGCGGCACCGGGGTGAAGGTCCTGGACGACATGTTCATCGGCGACGACGTCCGCGACATGTGGAAGAAGGGCGACGAGGGCCAGGCGATCGGCACCGGCCTGTGGAACATCGGCTCGCTGTTCATCCCCGGCTACGGCGAGGCCAAGCTCGTCGGCAAGTTCGGAAAGCTGGGCAAGCTCGGGAAACTCGGCAAGCTCGGCGAAGTTGCCGAGAAGGCGTCCCAGGCTGCGGCCAAGGCGAAGAAGGCTGCCAAGGCGGGCGATGTCGCGGGCGCCGAGAAGGCCGCGAAGGAAGCGCAGCAGCACGCCGACGACGTAGCCGAGCAGGCCGGCCTCAAGGGCTGCACCGTCGGCATGGGCGGCCGCGTACGAGTTCCGTATGCCGGTGATGAAACGGGCTCGGGCCTGCCGGGCATGGGCCTGCCGGGATCCGGCACCGGAGTCCTGGCCGCGGCGCGCACCGCGGTACCGGTCGGGCTGCTGGCCAAGGGCGGCTGCGACGAGGTCGATCCGGAGAAGAAGGCGGCCGCCGACGAGGCCCAGAGGCTGGCCGACGAGGCGAAGAAGGCGGCTGACGCGGCCAAGCGACGGCAGAACCTGGAGCGTGCTCAGAACGAACCGAAGCCGCCCTGGTACAAGGACCTGAAGGACCCGCCGGCCGGGGCCAAGGACGGCGGGGAGGGCAACTGGCAGGAAATCAAGCCGGGCGTCTGGAACTACCCGACCGAAATGGGTGCCCGCTACCAGGAGCAGATCTCCAAGGTGGGCCGCGGAAAGGAGTACCGGGTTGCGCTGGACAAGCTCACAGGGAAGCCGGTCGATTTCGACGGCTGGGACGCCTCGCGCGGCACCTACCTGGAGGCGAAGTACGGGTACAAGGGCAAGGACTTCTACAACGCCGAGACCGGCGAGCTCACCCCGAAGGTCGCGGATCGCTGGGCGGATCAAGCCACCCGGCAAGTGGACGCGGCGCGTGGGAAGCCGGTCGAATGGCACCTGTCCGATCCGGACGTCGCGGAGGCGGCCAGGGAAATGTTCGAGTCCCGAGGCATCAACGTTAAGGTGATTCACACGCCTGGGGATGTGACGGGCTGAGTGCGGGCGGCCGGAGGACCGGGCAAGCGGAACGGGAAGCAAGGCTGAAGGGAAAGCCGTGTTGTACGTCGTGGCCAACGGCCTGTGGGGTGTCCGCGAGGAGAGCACATCGGCGATTGCCGAACGCTGGCTCACTACCTTGAACGGGCTCAAGAGCATTGACCCTCCGACGTTCGACGGGTGGCACGAGGCGGAGGACGGGGTTGCTTCGGACCCCGTCCTGGAACCCTCGCCCGACTCACTGACCGCCTACATCGAGCGGAAGAACGTAGCACCGGACATCGGCGTGATCGGAATTACGTCCTCGCTCTGGGCGCAGAACCCGGGGACGCCGCGTGTGACCGTGGCCGTTCACGCAGGTGGCACTTCCCAGTGGGTCACGAACTCCCTCGCGGTCACCTTCCGCTCCCGCGAGGTGAAGGAGTCGGCAGAGGTGATCCGGCGCACCCCTGAGATGCTCCGCGTCATCGCCGAGGCCTGGGACATCGATGCCGGCCAGGTGTACAACAAGTCCGAGTACCGGGCCGTGTCCGATGAGTTCGACCTCGAGAATTCCCATCCCCGATGCGGCCGGGCGGTCTACCTCTCCGCCGGGCGGGCGGCGTCGGCACCCACAGGGCTCGACGGCACGTACACCCGTACCGCGGCCGGCGGTCTGGTCATCGACCTCACCCGGGGCGGTACGGCCGTGCCGAGCGTCGAGGCGATCGTCGAGGCCAACAGGGAACTGCGAGCGGCCGGGGCGCTGAAGCCGATTCCGGAGCCGTACGACCGGGACAAGTTCTGACGCCTGCAGGCCTCACGCCTGCACGCCTCACGACGCGCGCCTGCACGACGTGCGCCCGCACGCCTCACGCCCGTCAGAGCCATCCCCGCATCGCCGCGAACCCGACCAGCAGCCCCACCGCGAACACCCCCAGCACGACCGCGAACACCGCGGGCATCACCACCGGCCCCCACACCCCCGGGCCCGCCACCGTGGCGTGCTTCGACGGGGCCGCCGGATCGTAGCTGACCCGGACAGGCGCCCCGACCTCGAAGCCGAACGGTCCCGGGGCATGGTCGGTGAACTCGATGTCCCGGCCGTCGCGGGTACGGAACGCGAAGACGTACTCGGTGACGTAACTCCGGTCCATGCCCGGCCCCCGGTCGGCCGGCCGGCGGTCCGCGCACCGGCCTTCGGCGTGTTCGCCGTGCCGGACCAGCCGCAGCACCCGGTTCAGACGCAGCGCCGACCGGATGGCGAACGCGCCGAGGAACAGGCCGAACAGGAGCAGGAACGTGGCCGTGCCGCCAGGCAGGATCTGCATGAACAAGCGCCTCTGATCCGCTGCTCGACCGCTACTTGACCGTGATCGACTCGACGAACGCGTCGAGGTCCTGCCGGCTCAGCGAGCCCTTCACCGCATTGATCCGGACCGCGAACGGCACATCCTTCGAATCGACGCCCGCCACCACGACCCCCGTCATCTTGGTGCCCGGTGCCGGGGTCTGCTCCTTGCCGCTCGACGTGAACTCGTAGTCGATCCTGCGCGCCTCACGGGCGCTCTCCGCACCCGCCAGCCGCACGTCCGAGGTTTCCTTGCGGGTCGCCCCGAGACCGATACCGGCACCGGCCGCGGCCGCCGCCTCACCGGCGTTGTCCACGCCCGTGGCGAAGTCGAGCTGCACGGAGACCATGCCGGTGCGCAGCCCGCCCTCCTCCTTCAGCGCGACGGCGGCGTTGGCCTTGGCCCGGTCGGCAGCGGGCTGTTCCTTGTAGCCCTCTTTCTCGGGGTAGCCGACGGAGAGGCTCTTGGTGTCGAGCTTGCCCCAGCCCTCCGGGACCGCGGCGGCTTCGTCGCCGCAGCCGGTGAGCAGGGCGAGGCCGATGGCGGTGGCAGCAGCTGCTCCGATTGCCCGGGACATCTTCATCGTCGTCGTCATCGCCTATCGCCTCTTCGTCGTGCGTGGTTGTTGCGTGCCGGAGCCGTACCCCGTACGACTCCGGATGTGGCTACTTCGCGCAGTAGCTGTACGGAAGGTACGAGCGCTTGTCGCCCTGCGGAGCCCCGAGGAACTGCGCGTTGGTCAGTGTCTCCTTCTTGTGCTCCTCCGAGATGGAGAATCCGAGACTCATGCCGAGCGATATCTCGAAGCCGAACTCCTGGGCGTCCGTCGCACCGTGGTACTTCATGGTGCTCGACAGGCCGTCCTGGAACATCAGCTGGTCGAACGGGTCGGTTCCGCTGGGCTTCTGCTGCATCGAGTGGTCGCCGAACAGGTACTCGAACGGGGCGGTGTTGTTGCCGGAGCCGTCCAGCCACTGCTCGGCGATGGCCCGCTTGTCCTCGGTGGCCTGATCCGTGTCCTTGCCGAAGATGATCGAGTTCGTCACGACCTCGATGCCGGTCTCGCCGGAGGAGTCGGCGCCGCTGACCTTGCCGCCGCGCTTGTCGCCGTCCTTCTTGCCGTTGTCGCCCTTGACTTCACCCTTGTCGGACGTCGAGTCCTTCTCGACGGTCTGGGTCATGTCGATGCGGACGATCTTGCCGGTCTTCTGGTCGCGGGTGACGGTGATCGCCCCGGTCCGGTTGTCCTTCGAGGCGTCCGTGCCGCCGAGCGGACCGGCCGACCCGCCGACCTTGCCCTCCAGCTCGAGCTTGGCGGTGTACGTGTACGACTCGTTGCCGTTGACGTCGTCCTTGGTGATGGTCACCTCGGGGGAGAACTTGGCCTTGCCGCCGAGCTTGGCGCCGAGCTTGATCTCGTCGCCCGCGCTGATGGAGAGGCCGCCGTCCGCGTACACATTGAGGCCGACGGTCGAGTACGAGATCTTCTTGTCACCGATCTTCTTCTCGATGTCCTGCTTCTTTTCGGCCCACTTCATCCCCGAGTACCAGTTGCCGCCGTAGGCGCCGCTGTACTTGGTGGAGGCCTCCCAGATCTTCATTTCCGCGATGTCGTCCCGCATCTTCTGGGCGTCCTCCTCGCTCTTGAAGACCCAGGTGTCACCGTTGGTGATCTTGATGCCGCCGCCGACGTCCACATCGGCCTTGCCCAGCTTGCCGAGCTTGACGCCGGGGGTGCTGGCGGTGCCACCGGCCGAGGCGGCGTCCGTGAACGTCATGTAGACCAGCTTGTCGTTCTCGTCGACCTTGCCGTCCTCGTTCACGTCCGTGTTGGCCTGGCTGACCTTCTGCTGGAAGCCGTACTCGTTGCCCCACTCGAACCAGCCGATCTTGACCTTGTCGCCGGCGGTGTCGGAGATGCTGGAGACCTGGCACATCTTGGGCTCGTAGTCGGCGTCCGTCTTCGGCTTCGCGGTGGTGTCCCCGCCGCCGGTGGAGCAGCCGGCACCGCCGCCCAGAGAGCTGACCGCACAGAGGATGCGCTCCCCGATCTGCCCGCCGATACCCGCCGCGGCCATCGCACCGATCAGCGTGACGACGAGGACGACCACTCCGAGGTACTCCATGGCGGTGGCGCCGCTGTCCCGCCAGGAGTACGGCTGGTACGGCGCGGGCGACTCCTCTTCGCGGTCGTCCAGCAGCCGGTCGACGGCCAGTCCCGCGGCCGAACCGGTCACCAGCGAGACGATCGGCATCAACGTGCCCTCGAAGCCGATGAGATGCCAGGACACCGCGAATCCATAGGCGAGTGCGGCCAGTGGGATGCCCAGGGAGGCCAGCAACGTCAGCAGGCGGGAGGCGCGCTGCTCGTCGGGCAGGACACGGGCCGAGGCCAGGACCGTGAGCACGGTCGTGATGACGTTCGGTACGTGCAGCAGGGCGAGGCGCCAGCCGAAGGACGCGAGCCGCTCATCGGTGGCGAGCAGTTCGACGAGCCCGCGCGACACCAGATATCCGGCGGCGATGTAGACCAGGGCACCGGTGGCCCAACTACGGGTCAGCGCAAAGAACACGCCACTGCTCGTGCCTGAACCGCCACCCCCGTTCCCCGGTGGTATGTGGCCCGCGCCTCCGCTTCCCCAGCCCCCGCCACCAGTCACGGTTCTTCCTCTCCGACGCCCAAGTGCCATGCCTGTGCCCGTAGTTCTGCTTCGGGTGTGGGCGTGAGCGTACGGGTGTACGGGCCGGGTGGCCTGGGCCCTTGGCCCCAAAGTCGGGCCCAACGACGGACGCTGCCCGGCCCCGCCCGCGCGGGTGCGCAGGGGAGCCGGGCATCGGGGGAGAGAGGCGACGCGGGTCGGTCCGGGTCGTCCGCGAACGTCTCCGCACGTTGGGCGACTTTCGGCCTCCGGACCCGCAGCACGGCGAAGCCGACGACCCGACGCCGGCGACGCGACGGCCTTCTCGGCCCGGGCCGAGGCCGCAGCCCGGCGCCGCTGCCCGTCTCGCGGCACTAGCTGCGGAGATAAGCGGAGATAATCGACAACATGCCCGACGACGAACCGGCCGCTCAGGCCACCGCCCCCGCACCGCAGCTCGTGCGGCAGCGCAGCCTCCGAACGCGGCCGCAGCCGCAGCAGCACCCTGCCCGCAGCCGCCTCGCCACGGCCCTCGCGGCGGCAGCACCGGCCCTCGGGGCGTACGCGGCCGTGCGCCTGATCGGCCTCGTCGTCTTCGCCGCCGCCGCGTCCAACGCCGGCCAGAGCGCCTTCCACCTCCTTGCCGAGCGCTGGGACTCCGTCTGGTACCAGCGGATCGCCGAGAACGGCTACGGCTACACCGTCACCCTCCCGAACGGCGACGCCCACTCCGACCTGGCCTTCTTCCCCCTGCTGCCGGCTCTGGAACGCGGCATCGCCGAGCTGACCCCGCTCTCCCTCGCAGCCGCCGGACTGCTGGTCGCCTGGGTGGCCGCGCTCTTCGCCGCCTGGGGGATCTACGCCGTCGGGGCGCATCTGTACGGGCGCCGGACCGGCGTCGTGCTGACCGCGCTGTGGGGCGTGTACCCGACGGCGTTCGTGCAGTCGATGGCGTACACCGAAACACTGTTCACCGCGTTCGCCGCCTGGGCGCTGTATGCCGTGCTGACCCGGCGCTGGATCGTGGCGGGCGCCCTGTGCATACTCGCCGGGCTGACCAGGCCCTCCGCGGCCGCGCTCATCGCCGCCCTCGCGATCACCGCCGCGGTCACGCTCGTACGGGAGTACCGGGCCGGTCGGACGGACGGCATCGTCCGCCGCAATGCGCGGATGCTGACCGGTACCGCACTCGCGCCGCTGGGCTGGCTCGCGTACGTGTTGTTCGTCGCCGTACGGGAGGGCAGCCTGTTCGCGTACTTCGACGTCCAGGCGCAGTGGGGCAACAGCATCGACGGAGGCGTGGCGCTCGCCTCGTTCATCCTCGGGCTGCCGCTGCCCGCCGCGCTCGGGCTGAGCGCGGCGCTGGTGGGCCTGGGATGGGTGGTGTTCCTGTGCGTACGGCAGCGCCAGCCGCTTCCCGTACTCGCCTACAGCATCGCCATCGTCGTCACCGCGCTGATCGGCTCCGGGTACTTCGGGTCCAGGCCACGGCTGATCATGCCCGCGTTCCCACTGCTCCTCCCGCCCGCCGTCGCGTTGCTGCGGCTGCGCACCACGGCCCGCACGGTGACGGTCGTCGCCGTGCTCGCGGTGGCTTCGGCGGCCTACGGGGCGTGGACGCTGCTCGGCTCCGGCCCGCCGTGAGCGCGGGCCGCCTCTCAGCCCCGGCTCTGCCCGGTCTGGACGATCCGCACCCGCGCCCCCGGCCGCAGCCCCCACTTCTCCATCGCCCCGGCCTCCGACTCGATCACATGACGGGCCCGCAACCGGGGCATCCCGAGCCGGCCCGGCTTCATCGTGTGGACGGCGACCACGTTGAACTTCCGGTCCAGGTACGCCACATCGATGGTGAACCGCATCCGGAAGGTGTGCACACTCCCGCACGGGGTGATCAGCAGGGCGCCGTCGATCCCGTCCCGCCCGAGCAGCCCGCGGCTCCTGGTCCGGTACGTGGCCGCGATCCGCAGTGGTATCTCCGGCTCCTGCCCTCCTTGTGGATCGGTGACCGTCAACGTCCCATTCCCATTGCGCCATTGAGCCATGGCCAAGACGGTAGCGTCCGGTGACGGCCGCTGGGTCCGGAACGGTGCGAGTGGGCCCCAGGGCCCATGACCCGTGCCCGGCACCCGCCTAGGGTCTGCTCCGTGTACGTCATGCTGACAGTGCTCGCCGCACTCTGGGGCGCAGCGTCCGGACTGCTGGTCCCGCGCGCCGCCTACCGGTTCTCCGTCGAACCGGAGGACGCCTGGCGGGACACCTGCCCCGCGGGCCACGCCCTGACCGGGGCCGCCCGCGGCTGGCTCGGCTCCACCCGGTGCGTCATGTGTGCGGCGGCGGTGCCGGTCCCCACCGCTTCGGGCGCCGAGCCGGGAAACCGGAGCGACGGGGAACGCACCGCGCGGCCCGCGGCGCGCTACGCCCCCGGCGTCCTGATCCCCGTCGTCACCGCGCTCGCCTGTGCCGCCCTCGCGGCGGCCACCGGTCTCCGGCCCGAACTCGCCGTCTGGCTGCTGCTGGCCCCTGTCGGCGTCCTCCTCGCGACCATCGACCGCCGCGTGCACCGCCTGCCCGACCGGCTGACACTGCCCGCCGCGGCGGCGGTCACCGTCCTCCTGGGCGCTGCCTCGCTGCTCCCGGAGCACGGCGGATCCTGGCTGTCCGCCCTGCTCGGCGGTGCGGCCCTCGGCGCCTTCTACTTCCTGCTCTTCCTGATCAACCCGAACGGAATGGGCTTCGGAGACGTCAAACTCGCCCTGTCGCTGGGCGTGGCCCTCGGCTGGTACGGCTGGGCCGTGGTGTTCGCCGGTGGTTTCGCCGGGTTCCTGCTCGGTGCGTTGTACGGGTTCGGGCTGATGGTCCTGAAGCGGGCCGGGCGCAAGACCGGCATCCCGTTCGGACCGTTCATGATCACGGGCGCGTTGCTGGGCGTACTCCTCGGCGGACTGGCCGCCTGACCGCCATCCGGCCTGCCGTCCGCCCCGCCGTATTCCGGTCGCGCGGGCCACCACCCGGCTGACACCATCCCCGCATGCCAAGGACACGCGGAGAAGCAGCAGAACGCGCACGGTTCGACGCCCTCGTCGCAGAGGCCGCGGCCGTTTCCGTCGACGGCTGGGACTTCTCCTGGCTCGACGGCCGGGCCACCGAACAGCGCCCCTCCTGGGGCTACGCCCGCGCCATGGCGGACCGGATGGGACGGGCCGGGGCCGCGCTCGACATCCAGACCGGCGGTGGCGAGGTCCTCGCCTCCGTACCGAAACTGCCTCCGCTCACCGTCGCCACCGAGTCCTGGCCGCCGAACCTCGCCCGCGCCACCGCCCTCCTGCACCCGCGCGGCGCTGCCGTCGTCGCCGACGCGGACGAGCCACCGTGCCGTTCGGCGACAACGCCTTCGACCTGGTGGTCAGCCGGCATCCGGTGACCACCTGGTGGGCGGAGATCGCAAGGGTGCTCACCCCCGGGGGCACGTACTTCTCGCAGCAGGTCGGCACGGCCAGCGTCTTCGAACTCGTCGAGTACTTCCTCGGCCCGCAGCCGCTTGAGGTACGCGGCGCCCGCGACCCGGAGAAGGCGCGGGTCGAAGCCGAGGCGGCCGGGCTCGAAGTCGTCGATCTGCGGATGGAGACACTGCGTACCGAATTCTTCGACATCGGCGCCGTCGTCTACTTCCTGCGGAAAGTGATCTGGATGGTGCCGGGCTTCACCGTCGAGGAGTACCGGCCGAAACTGGCCGCGCTGCACCACCGGATCGAGACCGAGGGGCCGCTCGTGGCCCACACCACCCGATTCCTGATCGAAGCCCGCAAGACCGAGGCCCGCACACCGGAGTAGGCCGCGTGCCCCCTGCTTCCGCCCGAAGGATGCGACCCTGGGCGGTGAGCGCATGGGAGGGAGCCGGCCATGAGGGTGGGGAACGAAGAGGAAGCACCGCGTGTCCCGCGGCAGGGGAAGGCCGACTGGCTCAGAGGCGCACGGATCGTCGGAGTGCTTGGCGTCTTCTACCGGCCGGAGGGACGGATGGGAGAGCCGGAAGCCGTCGAATTCCTGCTGGCCGACGGCCAGTCGGTGCTCCTGACCTGCGCATCCGACTGGACCCTGCACGTCGGTCCCGGCGCCTGGCCGCGGCTGCCCGACTGGTGCGTGCCGTCGGGGCAGTGGGAGTTCGCCGCCGTGTCCAACCTGCCGCAGCCGCCCGACGGCGGCTGGACCGTCACCCGCACCGAGGAGCGCAGGGACGAGAAGGGCGAGGTGCGCGAGGCCGTCATCCGGTGCGAGGGCGGACGTTTCGTGGTCATCGGCGGCGACACCGTGTCGATCCGCTTCACCCACGGCCACCGGGGCGCACCGGCGAGAGGCTGATGCCCAGCCCGCCCCGCAGCCTCCGACGACGAGACGGCGCCCGGACGGGCCCGGTGAACCTCGGCATGGTCAACGGGGTGCGTCAACACCGAGGCCCATGGCTGCCCCCCCAAGGAACCCGCTGCGTGAAGCCGGTCGGCGGCCACTGAGAGGCCGCCTGATGCCGTGCTCTCACCGGAGTCCAGCGAATTCGGAGAGTAATTATTGAGTGGCGTGGCACGCAGCATCACTTACGAAGGGTTATGGTGGAAACCCCCCCTCGGGCCGGTCCGTAACCCCCCCCCACGGACCGGCCCGTTTTTTGTGGGCCCGCTGTGCGGGCCGCGTGGCGGCCGCGTGCCGACTGCGTACCGGCCCCGTGCAGGCCGCCCCGGTCAGCTCCGTCCGGCCCAGATGTTGGTGCCCGCGGTGTCCACGGCGAAGGTGTCGATCTCCTTCAACTCCTCGGCGGACAGCGGCGCCCCGGCCAGCGCCGCGACGTTCTCCTCCAGCTGCTTCACGCTCGAAGCGCCGATCAGCGCCGACGTCATACGGCTGTCCCGCAGCACCCAGTTGAGTGCCAGCTGGGCGAGTGACTGACCGCGCCGGTGGGCGATGTCGTTCAGCCCGTTCAGTCGGCGCAGCACCTCGTCGGAGAGCAGGCCCGGGTCCAGGGACTTGCCCTGGGTGGCGCGAGAGCCCTCCGGGATGCCTGTCAGGTACTTGTTCGTGAGCAGGCCCTGGGCGAGCGGCACGAAGGAGATGCAGCCCATGCCGGCCGTCTCCAGGGTGTCGAGCAGCCCGTCGTCCTCGATCCAGCGGTTGATCATCGAGTAGGACGGCTGATGGATCAGCGCCGGTACGCCCATCCCCTTGAGCAGCCGGGCCGCCTCGGCGGTCTGCTCCGCGCTGTACGAGGACACACCCGCGTACAGCGCCTTGCCCTGCTGTACGGCGGAGGCCAGCGCCCCCATCGTCTCCTCCAGCGGAGTGTCCGGGTCGAAGCGGTGGGAGTAGAAGATGTCGACGTAGTCGAGCCCCATCCGCTTCAGCGAGGCGTCGAGCGACGACAGCAGGTACTTGCGGGAGCCCCACTCACCGTACGGGCCCGGGTGCATGTCGTAGCCGGCCTTGGTGGAGATGATCAGCTCGTCCCGGTACGGGGCGAAGTCCTGCCGGAATATCTTGCCGAAGTTGAGCTCGGCGGAGCCGGGCGGCGGCCCGTAATTGTTGGCCAGATCGAAGTGGGTCACCCCGAGATCGAAGGCGCGGCGCAGGATCGCCCGCTGGGAGTCCAGCGTGCGGTCGTCGCCGAAGTTGTGCCAGAGGCCGAGGGAGACGGCCGGGAGCTTGAGCCCGCTGCGGCCGGTACGGCGGTACTCCATGGAGTCGTAACGCGAACCGGCTGCCCGGTAGAGGAGAGGAGAATCAGTCACGTTTCTCTCCTTATCACGGACTTGTGACAGGCCGGGTTGGGCCGGTGCGCCGCCTGCGCAGTAATGTGGCGGCCTCGGGGACTGCCACGGCGCGGCGGGGCGATAAAACGCTGCGGAGTAGTGCGGCGATCCCCAGAGGGACGACCCTGGGCCCCGGGCATTGGGGCGGGCGGGCCCGCACGAAACCGAGAGGTGAACTCAGTGAACTTGCGCGACCTGGTGTATGGGCTCTACGCGCGCCGGGTGGAGGCCCGCCTCGACCACACCCAGGTGCCCAAGCACATCGGCGTCATCCTCGACGGTAACCGACGCTGGGCGAAGGCCTCCGGCGGCACGGCCGCGCAAGGGCACCAGGCCGGTGCGGACAAGATCCAGGAGCTGCTCGGCTGGTGCAGTGAGACCGATGTGGAAGTCGTCACACTCTGGCTGCTCTCCACGGACAACTTCGACCGGCCCGAGTCCGAGCTGACACCGCTCCTCGGCATCATCGAGAACACCGTGCGCGACCTCGCGGCGGACGGGCGCTGGCGGGTCCACCACGTCGGCACGCTCGATCTGCTGCCCGCCCGCACCCAGACCGTCCTCAAGGAGGCCGAGCAGGCCACGGTCGGCATCGACGGGATACTGGTCAATGTGGCCGTCGGCTACGGCGGGCGCCAGGAGATCGCGGACGCGGTCCGCTCGCTGCTGCTGGACCACTCTGCCAAGGGGACGTCCTTCGAGGACCTGGCGGAGATCGTCTCCACCGACCTGATCTCCGAGCACCTCTACACCCGGGGCCAGCCCGACCCCGACCTGGTGATCCGCACAAGCGGCGAGCAGCGGCTCTCCGGCTTCATGCTCTGGCAGAGCGCGCACTCCGAGTACTACTTCTGTGAGGTCTTCTGGCCGGCCTTCCGCCGCGTCGACTTCCTGCGGGCCCTGCGCGACTACGCAGCCCGCCACCGCCGCTACGGCGGCTGACACCCGACAGGCTCTGAAAGGCTGCCGCCTCCTCACGGGGCTCCGCCCTCCGACAGGACCGCTCCCGGCGGCACCGGTTCCGCCGCGATCGCCGGACGGGCTTGAGAAGCAAGGACAGGGCCATTCGGGTGACGTGTTCGATCCCACGCACCCGGCGCACCACGTCACCCGCTCGCCCCAGGTGGGCATGGCTTCGCGTGTTCGAGGGAATACCCCTGACAGGTCGATGTCCGGTCACCAGCCAGGCGGACGTCGTGTCCAAGTGAGCGGCACAAAGTCCGCTCGCCCGGGAGGCCTCTTGCACACGAAGGACCGTACATACAGTGCGGCCGACGCGGAGGGCCGGCGCGCGGCCCGTGCATCGGGGCCGCAGCCCGGTCAGTCCTCTCCTATTGGGATGCTCCGCGACGCCGTCGCAACCCAACCTCATCCGAGGGGGTACGTCCTTCCGTGGTGACCAGCACAAAGCGCCGCATGCTCGACAGGCGCACCTACGTTCTCGACACCAGCGTCCTGCTGGCCGATCCGAACGCCATGGCCCGGTTCGACGAGCACGAAGTCGTGCTCCCGATCGTCGTGGTCACGGAACTGGAGGCCAAACGGCACCACCCGGAGCTGGGGTACTTCGCCCGGCAGGCCCTGCGCCTGCTGGACGACTTCCGGACCCGGTACGGCCAGCTGGATACCCCGATCCCGCTCGGGGATCTGGGCGGGACACTGCGCGTCGAACTCAACCATTCCGACCCCGGCGTGCTGCCCGTCGGCTACCGGTTGGGGGACAACGACTCACGGATCCTCGCGGTCGCGCGCAACCTCCAGGCCGAGGGGTACGACGTCACAGTCGTCTCCAAGGACCTGCCGCTGCGCATCAAGGCGTCCTCGGTCGGGCTTCTCGCCGAGGAGTACCGAGCCGAACTCGCGATCACCGACTCCGGCTGGACGGGGATGTCGGATATCTCCCTCGCCGCCGAGCAGGTGGACCTGCTCTACGGAGAGGAGACGCTGTACGTACCCGAAGCCGCCGAACTGCCCGTGCACACCGGACTGGTCCTCCAGTCCGAGCGCGGCAAGGCACTGGGCCGGGTCACCGCCGACGGCAATGTGCGCCTGGTGCGCGGTGACCGGGAGGTCTTCGGCATCCACGGCCGCAGCGCCGAGCAGCGCATCGCGCTCGACCTCCTCCTCGACCAGGAGGTCGGCATCGTGTCGCTGGGCGGCCGGGCCGGCACCGGCAAGTCGGCGCTGGCGCTCTGCGCCGGACTCGAAGCCGTCCTGGAGCGCAGGCAGCACCAGAAGGTGATGGTCTTCCGCCCGCTGTACGCGGTCGGCGGGCAGGAGCTGGGCTATCTCCCCGGCACCGAGGCCGAGAAGATGAGCCCCTGGGCGCAGGCCGTCTTCGACACGCTCTCGGCGGTCGCCGGACGCGAGGTGATCGAGGAGGTGCTGGGGCGCGGGATGTTGGAGATCCTGCCGCTCACCCACATCCGGGGCCGCTCGCTCCACGACGCCTTCGTGATCGTCGACGAGGCGCAGTCCCTCGAACGGAACGTCCTGCTGACCGTGTTGTCCCGGATCGGCGCGAATTCCCGGGTGGTGCTCACGCATGACGTGGCCCAGCGGGACAACCTCAGGGTCGGCCGGTACGACGGAGTCGTTGCCGTGGTCGAGAAACTGAAGGGCCATCCGCTCTTCGCGCATGTCACGCTCACCCGCTCCGAGCGTTCACAGATCGCCGCACTGGTGACCGAAATGCTGGAGGAAGGCCAGATCTGATACGGGATACGACAGTTGGTGCCGCCCGGCGAGCGAAGCAGCTTAGCCGGGCGGCACCGTGATGCGGTGGACTTTCGAAAAACATTTGCTCCAAACGGGGTGTGAGCTTTCACACGCAACGGAGAATTGCTTCCCGGTGTGCCGTTCCGGCAGAGTCTTGCTTCCGTCAGGCCCCGCATACGGCACACCCGCACCTCCAGAGGTGCCACGCACCACACAACTCAACAATCGCCGTCCGTATGCCGCCCGCGAGTACCACGCGGCACTTCCTCCGGGGAGTTGCCCACCGGGCCCGTGCCTCCCGTGACCCAAGCAGTAGGGAGGCCAGTGCCAGGGGCACGATTGCGTCCGCGAGGTCACCTAAGCGGGCGATGCTGGAAGGACACCGTGTGAGCCGGATCTCGGTCCGGGGGTTCGCCGTGGCGTCAGCCACTGCGGTCACCACCGTCGGCGCCGTCGTAGGCGTCGCCTCGGGCAGCTCTGCCGCTGCCGACGACAACAACTTCGAGGCGACCGCAGCCGACACGACGCTTCTCGCCGACATCCCTGCGGGCCAGCAGGCCCAGGTGCAGACCGCCTCGCTGACCCAGCAGGCCGATGCCCAGGCGTCCGCGGCCGACGCGGCGGCGAAGAAGTCCGTGGAGGAAGCGGCCCGTATCCAGGCCGCCAAGGACGCCCAGACGAAGAAGCAGGCGGCCGAGGCCAAGCTGGAGCAGGAGCGCCAGGAGAAGCAGGACAAGAAGGACGCGGCGGAGCGCGCCAGCCGTTCCGAGGTCCGCAGCGCCTCCACGTTCGCCACGAAGAGCTCGTACACCGTGGCCGAGGTACAGGCGATGGCGCGGCAGATGGTGCCCGCCGACCAGTTCCAGTGCTTCAGCAACATCGTGAACCACGAGTCGACGTGGAACTACCAGGCGAGTAACCCGTCCTCCGGTGCCTATGGCCTCGTTCAGGCGCTGCCCGGCTCGAAGATGGCCTCCGCCGGCGCCGACTGGCAGACCAACCCGGCCACACAGATCAAGTGGGGCCTCAGCTACATGGACGGCCGTTACGGCAGCCCGTGCGGTGCCTGGTCGTTCTGGCAGGCCAACCACTGGTACTAGAACCTCCTGAGGTTCCGGTCTGTCTCAACCCCTCGAAGCCCCTCTCCGTCCTGCGGTGAGGGGCTTCGCGCGTGTACGGTCGATCCGGCCGGTCCGGACGGCTCGGCGGGGGAGCAGTGGGGAGAGAGGGACGGGGGAGAAGCGTCGATCATGTCGAAACTTCCGTGGTGGCTCGGCCGGCTGGGCACCGAACTGACCGAACTGGGCGAGCGGCTGGAGCAGCGCAGGGCCGAGGCTGAGGGGGTTGAGGACGAGGGGGTTGCGGACGAGGTGGGCGAGGCCGCGCAGTTCGGGCCGCCGGAGGCCGCCGCCGTACCCGCCGCTGCCCTGCCTGACGGAGCCTTACCGGCCGATGCGGGCCGGCATGGCGCCGTGGCCGGCCGTGTGCCGCCGCCGCCCGCGTACGCCCCCTCCGTGACCGCCCGGCCCGATCCGGTCGCGGCGATCCCCTGGGGCATGCGGGTCGCGGCCGAGGCGGGCTGGCGGCTGCTCGTCCTGGCGGGCGCGCTCTGGGTGCTGATGCGGGTCATCAGCGCCGTACAGCTGGTGGTTCTGGCCTTCGTCGCCGCGCTGCTCGTCACCGCGATGCTCCAGCCGACCGTCGCCCGGCTGCGGCGGTACGGTCTGCCGCGCGGACTGGCCACCGCGGTCACCGCGATACTGGGCTTCGTCATCATCGGCCTGGTCGGCTGGTTCGTGGTCTGGCAGGTCATGGACAACATCGACACCCTCTCCGACCAGGTCCGAGCGGGTATCGAAGATCTGAAGAACTGGCTGCTCGACAGCCCATTCCACGTCACCGAGCAGCAGATCAACGACGTCGCGCAGAACCTCAGCGACACCATCGGCACCAATGTCGAGCAGATCACCTCCGCCGGACTGCAGGGCGTCACCGTGATGGTGGAGTTCCTCACCGGGATGCTGCTGGCGATGTTCTCGACGCTCTTCCTGCTGTACGACGGGAAGCGCATCTGGCAGTGGGTGCTGAAGCTGGTGCCCGCGCAGGCCCGGCCGGGTGTCGCGGGTGCCGGGCCGCGCGCCTGGCGGACGCTGACCGCCTATGTGCGGGGCACGGTCGTAGTGGCGCTGATCGACGCGATCTTCATCGGGCTCGGCATCTGGTTCCTCAACGTGCCGATGGCGGTGCCGCTCGCCGTCTTCATCTTCCTCTTCGCCTTCATCCCGCTGGTCGGCGCGGTGATCTCCGGCGCGCTCGCGGTGGTCGTCGCGCTGGTCACCGACGGCGTGTTCACCGCGTTGATGGTGCTGGCCGTGGTGCTCGCCGTGCAGCAGATCGAGGGCCACGTGCTGCAGCCGTTCATCCTTGGACGCGCGGTGCGGGTACATCCGCTCGCCGTCGTCCTCTCGGTCGCCGCGGGCGGCATGGTCGCGGGCATCGGCGGAGCGGTCGTCGCGGTGCCACTGGTCGCGGTCACCAATACGGTGGTCGGCTATCTGCGGTCGTACGGGCAGGAGGAAGCCCTGCGGCACGCGCCGTCCCCGCGCGGGGCGACCGCCGTCGACGTCGCCCCGACGCCCGCACCGGGAATGCCGCCCGAGGACGTTGGCTAGCCGACGGCAAGGGGACCGATTTTGACCGATTTTCGCCGTGAAAAGAAGAAGGGCCCCGGGGACGGTCGGTCGTCCTCGGGGCCCTTCTCGTACAAGGGGTACTGCTGGTCCTACTCGGCGAGCACGGCCTCGGCATCGAGGGTCACGCCGACCGCCTGGATCACCGAGGCGATCTTGACGGCTTCCTGAATGGTCTCACGGCTTACGCCGGCCTTGCGAAGCACCTGCTCGTGGGAGTCCAGGCACTGGCCGCAGCCGTTGATCGCGGAGACGGCGAGCGACCACAGTTCGAAGTCGATCTTCTCCACGCCGGGCTTGCCGATGACATTCATCCGCAGGCCCGCACGGAGCGTCCCGTACTCGGGGTCCGACAGCAGGTGCCGGGTCCGGTAGAAGACGTTGTTCATCGCCATGATGGCGGCGGCCGACTTCGCGGCGGTGTACGCCTCCGCGGAGAGGTTGGCCTTCGCCTCGGGCTCCAGCTCGCGCAGCACCTTCGGCGAGCGCGAGGCGATCGCGCAGGCGAGGACGGTGCCCCACAGCTGCTGCTGCGGCAGTTCGCTGTTCCCGATGACCGAACCGAGGTTCAGCTTCAGGTCCTTGGCGAAGTCCGGAACGGCGGCCTTCAGTTCGTCGAGTGCCATGTCGCTGTCAGCTCACTCGCCGGCGAGGAGTGCGACCGGGTCGAGGGTGTTCTCGCCCTTGGTCCAGTTGCACGGGCACAGCTCGTCGGTCTGCAGGGCGTCCAGGACCCGCAGGACCTCCTTGGGGTTACGGCCCACGGAACCGGCGGTCACCATCGTGAACTGGATCTCGTTGTTCTGGTCGACGATGAAGACGGCGCGCTGGGCGAAGCCGTCCTCGCTCTCGATGCCGAGGTCACGCATGAGCTCGTGCTTCGAGTCGGCCAGCATCGGGAAGGGCAGGTCGGTCAGGTCCGGGTGGTCCTTGCGCCAGGCGTGGTGCACGAACTCGGAGTCACCGGAGAAGCCGAGGATCTGCGCGTCACGGTCGGCGAACTCGTCGTTCAGCTTGCCGAAGGCGGCGATCTCGGTGGGGCACACGAAGGTGAAGTCCTTCGGCCACGCGAAGACGATCTTCCACTTGCCCTCGTAGGTCTTGTGGTTGATCTGCTCGAACTCCTTGCCGCTCTCCAGCGAAACACAAGCAGTCAGGTCGAACTCGGGGAACTTGTCGCCGACAGTGAGCACGCGCTCTCCTAGTACGTAGGAATTCCCCTTTGGGGGAGTTCCTGAGGGTTGGACGATCTCTACCTTGGCACAGAGTCCATTGATCAGTGAAATAGCTACACTCGGTCATGATGATCGGAGGTGCCTATCAGTGGCGCAGAAGAATCAGGGTAATCGCCCCAAACAGCCCAGCCTGTCGCAGCTGCGCGCCTTCGCGGCTGTCGCCGAGTATCTGCACTTCAGGGATGCGGCGGCAGCAATCGGGATGAGTCAGCCGGCACTGTCCGGAGCCGTGTCCGCGCTGGAGGAGGCGCTGGGTGTCCAGCTCATCGAGCGTACGACGCGCAAGGTGCTGCTCTCGCCGGCCGGGGAGCGGCTCGCGGTCCGGGCCCGGGTGGTGCTGGAGGCCGTGGGCGAGCTGATGGAGGAGGCCGAGGCGGTCCGGGCGCCGTTCACCGGGGTGCTCAGGCTCGGCGTGATACCGACCGTCGCGCCGTATCTGCTGCCGACCGTGCTGGGGCTGGTCCATGAGCGCTACCCGGAGTTGGCTCTCCAGGTGCACGAGGAGCAGACCTCCTCGCTGCTGGAGGGGCTGGCTGCGGGAAGGCTGGATCTGCTGCTGCTCGCCGTGCCGCTCGGGGTGCCGGGAGTGACCGAACTTCCGCTCTTCGACGAGGACTTCGTGCTGGTGATGGAGCGGGACCACTGGCTGGGTGGCCGCACCGACATTCCGCGCGAGGCCCTGCGCGAGCTGCCGCTGCTGCTGCTCGACGAGGGGCACTGCCTGCGCGACCAGGCCCTCGACATATGCAGGGAGGCGGGGCGTGCGGAGGGTGCGCCGGTCACCACGACCGCGGCCGGGCTCTCCACGCTGGTGCAGCTGGTCGCCGGCGGGCTCGGGGTGACGCTGCTGCCGCGTACCGCGGTGACGGTGGAGACCAGTCGCAACGACGCGCTGGCCACCGGGTATTTCGCGGAACCTGCGCCTTCGCGACGGGTGGCGCTGGGGATGCGGGCGGGGGCCGCGCGGCACGAGGAATTCGAGGAGTTCGCGGCGGCGCTCCGGGAGGCGATGAAGGCGCTGCCGGTACGGGTGACGGCGGGCGCTTAGGACGGGGGAGGGGCGCGGTCCTGCGGCAGGGTGCTCGGGTCGATCGCGCCGGCCGTCGCCACGATGTCCCAGTGGTCCCGGCCCATCGGATCGCGGCGGGCGAGAACGGTCGGCGTGTCGGCGGGCAGGGTCCACAGCTGCGACTTCTTGCTGGGCTCCGACCCCGCAGCGTAGTTGAGTTCGACCGCCTTGCCCTTGCGGGCCGTCTGGTCCACCCACTTGGCCATCTCCTTGTCCTCGGGGTGGACGACGAACGCGTCGCCTCCTTGCAGGAGCCGATCCGGGCGATCTCGCGCAGAGTCGCGCAGTCTCCGATGGTCAGCGAGGCGGGCCAGTGCACGGGCCACGGCGACGCGCTGGCCCTGGCCCGCCGGAGATCTCGCCGGGGCGCTTGGCACCGGCATCCTCGACCTCCAGGCGCTCCAGCCAGTGGCGGGCGGTGCGTTCGGCGTCCTTGCGCTTGGCGCCGCTCAGGCGGAGCGGCAGGGCGACGTTCTCCACGCAGGTCAACTCGGGGACGAGCTGGCCGAACTGGAAGACGAAGCCGAAATCGGTGCGGCGCAGCGCGGGCGTGGACCCGTATGACTTGTACAGGTTGTCGGCGCTGAGCAGGGAGCCGGCGGGGTCATGCGCCGACCTCCGCGGCGAGCCGGTCCAGCCGGGCGGCGGTCAGTTCCAGCCAGCGCAGATCGGCTTCCAGGTGGAAGAGCGCGTGGTCGCAGATCAGCTGATCGGCGAGGTCGCCCTTGCGCTTGCGGTCGGTGAGGATGCGCATGAGGCGCAGGTGCTCGGTGCGCTGGGTGTCCAGCAGGGCTTCGGCGCTGCGGCCGGTGAGCAGGGCCAGGACGACCTTCGTGTAGAGCGTCGACTGGAGGTAGGGCTCGGGCTTCTCCGGTTGTGTGAGCCACTCGCCGACATCGGTGATACCGGCCTGGGTGATGGCGTATCGCTTGCGCTCCGGGCCGTCCCCGCTCTCGATACCGTCGACCTCGACGAGGCCGTTCTTCAGGAGCCGGGACATGGTCGAGTAGACCTGCCCGTAATGCAGGGGGCGGTCGTGGCCGAACTTTTCGTCGAACGTGCGCTTGAGGTCGTAGCCGTGGCGGGGGCCGGACTCAAGGAGTCCGAGCAGAGTGTGGCCGATAGACATACGGGAACTATACATGGCGTGTATACATACGGTGTATACGTGCCCGAAGGTAAGGGCCGGGGCGAGGGTTCTTCCCTCGCCCCGGCCCATCCGGAACCGGTGCTGCGCCCCGTGGTCACACGGGGCCCGGGGGCTTCGGGGGGCGCCCCCGGCGGGGGATCGGGCGGGCCGTGCCCGGCAGGCGGCCGGCCTCCGCCAGCGCCCTGCGCAGCAGGAACTCGATCTGGGCGTTCGCGCTGCGCAGCTCGTCGGCGGCCCAGCGGACCAGCGCATAGTGCACCGAGGGATCCAGCCGCAGCAGTATCTGTTTGCGCTGTGGCGCCTGTCTGGGCCCGGGGGTTTCTTCGGTCACTGGTAAAGAGTGCCCGTATTGAGGACCGGCTGCGCCGCACGGTCGCCGCACAGCACCACCATCGGATTGCTGACCATGGCCGCTTTCCGCTCCGAGCGGTCTCGTGGTTGCGGACCTGGGTGGAGATCTTCCGCTTCTCCCGGTGCGACCAGGGTGGACACATCGTGCGGATTGCCTTGGGTGGGCATGGAATCCCCCGTTTCGAAAGACCTGCACCGACTGACCGGTACTATCAATGTGATTGCACATTACCGGGATTCGCAACCCTGAGCACCTCTCGGGAGTCTCCTCCTCAGAGGGCAGGTGCTCATTGTCACGTCCGGAAAAGGTCACATCGCTTGCTTTCTGTCCTTGCTGACGGTGTTAGCTGGCTGAGCTGATCTGGTCGAGCAGAAACAGGAGCAACACAGAGATGGGTCGAGCGGATGCGCGACGAGCCCAGCGGCGCGGGTCGCGGCGGGCCGCGAAGAGCGGCGGCATACGCAGACTCTTCACCTGGCGGAAGATGCTGGGCGCTTTCTTCGGGTTCTGCCTGCTGGGCATGGGCGCTTTCGCCGTGCTGTACATGGTGGTGGACGTGCCCGAGGCCAACGCCCAGGCCAAGCAGCAGAGCAATGTCTACAAGTACGCCGACGGCAGCCTGCTGGCCCGGACGGGCGAGGTCAACCGGGAGATCGTCGACATCTCCGAGGTGCCCAAGGACGTGCAGCACGCCTTCGTCGCCGCCGAGAACAAGACCTTCTACAAGGACCAGGGCGTCGACCTGAAGGGCACCACCCGGGCCCTCCTCAGCACCGTCACCGGCCAGGGCAAGCAGGGCGGCTCGACCATCACCCAGCAGTACGTCAAGAACTACTACCTGACGCAGGACCCGACGATCAGCCGCAAGCTCAAGGAACTGGTGATCTCCCTCAAGGTCGATCAGCAGATGGGGAAGGACGACATCCTCGCCGGGTACCTCAACACCGCGTACTACGGACGCGGAGCGAGCGGGATCCAGGCCGCGGCGCAGGCCTACTACGGGGTCGACGCCAAGGACCTCAACATCTCCCAGGGCGCCTACCTGGCCGCGACGCTCCAGGCCCCCAGCCAGTACGACTGGGCGACCGCGACGGACACCGGAAAGAAGCTCGTCAAGGATCGCTGGGCCTACACGCTCGACAACATGGTCGAGATGCACTGGCTCGACCAGGCCGAGCGCGACACCCTGAAGTTCCCCGTCCCGGACAAGCCCAAGCCCGCCCGCGGCATGGAGGGCCAGACCGGATACCTCGTCGACGCGGCCAACAAGGAGCTGGAGAAGCAGGGCGTCACGGAGACCATGCGGCAGGCCGGCGGCTGGACCTTCACCCTCAACATCGACAAGAAGCGACAGAAGCAGCTGGAGGAGTCGGTCGACCGGCAGCTGGAGTCCAAGCTCGACCGCGAGAACAACAAGGTCGACGCGACCGTCCAGGCGGGCGCCACCTCCGTCGACCCGAAGACCGGTGCCGTCGTCGCGCTCTACGGCGGCGAGGACTACATCAAGCACTACATCTCCAACGCCACCCGCCAGGACTACCAGCCGGCCTCCACCTTCAAGCCGCTGGTGTTCGCCTCCGCGCTGGAGAACGAGTCGAAGACCCAGGACGGCGATCTGATCGGCGCCAACACCATCTACGACGGCACCAGCAAGCGGCCGGTCGTGGGCAGCGACACCCCGTTCGCCCCGCAGAACGAGGACGACATCAGCTACGGCGACGTCACCGTGCAGGACGCGATGGACAAGTCGATCAACTCGGTGTTCGCGCAGATGGTCGTCGACGTCGGTCCCGCCGCGGTGAAGCAGACCGCGCTCGACCTCGGGCTGCCGGACAAGAACTTCCCCGAGCGCCCCGCGATCACGCTGGGCACGATGAACGCCTCGACGTGGGACATGGCGGGCGCGTACGCCACGCTCGACAACCACGGCAAGAAGGTCACCCCGTACATCGTGAAGTCCGCCGAGCACCGCGAGCGCACGGTCGAGCCGGTCGAGGGCATCGGCAGCCAGGTGATCAGCCGTAAGTCCGCCGACACCGTCACCTCCGTTCTGCAGCACGTCGTGGAGAACGGCTCCGGCCGGGCGGCCAGCAGCTCGGCCTACGAGGCGGCGGGCAAGACGGGCACCTCGGAGAACAACAAGGCCGCTCTGTTCGCGGGTTACACCCCGGAGCTCAGCACGGTCGTCGGACTGTTCGGAGAGTCGCCCGAGGACGGCGGCGGGCAGGTCAGCCTGACCGGTGCCGCCAACTCCGGCCGGGCCAACGGCGGCGGCTTCCCGGCGAAGATCTGGGCGGACTACACCCTCGGTGCGCTGAACGGCTCCGGCGCCGAGTTCGACCTGCAGGACGTCGAGAACGGCGAGGTCTCCCTGCCGGCCAGCCCGTCGATGAGCTCCTCGGCGACCCAGAGCCCCGACGCGTCCCCGTCCAGGCAGACGAGCCCGCCCGCGACGCAGAGCCCGAGCAGCTCGCCCAGCCAGTCGGCCACTCAGTCACCGGAAGAGTCGCCGAGCCAGTCGCCGGAGGAGTCGCCGAGCCAGTCCCCGGACCTGCCGGGCAACGGAGCGGACCCCGGGCGGCCGGGCAATGGCAACAACAGCGAGAAGAACCCGTCGAGCCAGTGAGCGTGGGAGAGGGCCGGTGCCGGTCGGCACCGCCCCTCTCCCGTGCGTCCGCGTACGACCGTGTCAGCCGCCGTTGACCTTCTTGGCGACCCGGTCGCCGAGGTCCTTGTCCACGTTGCGCCAGTACTGCAGCGAGCGCTCCAGGACCGGGGCGCTCACCCCGTCCAGCAGATGGCCGGAAATGTTCGATACCAGCCGGTCGCGCGCCGCGTCGTCCAGGACCTTGCGCACCATCGTGCCCGCCTGGCCCCAGTCGTCGTCCTCGCGGTGCAGCTTGTACGCCTCGTGCACCATTTCGCCCGCCGTGGCCCAGCCCGCCGGGTCGCCGAAGCGCTCGGTGTCCGCGGCCGGACCGCCGTACGAGTTCGGTGCGTAGACCGCTCCCGTACGTGTCGGCTCGTACCGCATCGGGCCGTCCTTCGCGTACGAGTTCCGGCCGAACCGCGGACGGTTCGGCGGCAGCTGTGCGTAGTTCGGGCCGATCCGGTACCGGTGGGTGTCCGGGTACGAGAAGAGCCGGCCGAGCAGCATCTTGTCGGGCGACGGACCGATGCCGGGCACCAGGTTCGACGGCTCGAAGGACGCCTGCTCGATGTGGACGAAGAAGTCCTCGGGGTTCTCGTTGAGCGTCATCCTGCCGACTTCGATCTCCGGGTAGTCGCCGTGCGGCCACACCTTCGTGAGGTCGAACGGGTTGAACCGGTAGTCCGGTGCGTCGTCGAACGGCATGATCTGGACGTACAGCGTCCAGCTCGGGTGGTCACCACGCTTGATCGACTCGAACAGGTCGCGGCGGTGGACGTCACCGTCGATGCCCGCGATCTCGTCGGCCTCGGCCTGAGCGTAGAAGTCGATGCCCTGGTCGGTCTTGAAGCGGTACTTGACCCAGAACCGCTCGCCGCCCGCGTTCACCCACATATAGGTGTGCGAGCTGTAGCCATTCATGTTGCGGTACGTTTTCGGGATGCCGCGGTCACCCATCAGCCAGGTGACCATGTGGGCGGACTCGGGGGAGAGCGTCCAGAAGTCCCACTGCATGTCGTGATCGCGCACCGCGCTGTCCGGGCGGCGCTTCTGCGAGCGGATGAAGTCCTGGAACTTCATGGGGTCGCGCACGAAGAAGATCGGCGTGTTGTTGCCGACCATGTCGTAGTTGCCGTGCTCCGTGTAGAACTTCAGGGCGAACCCACGGGGGTCGCGCCAGGTGTCGGGGGAGCCCTGTTCACCAGCGACCGTGGAGAAGCGGGCGAGCATGGCGGTCTGCTTGCCCGGTTGGAAGAGGTCGGCCTTGGTGAACTGGCTGACGTCGTTGGTCACCTTGAAAATGCCGTAGGCGCCGGAGCCCTTGGCGTGGACCACTCGCTCGGGAACCCGTTCACGGTTGAACTGGGCCATCTTCTCGATGAGGTAGTGGTCCTGGAGCAGAATCGGACCGTCGGATCCGACAGTGAGCGAGTGTTCATCGCTCTCCACCGGGATTCCGGCGTTGTTCGTGGTGTAGGGGGTGTTCCTGGTCTTCGATTCCTCGGGCACGAGCGTCCTCCCGTCGGTGGGGTTTCGGTCAGGTCGTCTCGTTCACGACTGAAGTCAACTCCGCCGACAGGAGGTCGGCAACATTTGGCTACCGTCCGTGCAGGGCTCTTGTCCGCACCGGTCCGGACGCCCTACTGGCCCCGGCCCGGACCCCCTACTGGCCCGGGGCCGGCATCTCGAACCAGACCACCTTGCCGGTTGAAAGACGCGTCGCCCCCCACCGTCTGGCCAGCCGGTTCACGAGGAACAGACCGCGGCCGCCCTCGTCCATGTCCCGGGCCCGGCGCTGCCGGGGCAGCTGCGGTGCGTCGTCGCCGACCTCGCAGCGCAGGATGTCGGTGCGCAGCAGCCGCAGAGTCACCGGCCGCTCCGCATAACGCACTGCGTTGGTCACCACCTCGCTGACCAGCAGCTCCACCGAGTCGGAGAGATCGTCGAGCCCCCAACGGCTCAGCGCTCGGCGGGCCAGCCTGCGGGCCTGCCCCGGAGCGGTCTCCTCCGGTTCCAGGTGCCAGTACGCGACATCACTGGGCGCGATCCCGTCGAACCGGGCGGCCAGCAGCGCGATGTCGTCGTCCCGGTCGCCGGGGCCGAGCATGTCGAGCACGTCGTCGCAGAGGGCCTCGAGCGGCGGCGAATGGTCCGGGCCGGTGAGCCGGGCGGTGGCGGCGAGCCGTTCGCGCAGCTGCTCGATCCCGGTCCAGACGTCCCGCAGCCGGGACTCCACCAGACCGTCGGTGTACAGCAGCAATGTGGCGCCCGCGGGTGCGTCCAGCTCGACGGCCTCGAAGTCCACACCGCCGACGCCGATCGGGGCGCCGGCCGGCACCCGCAGCACCTCCGCGCGGCCGCCCAGATGGAGCAGGACGGGCGGCGGATGCCCGGCGTTGGCGATGGTGATGCGGTGCGCGACGGGGTCGTAGACCGCGTACAGGCAGGTCGCCATGCGGTCGCTGCCGAGCCGCTGCGCCTGCTCGTCGAGGTGGTGCAGCACTTCCTGCGGCGGCAGGTCGAGCCCGGCGAGGGTCTGCGCGGTGGTGCGCAGCTGGCCCATGATCGCCGCGGACGTCATGGAGTGGCCCATGACGTCGCCCACGACCAGGGCGACCCGGCTCCCGGGCAGCGGGATCGCGTCGTACCAGTCGCCGCCGACCCGGGCTGTCTCTGCGGCCGGGAGATAACGGGAGGCGAGCCGGACGCCGGTCGGCTGCGGCAGCGAGTCGGGCAGCATGGTGCGCTGCAGCTCGTCGGCGATGTACGCCTCGCGGCCGTACAGCACGGCCTTGTCGATGCCGAGCGCTGTGTGCGTCGCCAGCTGGGCGGCGACCAGCAGGTCATTGGCCTCGAAGGGCGGCCGTTCGGTCCTGCGCAGGAAGACGGCGGCGCCGATCACCCGTCGCCGTCCGCGCAGCGGGGCGAGGATCGCACGGTGTCCGGTGGGTACGGTCCGTCTGCCGCCGAGCAGTTCGGGCAGCGCGGCGCGGGCCGCCGCTGAGTCCCCGAAGACCGGCCGGACACCGCGCAGCACCTCGGCGAGCGCGCCGCCCGAGCGGACCTCGCACAGCTCGGCCGCCGGAGGCAGATCGCCGTGCGGATCGACGGCGGGCAGCCGCAGCCGTTCGATCTCCGACGAGGTCTCGGTCTCCACCTCGTTCAGACGCAGCCGGTCCGACCGGCGCAGCCGCAGGACGAACGGGGAGACCGGCCGCTCGTCGCCGACCGGGAGCGGGTCGCGAAGGTAGACCAGTATGGCGTCGGAGAACGTCGGCACGCTGGCCCGGCACAGGCCCAGCACGATCTCGTCCAGGTCTATGCCGCGGGCGATCCGCCGGGTGGCGGCCCCCACGAAACGCAGCCGGTCGCCCTCTCGGCGGACCGCTGCCTGTGGGTCGAGTCCTGCGGGGCCGGGGTTGGCCGCCGTAGCCGCCGGATTCGCTCCTGCGCCCGGCGCCGTGGCCGGGCCGGGGATCGCGACGGCAGGGGAAGCAGTCGGCGCGGCATCCTGTTGCCGTGGCCGGGTGCGTTCCTGCGACCGGGCAGCGAGAGGCTGCCGGCCTTCGTGGGAGGTGGGATGCTCCGTCACGCGTGGGGTTCCGTCCGTCCGGGCCGGTTGTATGAGGCAATCACCTCTTGGGGCGCTACTGTGCCCCGGCAAGAGCGGCGATAACAACGGCTGTCACCGGATGCCCACGAACGAGGGGCCGAAACCTGATGCCCGCAGCACGGTTCGGACACAACGTTTCCGGCGACGGGGCGGGCGAAAGCGAGCACGTCTCCACCCCCTCGTAGTGGCTCATGCGACTCATACGGCTGATGCTGCTCATACAGCTCATGCAGTGCGTGGTGCTCGTGCGATGACTTGCGGTCAGGTCCGTTGCCGCGTCCGCCGGTTGGAGCGGAGCGGCGCTCCGGAGGGCGATCCTACGGTTGCCCCCCTGGGGTGCATCAAGGGTCTCACGACGGCATATGCGAGGGGGTACGGTCCCAGTCATCCGGGAGCGCGGGAACTCGCCAGCGCGGATCGGGCCGCCAGTCCTCCCAGCCGTCCCGGAACGGCGCGCCCCAGTCCCGGATCACCTCGACGGCCGCGAGGCCCGCCTCCCGTACCCGCTGCGCGGTCTGCGGGGCCATCAGACCGACCCGCTGCGCCTGGGCGAACTCGTCCTCGTCCCGCCAGACCCAGCTGCGGTCCGGGTAGACAGAGATGTCGAGAAAGTGATCCTCGGAGTCGATGCCGCCCGCCCAGCGGGTGCGCGGTTCCTCCAGGTTCACGTACCAACTGCGGAACTGCCAGCCTGGCTCCCAGAACAGCCAGACCGACCAGGGTTCACCAGGACGGGCGAGCTTCAGCACGCCGTTGCCCAGCCAGGGCGAGCGGGCAGTGGTGCGTGGGGCGGTGTAGCGGGTGGCGAGCGGCTCGTCGTGCACCTCGGTGCCGTTCGCCAGCACCGGCTTCACACACTCGGTGCCGGGGGCCACCCATACGGCGAGCAACTCGTCGGTGTCCTGCACAACGGTGACGGGGCGGCAGATGTGGACCAGGCCCTGGATGTGACCCGGCGCGGTGTCCTGCCGCAGCGTGCCGTTGCCGCGGTAGCGCCACAGGATCTGATCGCCCGGCGCCCAGTGCTCGGTGTGCTCCGTACCTGCCATGGGCAGATCCTAGTGTTCCTCCCGGCAGGACCCCGTCGCGCCGCCCGGCACACGCTCCCCCAAGGCCTCAAGGGGCAGAGGGCCCCTCTCCGCACACATCCAGATGGGAGGCGACCGGCGTGGCCTCGGGGTCCAGGACCGGACCGAGAAGTTCTCGTCCGCCGACCCGAGCAGTAGGTGTGCCCTCGCCGGTCTCGGCGGGCAACCACGGGGCTATTTCGACCGGTAGCAAGCTGATTCGACGGTGACCTCCAGGAGGTCTGGGGCGTTTCCGACTTCGCTCGCTCTGTGCAATCGTACGTCGACTGCGAATTCGCCCCCCTTGGACTCCGCGACGATCTGCGGGCTCTTGGCCTTGCTGCCGTCCACGCCGTCCCGGACGATCTTCCAGCCGTCTTTCGGGAGTTCGACCCGCAGGCGGTCCATGCCCTTTTGCATATCGGTAAAGGGGGCCTTGTAGATGCTCCAGGGGTGACGTGTGCGGTAGACCTTCTCGTCGGAGTCGTAGTCCGAGCAACGCGACGTCATTGCACCCGTTTCCGTTACTTTCCCCTTGACGTCGAGGATCTCGAGAATCCGGCTGGATGCCCTTTCGACGCCCGCTTTCACGGAATCACTGTCCTGTGTTTTCACCGCCGCCTCTTTTCCGTTCGAGCACGCCATCGCAAGCGCGCACGTCACGATAATGAACCCGAATTTCGAAAATCGCCTATTCAAGTTGCACCTTGTCGTATTGGCCGGCGATGACGGCTGCCTGATTGCGTATGCTGAGAGAGTTGTCGTCGAAGAATCCGGTATGTCCGCCGGAGTCGCTCTCCATGATGTTTCCGCCGAAGGATTCGTCGGTAGGGATGGCCCCGTTGTCACCGAGCCCCATCAGTCGCCCGCCCTGCCGGACCACCTGATCGTCCCGGGGGGCGCCCATCGCCCACACATGGTCGGCCCCGACACCCAGGTCCACCGCGTGATCCGCCTGGACACCGGGACTGCCCGCAAACACGAAGTCGTTGGCGGCCTCAGAGTCATTCCAACTCCCCGACTGTGCTGCGACACCGACCACCGTGCTGCCGTAGCTGTGCCCGATGACAGTGGTGTGCGCGCGAGGGTCGTCGGCAGCCTGCTGCGCAGCTCCGTTCCCCCGCAGGAAGTCGTAGAGTTGCGGGCCGCCCTCGTCCGCGTATTGCCCGCGTGTCGCCTCCGGGACGATGCTGTCCGGCGCGTTGTAGTCGAGCCACGTGATGGTGGAGACGTTCTGGCCGGGAGTGAGGCGGTGACTCTCGGCCCACAGCCGTTCGCCACGGCCGAGGTCTCCATGAGTGCCCCCATCGCCGCCGATGGATTCTATTCCTGCGAACGTACCGGGGACGTAGACGCCTACGTGATCGGCTTTGTCTGGATTCCCGTTGGCGAGGATGACCTTTCCGTCCCCGAGACCGGTGGGATCGAAGCCGAGCAGGTACGCCTCGGGAAGGCCGCCTTTTCCTGTGCGGTCGAAGCGGTCCTGGATGGCGTTCATTCCCTTCATGACGCCCTCCAACCTGGCCTTCTTGTCCCCGTACTTGTCCTGCCACTCCCGCCATTCCGGGGTGAAAGCGGCAACAGGGTAGCTGCCGTTGGGGCTGTACTTGGCCGGCTCTTTCGGAATGGCGTCCAGCTCCAGCTGGTATCCCGCCTTCGTCTCGTTCAGAACCATTCGGTTCGCCTCGTCGCGAACGTCTGACGGGAGGCCGTTCATCGATCCGATGGAATTCGGATGGACGGCCAGATAGTCGGCCCGCTGCTCCGAGGTGAGATTCTTCCACCACTCCGCGTTCTCCTCGGGCGTGGCTTCCTTCGGCGGGGCCTTGATGCTGTCCAGGTAAGGGTCGGCAGCCCTGAGTACCCCACCCCGGTCGGACTTCACGTCCACCTGATCCCGGTCCGAGACCACGAGGTCGTCGTCGGCCTTGAGCGCGCGGAGCTTCGGCGCCCACTCAGCGTCTGCGTCAGTGGCTTCCTTCAAGGCGTCTGCTACCCGGTTGGCACAGTCGAGGGCCGCGCCATAGTGAGGATTCGGGTGGATGTTCACCGCTTGGCGCTCCAGGGCGCCGGACGTCGGGCTGCCCCCGGCGCTACCGGTCACTGTGCCGCCCTCGGCATCCTTTTCCGCGCCCGGCATCCTGCCCGCCGGGAAGCTGACCGAACCGTCTGTGTTCACCGTGCAGTGGTTCGCCCGCGCATCCTCAAGCGCTGCGCCCAGCTTGCGCTTGGCCACTGCCATATCGAATGCGAAACCGATCAGCGCGGTGCTCACCAGCCTGCACTCGGTCTGCATGTAGTGGAAGTTCTTCGATAACTCGGCCAGCTCCCGAAGGGCGGCCTTCGCCGCCGCGCCCTCGAGTTGGTTACGAATCCCCGCGGTGATCTGATTGTCGATGGCGTCCTTGGCCGCATTGGCCATCTCGTTCGTTGCTCGATACGCGTCCGCGGCGCTCTCGAACGCCGACGGCTTGAACGCTTTCAGCATCGCAAGATCCATGAGTCGGGATCACTTCTCCTTCGACTGGCCGCCGACGGCCCGGGTGTCCGTGTACTCGGCCTTGATCGCGTCCAGCTCAGTCTTCAACGACTCATCGGTCTTCGACAGGTCATGCCCTGCAGACTCAAGCAGCCCACCGAGGGACTTGCAGCGCTCGCGCACATTCTTTACGTACTCGCTCCAGGAGGTGTACAGCTCCTTTTGTGCCGCCGCGCTCTGGCAACCGGCTGCGTTGCCCAGCCCCGTCTGCCCGTCTTCAAGTCTCGTCAGCGCGGGGCCGATCGGCTCAGCGAGACCCTTGGTGCCCTCGCCCGCCTTGACCCATGCCCTCTTGTCCGACTTCAGGTCGGCCGAGACGCCGCCCCCGGAATCGGCCGGATACTGGTTCAACTGCATCTGCGCCGAACGTGTTGCTGCATCGGCCTTGAGCTGCTCCCACTCGTCCCATGCCATCAGCGCATCCTCCCCGATTCCCCGTAGCCCTGGTCCCGAGTCCCGGAAAGCCCGAGGGCCCGACTCGCGCCATGATTCCTGGACTGCCAAACGAAAACAAACGCGCATGCATCGCGCGTCGTCGGCGATCAATGCCTTGGTGTCTGCGACCCGAGCTACGGACGTCTCGGTGAGCTCCGCCCAGCGGTTGGTGCTGGACATCCTCCTACGCGAATCGGTATCGGTTCATCGGACCCCGATCCGCCGGGCAGGCCCTTGGAGGTGCTGCGGCGCGGCGGCTGCGACACATGTCACGGGCGGGTCATACGCAACACGTCCAGCGCCTCGTCGAGCTGTTCCACCGTGAGATCGCCGCGCTCGACATATCCCGAGTCCAGCACCACCTCGCGGATCGTCCTGCGCTCGGCCAGGGACTTCTTGGCCACCTTCGCCGCCTCCTCGTAACCGATGTACTTGTTCAGCGGGGTGACGACGGACGGCGAGGACTCCGCGTACTCCCTGGCCTGCTCCACGTTCGCGGTGATCCCGTCGACCGTACGGTCCGCGAGCAGCCGGGAGACATTGGCCATGAGCCGCACCGACTCCAGCAGATTTTTCGCAATGACCGGAAGCATCACATTCAGTTCGAAATTGCCCGCCGCGCCGGCAACGGCGACCGTCTGGTCGTTCCCCATCACCTGGGCCGCGACCATCAGGACGGCCTCGGGAATGACCGGGTTCACCTTCCCCGGCATGATCGACGAGCCCGGTTGGAGGTCGGGAAGGCTGATCTCGGCCAGACCGGTGCGCGGCCCGGACGCCATCCATCGCAGATCGTTGGAGATCTTGGTGAGCGAGACGGCGACGGTACGGAGCTGGCCGGACGTCTCCACGAGCCCGTCCCGCGCGCCCTGCGCCTCGAAGTGGTCCCTGGCCTCGGTGAGCGGCAGCCCGGTGGTGCGGGCGACCTCGGCGATGACTGCGGCGGAGAAGCCGGGCGGGGTGTTGATGCCGGTGCCGACGGCCGTGCCGCCCAGCGGCAGCTCGGCGAGGCGGGGGAGGGAGGCGCGCAGCCGCTCGGTGCCGTACCGGATCTGCGCCGCGTAGCCGCCGAACTCCTGGCCCAGAGTGACGGGTGTGGCGTCCATCAGATGCGTACGCCCCGACTTCACGACCGTCGCGAACTCGGCGGACTTGCGCTCCAGGGCGGCAGCCAGATGGTCCAGCGCCGGGATCAGCTCGCCGGTGACGGCCGCGGTCGCGGCGATGTGGATGGAGGACGGGAAGACGTCGTTGGACGACTGCGACGCGTTGACGTGGTCGTTGGGGTGGACCTCGCGGCCCAGCCGCTCGGTGGCGAGGGTGGCCACGACCTCATTGGTGTTCATGTTGGACGAGGTGCCGGACCCGGTCTGGAACACATCGATCGGGAAGTGTGCGTCCCAGCGCCCCTCTGCGACCTCCTCGGCGGCCTCCTGGATCGCCAGGGCGATGTCCGGGTCGAGCACCTTCAGCTCGGCGTTCACCTTGGCGGCGGCCGCCTTGATCCGGGCCAGGGCCTCGATGTGGGCCCGCTCCAGGCGCTGGCCGGAGACCGGGAAGTTCTCCACCGCGCGCTGCGTCTGGGCCCGCCATCTGGCGTCTGCGGGCACCCTCACCTCGCCCATTGAATCGTGCTCGATGCGGAAATCCGAACCGCCCGCGGGGGTCTGTCCAGGGGCCTGCGCGTCGTCCATGGGGTATAACCTCCTGAAAAAGTTGAGCACTTGTCTCGTTCTGTGTATTCCCAAGTCGCCTACCGGCCAGTAAATACCGGGGTGCTGCATTTCCCGGGGGACGACCCCCGTACCCCCATGCAGCAACCCGGGGAGGCGCAATGAGGCGCACCAGGCACAGACTTCGCTGTACGGTCGCGGCCGCCGCGGCCATGGCGGCGGCATTGGGCGGCATGGCCGCCGCCGCAGGACCGGCGGGCGCGGCAGACCGGTCCGGTTCCACCACTACCGCATCCACCCCCCTGTCGCCCGAGCTGGAGGCCATCCGCGCCGCCGAAGCCACCCAGCTGTACGGCGACTCGGCCGAGCGCCCGCTCGCCGACCGCAAGACGGGGCTGATCTCGCTCGGCGACAGCGAGATCTCCGGCGAGGGCGTCGGCACGTACGAGGCAGGCACCAACGGCCCCGACAACTGGTGTCACCGCTCGTCCGAATCCGCCATCCACCGCACCGGCATCCCGGCCGACGTCACGTACAACGTTTCCTGCTCCGGCGCGTACACCGGCAACATCGTGATCGGCGGATCGAAGCAGTACGCCGACGAACTCGTGCAGAGCGACAACCTCGCCATCAAGGCCCGCAACACCCGCATCAAGATGATCGTGCTGGTCGCCGGCGCCAATGACGACCTTCAGTTCGGCCCGGTCATGACGGACTGCGTCCAGCGCTGGGTGCTCTCCCAGGGCACCTGCCAGCCGAAGTACGAGGGCGGCTGGCAGGCGCGCGTCGACGGACTCGTCCCCAAGGTCGAGCAGACGGTGCGCGATCTGAAGAGCGTCATGTCCGATGCCGGATACAACAGCAGTGACTACAAGCTCGTGGTCATGGGCTACCCGAGCCCGATCGGCCCGGACTTCTACGACAACCCGAACTTCCCCGGCAAGCTTCCCGGTGGCTGCGCCGGATACGACTCCGACGCAGCCTGGGGCCGTAATGTCGCGGTCCCCGCCTTCGAGCGCGGCATGCGCAAGGTGGCCGCCGACACCGGAGCCGTCTACCTCGACAACTCCCGGCTCTTCCACGGCCACGAGGTCTGCAGCGAGGACACCTGGGCCCGCGGCCTCTACATCGACCTGGCGCACTTCCCGCCGGACTCCAACTCCGTCCGGCAGTCCTACCACCCGAACGCGCGCGGCCACGCCGCCTTCGCCTCCTGCCTGACCCAGATCTACAACTCGTCCCTGCGTGAGGCGAGCTGCGCAGACCCGGCGAGCACGGGGCAGCCGGTGCTTCAGCCCGCCGCGTGGGACGACGTCTTCAAGCCCCTGAAGAACGAGGCCACGGGTACCTGCGTGGACGTCCCCGCCTCGGTGACCCGCAACGGCACGCAGATCGCCGGCTGGGACTGCCACGGCGGCCGCAACCAGGGCTGGTGGTACGACTCCGGTACGAAGAGCATTCATGCGGAGCTGAGCCACGACCGGTGCCTCGACGTGCCCGGCGGCGATTACAAGGCAGGCGCCGCGCTCGTCGTGTGGAACTGCTCGGGCGCGGCCAACCAGCAGTTCGTCAAGCAGTCGGGCACCCTGCGCCCGGCGGCTTCGACCGGGCTGTGCCTGACGCTCGCGGCGGCCAAGGACCCGCTGAGGCTGCAGAGCTGCGACGGCAGCGCGAAGCAGCGGTTCGCGTAGCTCTTTCCCGGAGAAAGGGGTGGGGCGGCCTCGGCCACCCCACCCCACCCCGGCCCGGGTGTCAGCCGGATGTCACGAACGCGCCCAGGACGGCAGCCAGATGACCGGGGTCCTCGGCCCCGCACAGCTCGCGCGCCGAGTGCATGGACAGCCCCGGCACCCCCACGTCGACCGTCGAGACACCCAGCCGGGCCGCGGTGAGCGGGCCGATCGACGTGCCGCACGGCATCGCGTTGTTGGAGACGAACGGCTGCCACGGCGCACCCGCCCGCTCGCACGCCGCCGCGAACACCGCCATGCCGGTGCTGTCGGTGGCGTACCGCTGATTGACGTTGACCTTGACCGCGGGGCCGCCGTTGGGCAGCGGATGGTGTCCCGGATCGTGCCGTTCCGCGTAGTTGGGGTGCACCGCGTGCGCCATGTCGGCGGAGATGCAGAAGGCGCCGGACAGGGCGCGGGAGAAGTCCTCGGAGCTGCCGCCGCGCGCGGTGACCGAACGGCCGAGTACCCGTTCCAGCATGGGGCTCTGCGCGCCCGTCTCCGAACCGCTGCCGACCTCCTCGTGGTCGAAGGCCGCCAGGACGGGGATGCACGAGGGGGCGTCGGCCGCGGTCGCTGCATCCGCCAGGGCTGTGACGCCCGCATGCACCGACACCAGGTTGTCCAGCCGCGCGGACACCACGAACTCCCGGTCCACGCCGAGATATCCGGGCGGCTGGATGTCGTGGAGCATCAGATCCCAGCCGAGGACGTCGTCGCGGTCCACCTCCGCGGCCGCCGCGACCCGGCGCAGCAGCGCGCCCTCCTCGGGCGCCCCGAGCGCCCACAGCGGGGCGAGATGCCGCTGCCGGTCGAGGGCGAGCCCCTCATTGACCGTACGGTCCAGATGGATGGCCAACTGGGGCACCCGCAAAAGCGGTTCGTCGATCTGGACCAGCCGGGGCTCGACCCCGCCGCCGGGGCCGCGTAGCGCGAGCCGCCCCGAGATGCCCAGATCGCGGTCGAGCCAGGTGTTCAGCGGAACGCCGCCGTAGATCTCCACGGCGATCTGCCGCCAGCCCGCGGAACCGGTGTCGGGGGTGGGTTTCACCCGCAGATTCGGGGAGTCCGTGTGCGTGCCGACGATCCGGAAGGGGGTGTGCGCGGGGGCGCCCTCGGGGACGTACCAGGCGATCAGGGCACCGCCGCGGGCGACGAAGCTGCCACCGGTCGTGCCCGTCCAGTCGTCCGTGCCACGCAGTTCACGGAAGCCGGCCTTCTCCAGGCGCTGGGCGGCGCTCGCCACCGCGTGGTACGGAGAAGGGCTGGCCCTGATGAAGGACAGCAGGTCGTCGGCGTGGCTGCGGTGGGGAAGCGGCGTCATACGGCGTCCGCCTTTCCGGTGTTCGACGGTGAGGGTGGGGTGGGTGGACCCGCGCCGAGCCGCTGGACGCGGTGCGGTGCGGTATCCGGGGTGGCGGTTGTTGTCCGATTTCCCGAGGACGGTCTGCCGGTGTTGAAGGACTGCTTCCGGGTTCTCCGGGACTGCTTCCCGACTCCCCAGGAAGGCCTCCCGATGCCCCGGGTCGGCGGAGCACTTCAACATCCGACAACCCACCGCAGCCGCCCCGCACGGCGCAAGTCCGCGCCGCGGCCCGCTGCGTGAAAGCGGCGGTGCCGGACCGGCCGCCCCGGCACCAGGGTGCGAGGCGGCCTGGGGCGCGCATGGGGCCCGGGCCGGGGGCGTCCGGGAAGCTACCGCAAAGGGTCGGGGCACGCGGCCGCCGTTCTTGGACGCCGCCCGCGCCCGCCGGCCCCGCACGGGTGCGCCTCAAAATTGGCTGAATTCCGTCGTACGCGAAACCCTCACCGCACCTGCCCTTCGCGATCGGCACCGGAGCGCGGCGCGGGACACGGTCTCGCCTCCGCGGGTGCGGAGGGTTTCCGAGCAACTGGGCAGCGACAGCCGCACCCAACTCGGCCACCTGGTCGCGCCGTCGGGCTTGCTGGGGGTGAGAACGGCCACGGGGGCACTCCGGCCGGTGGAATGCGGCCGGGGTGCCCCCGCGGGGCTGTACGTGTCGTGCCTCGGTACGCCTCAGAGGCCACCCGACAGCCTCTCAGCCCATCAGGCGAGACCCGGACCCCGCACCGGAATGCTGGTGAACGTCGGTGCCGGGGCGGGCTCGCTGAAGAAGTCGTTGCCCTTGTCGTCGACGACGATGAACGCGGGGAAATCCTCGACCTCGATCTTCCAGACCGCTTCCATGCCGAGCTCCTCGTACTCGACGACCTCAACCTTCTTGATGCAGTCCTGCGCGAGGCGCGCAGCCGGTCCGCCGATCGAGCCGAGGTAGAAACCGCCGTGCGCGTCGCACGCGTCAGTGACCTGCTTGGACCGGTTGCCCTTGGCCAGCATCACCTTGGAGCCGCCCGCCGCCTGGAACTGCGCGACATAGCTGTCCATACGGCCGGCCGTCGTCGGGCCGAAGGAGCCGGAGGCGTACCCCTCGGGCGTCTTCGCCGGGCCCGCGTAGTAGACCGGGTGGTCCTTCAGATACTGCGGCATCTCCTCGCCCGCGTCCAGCCGCTCCTTGATCTTGGCGTGCGCGATGTCGCGGGCCACGACCAGCGGTCCGGTCAGCGAGAGCCGGGTCTTGACCGGGTACTTGGTCAGCTCGGCGAGGATCTCGTCCATCGGCCGGTTCAGGTCGATCCTGACGACGTCACCCGCCTCGTCGAGGTGCTCGTCCGTGGTGTCCGGCAGGAAGCGCGCCGGGTCCTTCTCCAGCTGCTCCAGGAAGACACCCTCGGCGGTGATCTTCGCGGTGGCCTGGCGGTCCGCCGAGCAGGACACGGCGATCGCGACGGGCAGCGAGGCGCCGTGGCGGGGGAGGCGGACGACCCGCACGTCGTGGCAGAAGTACTTGCCACCGAACTGGGCGCCGATGCCGATCTTCTGCGTCAGCTCGAAGACCTTCTCCTCCAGTTCCTTGTCACGGAAGCCGTGACCGGTGGGGGAGCCCTCGGCGGGCAGCTCGTCCAAGTAGTGCGCGGAGGCGTACTTCGCGGTCTTCAGCGCGAACTCGGCCGACGTACCGCCGACGACGATCGCCAGGTGGTACGGCGGGCAGGCGGCCGTACCCAGCGAACGGATCTTCTCCTCCAGGAACTTCATCATGGAGGCCTCGTTCAGCACGGCCTTCGTCTCCTGGAAGAGGAACGACTTGTTGGCTGAGCCGCCGCCCTTTGCCATGAAGAGGAATTTGTAAGCGCCGCCGTCGGTGGCGTACAGCTCGATCTGCGCGGGCAGATTCGAGCCGGTGTTCTTCTCCTCCCACATGGTGAGCGGAGCCATCTGCGAATAGCGCAGGTTGAGCTTGGTGTACGCGTCGAAGATGCCGTGCGACAGGGCCTCTTCGTCACCGCCCTCGGTGAGTACGTTCTGCCCGCGCTTGCCCATGACGATCGCCGTGCCGGTGTCCTGGCACATCGGCAGGACGCCCGCGGCAGCGATGTTCGCGTTCTTCAGCAGGTCGAGCGCGACGAACTTGTCGTTGGACGACGCCTCGGGGTCGTCCACGATCCGCCGCAGCTGCGCCAGGTGGGCGGGGCGCAGGTAGTGCGAGATGTCGTGCATGGCCTCGGCGGCCAGAGCACGCAGCGCCTCCGGGGCGACCTTGAGGAACGTACGACCGTCGGCCTCGAAGGTGGAGACACCCTCGGCGGTCACCAGACGATACGGCGTGGTGTCCTCTCCCAGGGGGAGCAGATCGGAGTACGCAAACTCTGGCATTACGGCCATTCCTCACTCGGCAGACGGCGGCTGGCCTCCCTTGGGCAGCGCACCCACCAGGGTAGAGCGCCGCGCGGACACCGAAGCTGTGAGGTAAGGCTCAGTTCGGCATCCGCGCGGGGGCGACACGGCGAGGTCTAGTCGCGATCTATCGCGTCTGGGTACGCTGGGTCGGTGGACCTCGAAAAGCACCCCCAGCAGCCCGTAGTTCCGGCGGAGCCGACCGGTATCCGCGCCTCCGACGCGGACCGCGACCGGATCGCGGACATCCTGCGCGAGGCCATGGCCGAGGGCCGGCTCACCGCCGAGGAACACGCCGAGCGGGTCGATGCGGTCTACCGGGCCAAGACCATCGGTGAACTGGAGCCGCTGGTACGGGATCTGCCCGCCCCCGGGGGCGCCTCCCGCTCGATCGCCGAGCCCGGCACGTACGGCCACCAGAGCCCCACGGGTCCGGCCCAGAACCTGGTGGCGATCTTCAGCAGTTCCACCCGCAAGGGCCGTTGGCGGGTCGGTGGCCGTACGAACGCCTTCGCGCTCTTCGGCAGCGTGGAGATCGATCTGACCGAGGCGCTTTTCGGCCAGAGGCTCACGGTGATCAATGCGACCGCCATCTTCGGAAGTGTCGAGATCAAGGTCCCCGAGAACATCTCGCTGCGCGGCAGCGGCACGGGCGTCTTCGGTAATTTCGAAGTCGCCACACTGGAATCCGCGGACCCCGAAGCGCCAGTGGTGGTCGTCAACGGCTATTCGGTGTTCGGCAGCGTCGAGGCGAAGCCCAAGCGAGGGAAGTTCATCGCGGATCTTCAGGACCGGCTGCGCAAATACCTCTAAGGGCTGCCCTCCCGCGGACTCTTCCGAGCCGCTCTGAACTCCTTCGAAAACAAGCCATATGCCTGACCGGCCGCAATCCGCGGCCCGGAACCAAGCGCCACTCAGTGCATAGGCGCGCGCACAGCGGGTAGGGAGTGCTGCATCGTCTCTCGCTCGCGAAGCCGTCGTCAGGAGTGGACCGTGCTGCAACTGCCGCATCAGCCCCTGCAGGTCGCCGCCGGCCTTCCCCGGCGCACCCCCGCGCGGGAGGACCAGGCCGGCCCCTGGCACTCGGAGGCGGTGTGCCGCCGGGACGAAGCCGGACTGTTCTTCGCCCCGTCGAAGGAGCCGACTGCTGCCAGACTCGCGCGCGAGGAGTCCGCGAAGCGGGTCTGCGCGCGCTGCCCGGTGATGGTCGAATGCCAGGAACACGCCCTCATACAGCCGGAGCCTTACGGGGTGTGGGGCGGCCTCACCGCCGCCGAACGCCGCGTGGTGCTCGCCCGTCGCAGACGGCGCGAGATGGAGCTCAAGGCGTCATCCGCATCCTCCGCCGCGACGGGCCGCATAGCCGCGGCGGGCTGACCGTCACCGTCCCGTGGGGTGCCTGGGGGCCTGTTCCGGGCCGGGGCTCCCGCGTCGGTCCGTACACGCGAAGAGGCGCCCCCACCGCACACGGGGGCGCCTCTTCGTGTTCTGCTCCCCGGACCGCGGGGAAGGGACCTACTTCGCGCGGTCGAAGTCGATCGCGCTGTAGGCACGCAGCTTCGACAGCCGGTGGGTCGAGTCGATCTTCCGGATGGTGCCGGACTTGGACCGCATGACGATCGACTCGGTGGTCGCCGTCTCCGCGCGGTACCGCACGCCGCGCATCAGCTCACCGTCCGTGATGCCGGTCGCGACGAAGAACACGTTGTCGCCGCTGACCAGGTCGTCGGTGGACAGGACCCGGTCCAGGTCGTGCCCGGCGTCCAGCGCGCGCTGCCGCTCGGCCTCGTCCTTCGGCCAGAGCTTGCCCTGGATGACGCCGCCGAGGCACTTTATGGCGCAGGCCGAGATGATGCCCTCGGGGGTGCCGCCGATGCCCATCAGCAGGTCGACGCCGGTCCCTTCGCGGGCGGCCATGATCGAGCCGGCGACATCGCCGTCGGAGATGAACTTGATCCTGGCGCCGGTCTCCCGGATCTCCTTGACGATCCCGTCGTGGCGGGGGCGGTCGAGGACGACGACGGTGACGTCCTCGGGCGCGGAGTTCTTCGCCTTCGCGACACGGCGGATGTTCACCGAGACGGGCGCATTGATGTCGACGAAGTCGGCAGCCTCGGGGCCGGTGACCAGCTTGTCCATGTAGAAGACCGCGGACGGGTCGAACATGGCACCGCGGTCGGCGGCGGCCAGCACGGCGATCGCGTTCGGCATGCCCTTGGCGTTCAGGGTCGTACCGTCGATCGGGTCCACGGCGATGTCGACCTCGGGACCAGTGCCGTCACCGACGCGCTCGCCGTTGAACAGCATGGGGGCTTCGTCCTTCTCGCCCTCGCCGATGACGACGACGCCGTTCATCGAGACGGTGGAGACGAGGGTCCGCATGGCCTTCACGGCGGCGCCGTCGGCGCCGATCTTGTCGCCGCGGCCGACCCAGCGCCCTGCTGCCATGGCAGCGGCCTCGGTGACCCGGACCAGCTCCAGTGCGAGGTTACGGTCGGGGGCCTCCGGGGAGACCTCGAGCTGAGACGGCAGATGATGCTCGGACATCGGAGCGCACCTTTCTGTACGGCGACGACCGGAAGAGGGTGCTGTGACTCTATCGTCAGGTCGACGAAATGAGCAGACCGGGTCACGTATGAGCGGGCTGCCCGCGGGCCGGGCCCATCCGGCCTGATGCGACCATGGACCCGTGGCTAGCAAGCGAGGCAAGCAGACGGTGCGGGACATGTTCCTGTCGATGGCGGTGGTCTCCGCCGCGGCAGGCGTTGTTTACATCTTCGTTCCGCACGACGAGAACGCCAACCCGGTGAAGGCGGTCGACTACCAGGTGGAGCTCCAGACGGCGCGGCGCGCGGCGCCGTACCCGGTGGCCGCTCCGGACGGGCTGGCCAAGGAGTGGATGCCGACCTCGGTCAGTTACGACCGCAACGCAGGCGACAGCTGGCACCTGGGCTTCCTCGACCCGGAGGGCAAGTACGTCGCCGTGGAGCAGTCCACGTCCCCGGCGAAGAAGTATGTGACCGAGGTCAGCCAGGACGCCAAGAACACCGGCCGTACGCAGCAGGTCGCGGGCGAGACGTGGCAGCAATGGAAGGGCGACAAGTACGACGCCCTCGTGCGCCAGGACAAGGGCGCGACCACGGTGGTCACGGGTTCCGCCTCGCCGGAGCGGCTGGCGGAGATGGCGGCCGCGCTCAAGACGTCCTGAGCGTCGTACGCGACGTACGGATATGGCCCTGGAGCAGCACATGGTGCTCCAGGGCCATATCCGTACGTGTGGAGGCGATCAAACGGTCGTGACGACCTCGTCGTAGGCGAGGCGCGGCAGACGCGGGAACCAGGCGTCCTCGCCCGGCTTGCCGATGTTGACGACCATCAGCAGCTTGTGGTCGCCGTCCAGGAACTCCTTCTCGATGCCCGCGGCGTCGTAGCCGGTCATCGGGCCCGCGGCCAGGCCGGCGGCGCGGACGCCGATGATGAAGTAAGCGGCCTGCAGCGCACCGTTGAGGGCGGCGGACGACTCGCGGACCGGGCGCTCGGAGAAGAACGCGTCCTTGGCCTGCGGGAAGTGCGGCATCAGGGCCGGGAGCTCCTCGTGGAACTCGTTGTCGGCGACCAGGAGGGCGACCAGTGGGGCGGTCGAGGTCTTCGGTCGGTTGCCCTCGGCCATGTGCTCGACGAGGCGCGCACGGGCGTCGTCGGAGCGGACCAGGACGACGCGCAGCGGCGACTGGTTGAACGCTGTGGGGCCGTACTTGACCAGGTCGTAGATCGCCTGGACCTGCTCCTCGGTCACCGGTTCGTCGGTGAAGGTGTTGGCGGTGCGGGCCTCACGGAAGAGGAGGTCCTGGGCGGCGGGGTCAAGAACGAGGGACATCTTGCGTTTTACCTTCCGGGCGTACACGGGGAACAAGCAACGGCGGCCACGGTACGGGAGAGGTAGGTTAACTTTCAACTAAAACTGGAACGGAGTGATCTGTTCCACATGCTGGGCGGGAGCGGGGAGGCCAGGGGAGCTGGGGAAGCCGGGAAGCCAGGGGCCCCGGGGAGTCAGAAAGCCAGGTGAGCCGGGGAGTCAGAAAGCCAGGTGAGCCGGGGAGACAATAGCTTCTCAGCTGTTGTCGGCTGACTTGGCGCCGCCGTTCTCCTGGGGGGCGGCCGGCCCCGCGAGGGCCGCGTCCAGTCGTGCACGCGCGCCTTCCAGCCAGTGCCGGCACACCTTCGCCAGCTCCTCGCCCCGCTCCCACAGCGCGAGGGACTCCTCCAGCGTCGTACCGCCCGCCTCCAGGCGGCGCACCACCTCGATCAGCTCGTCACGAGCCTGCTCGTATCCGAGCGTGCCCGCGGAATCAGCTGTCGTAGTCCCGTCGTCCGTCATGCGTCCCACCCTACGTTCCGGCCCACCAGGGGCCTGAGACCTTGCCCGTCATCAGCTTCGAGGTGCCGCGGCCGCCCGTCCGCCCCCGCATTGAACCTCCGCTCGCTCACTCGCCCACCCGCACCGCGAACTCGCCCCCCGCAACCCGCGCCCGAAGTACATCGCCCGGCGCCCCCGCGTCCGCGGGAGCCCGCACCACATGGCCGTCCGCCCGCTGCAGCACCGCATACCCGCGCTCCAGCGTCGCCGCGGGCGACAACGCGATTACCCGCGCCCGGGTGTGGGCGAGCTCCGAGTCCGCCCGGTCCAGCAGATGCCCCAGCACCCGCCGCCCCCGCCCGATCAGCGCATCGATCTCCGACGCCCGCTCGTCCACCATCCGCTGGGGATGCTCCATGGCGGGCCGGCCCAGTGCATGAGCCAGCCCCCGCTCCTCCCGGTCCAGCACCCCCCGTACCGTCCGCAGCGCACGGTCCCGCAGCTGCTGCACCCGGTCCAGTTCCTCGCCCACATCGGGCACGACCTTCTTCGCCGCATCCGTCGGAGTGGAGGCACGCAGATCCGCGACCAGGTCGAGCAGCGGAGAGTCCGGCTCATGACCGATCGCCGACACCACCGGCGTACGGCACACGGCGACTGTACGGATCAGCTGCTCGTCCGAGAACGGCAGCAGATCCTCCACGCTGCCGCCGCCCCGCGCCACGACGATCACGTCGACGTCCGGGAGGTCGTCCAGCTCCTTCACGGCCTGGACGACCTGATTCACCGCGTGCACCCCCTGCACCGCCGTGTTGCGCACCTCGAACCGCACCGCGGGCCACCGCCGCCGAGCATTCTCCAGGACGTCGCGCTCGGCCGCCGAGGCCCGGCCACAGACCAGTCCGATCAGCTGCGGCAGGAACGGCAGCGGCTTCTTCCGGTCGAGCGCGAAGAGCCCCTCCGCGGCCAGCGACTTCTTCAGCTGCTCAAGGCGGACCAGCAGCTCACCGATGCCGACCGGCCGTATCTCCGTGGCCCGCAGGGACAGCTGGCCGCGCGGCGCGTACCACTCGGGCTTGGCGAGGACGACGACCCGCGCCCCCTCCGTCACGACAGCCGCGATCCGGTCGAAGACCTGGCGGAAGCACGTCACGCTCACCGAGATGTCCTGCGACGGGTCGCGCAGCGTCAGAAACACCACGCCCGCGCCCGGCCGCCGCGACAGCTGGGTGATCTGCCCCTCGACCCAGACAGCGCCGAGCCGGTCGATCCACCCCCCGATGAGCCGCGACACCTCACCGACAGGCAGCGGAGCTTCCGGGGACGTTTGGAGAGCCATGCGAGCGAGCGTATCCGCCCCCACCGACAATCAGCCGCCCACGACAGCCGCCACGCCTCGCCACCGGACGCATCAGTCTCACGACGACCCTGCCGATCTTCCGCGCGTTCGGCTCGGCCTTACGATGGGACGCATGACTGCTACGACACCCCGCCGCGTCCTGCTCGCCGCTCCCCGTGGCTACTGCGCGGGGGTGGACCGTGCCGTGATCGCCGTGGAGAAAGCCCTGGAGCAGTACGGCTCCCCGGTGTACGTGCGCCACGAGATCGTCCACAACAAGTACGTCGTACAGACCCTGGAGAAGAAGGGTGCGATCTTCGTCGAGGAGACGGCGGAGGTCCCCGAGGGCTCGATCGTGATGTTCTCCGCGCACGGTGTCGCACCGACGGTGCACGAGGAGGCGGCGGAGCGGAAGCTCGCCACGATCGACGCGACCTGCCCCCTGGTCACCAAGGTCCACAAGGAAGCCGTCCGCTTCGCACAGGACGACTTCGACATCCTTCTGATCGGCCACGAGGGCCACGAGGAGGTCATCGGCACCTCCGGCGAGGCCCCCGAGCACATCACGCTGGTCGACGGCCCCGAGGACGTTGCCGATGTCGAGGTGCGTGACCCGTCGAAGGTCGTCTGGCTCTCCCAGACCACGCTCTCCGTCGACGAGACGATGGAGACCGTCGGCGCGCTCAAGCAGAAGTTTCCGCTCCTGACCTCGCCGCCCAGCGACGACATCTGCTACGCCACGCAGAACCGCCAGATCGCCGTGAAGCAGATGGGCGCGGACGCCGACCTCGTGATCGTCGTCGGCTCCAAGAACTCCTCCAACTCGGTCCGCCTGGTCGAGGTCGCCCTCGACGCCGGTGCCAACGACGCCCATCTGGTCGACTTCGCCGACGAAATCGACGAGGCCTGGCTGGACGGCGTCTCCACGGTCGGTGTCACCTCGGGCGCATCCGTCCCCGAGGTCCTGGTCGACGGCGTTCTGGCATGGCTCTCGGAGCGCGGTTTCGAGGACGTGGAGATCGTGAAGGCGGCCGAGGAGTCCATCACGTTCTCGCTGCCCAAGGAGCTCCGCCGTGACCTGCGCGCCGAGGCCGCGGCACTTGCGGAGAAGTGACGGCTTCGCGTCGACGGCTTCCCGTTCCGGGAAGTGAGCCCGGCCGCCTGCACGTACCGTGGATTGCATGCAGATCTTCGGCGTGGACATCGGCGGATCCGGGATCAAGGGCGCCCCTGTGGACCTGGACCGCGGAGACCTGGCGCAGGAGCGCCACAAAGTACTGACACCGCACCCGGCCACGCCCAAGGACGTGGCCGATTGCGTGGCCGAGGTGGTCGGTCATTTCGACTGGTCGGGCCCAGTGGGCATCACCTTCCCGGGCGTCGTCACCGACGGCTGCACACGCACCGCGGCCAATGTCGACAAGGGCTGGATCGATACGGACGCCCGCGGACTGCTCGGCGACAGACTCGGCCTGCCCGTCACACTCCTGAACGACGCCGACGCGGCCGGCATCGCGGAGATGGCGTTCGGCGCGGGGCGCGGCCGCAAGGGGACGGTGATCGTACTGACGCTCGGTACGGGGATCGGCAGCGCCCTTTTCATCGACGGCAAGCTCGTCCCCAACACCGAGCTGGGCCACCTGGAGCTGAACGGCCACGACGCGGAGACGCACGCCTCCACCAAGGCCAAGGAGGACGAGGAGCTGAGCTGGCACCACTGGGCGCACCGGGTGCAGAAGTACCTGAGCCATGTGGAGATGCTGTTTTCTCCCGAGCTCTTCATCATCGGCGGCGGAGTCAGCCGCAAGGCTGACAAGTTCCTGCCGCTGATCGAGCATGTACGGGCCGAGATGGTGCCGGCGGAGCTGCAGAACAACGCGGGCATCGTGGGAGCGGCGATGGCGGCGGCGAACCCGGCGTAGGACCCACCAGGTGCCCCGCCCGCGCCTGCCCTGCGGCACCGGCCACGCTGAGGGCGACGAGGCCGCCCTTTGTCGGCCCTGGGTCAGCGCTGGGGGCGACGGGGCGGCTGCGCCGGCCGCGCGGCGAGCAGCATCCGACGCTGACGTTGCCTCTGCCGCATCAGCCGAACCTTCCGTACGGTCGTGATGAGCCCGGCGATGAGCGTCCCGCCGTACAGCCACCCGGCATGTACGGCGAGCGCGGTGACGAGCGCCATGGTCTGGCCGCCGAAGCCGCTGGTGCCGCCGGAGATCGGGATGACACCGACGGCGAACGCGATCGGCACGATGATCGGCGCGGTCACCAGGTCCGCAGGCCGTACCCACAGCGCGGTCAGCGCGCTGACCGGCAGGAACAGCAGCCCGAACACGGTCGCTGAACCGTCGAGGATCAGCTGGTCGAGGCACGCCAGTACGAACATGGAGGCGGCGGCGAAGAGTCCCGCGCCGATGCCGGTCAGCCGGGGATTCGGCAGCCTGCGCAGCGCGAGAACGGCGGGTGGCAACGGCCGGGACCGGCCCTCCGGCTTCGCGTCCATCACCTGATAGACGGCGGCGGCTTCGTCGATGGTGCCCTGCGGGGACAGCGGGGCCTGCTGAGACTGCCTGCGCTGCGGGGGACGTGTCCTGTGCTGCTCCACCGGGACAACGTAGGTTGCCGGGCGGGAGGAAACAGGTGCGGGACACGCGCTTTGGGCGACCTTGGGGGTGAGTTCGATGCCACACGGCCGAACGGGAGCCGAATCGACGCCCGACCGGACCCGTGGTTACCCGGTCGCCCCCGCCCGTAAACTGGAGAATCGGCCCGCCCGGGCCCGATGCATTTCCGCTCGTCCCACCGCCTCCTCATTCCTCCTCCTGACTCTTCTCCTCACTCTTCTCACTCTCCTCACTCCTTCTCACTCCTCAGGAAGTCGCCAACGTGTCGCTCACGATCGGAATCGTCGGCCTGCCGAATGTCGGCAAGTCGACCCTGTTCAACGCCCTGACCAAGAACGACGTGCTGGCGGCCAACTACCCGTTCGCCACGATCGAGCCGAACGTGGGCGTCGTCGGCGTCCCGGACGCCCGCCTGAACAAGCTGGCCGAGATCTTCGGCTCACAGCGTCTGCTCCCGGCCACCGTCGACTTCGTCGACATCGCCGGCATCGTCCGAGGTGCTTCGGAGGGTGAGGGCCTGGGCAACAAGTTCCTCGCGAACATCCGTGAGTCCGACGCGATCTGCCAGGTCATCCGCGCCTTCAAGGACGAGAACGTCGTCCACGTCGACGGCAAGGTCTCGCCCAAGGACGACATCGAGACGATCAACACCGAGCTGATCCTCGCCGACCTCCAGTCCATCGAGAAGGCCGTGCCGCGCCTCACGAAGGAGTCCCGCCTCCAGAAGGAGAAGGTCGCGGTCCTCGCCGCGGTCGAGGAGGCCCAGAAGATCCTCGAGTCCGGCCAGACCCTCTTCGCCGCGGGCATCACCGCAGGCACGGAGAAGGGCAAGCTCCTCCACGAGCTGCACCTCCTCACCACCAAGCCCTTCCTCTACGTCTTCAACGTGGACGAGGACGAGCTGGTCGACGAGGACTTCAAGGACGAGCAGCGCGCCCTGGTCGCCCCCGCCGAGGCGATCTTCCTCAACGCCAAGATCGAGTCCGAGCTGATCGAGCTCGACGACGACGAGGCCCTCGAGCTCCTCCAGTCCATGGGCCAGGACGAACCCGGCCTCGCCACCCTCGGCCGCGTCGGCTTCGACACCCTGGGCCTGCAGACCTACCTCACCGCAGGCCCGAAGGAAGCCCGAGCCTGGACGATCAAGAAGGGCGCCACGGCTCCCGAGGCGGCCGGTGTGATCCACACCGACTTCCAGAAGGGCTTCATCAAGGCGGAGATCGTCTCCTTCGAGGACCTGGTCGAAACGGGCTCGGTCGCCGAGGCCCGTGCCAAGGGCAAGGCCCGCATGGAGGGCAAGGACTATGTGATGCAGGACGGGGACGTGGTGGAGTTCCGCTTCAACGTCTGATTGGACGTGAATAACGGCCTGACCTGCGAGAAGGCAGGTCAGGCCGTTGTGCTGTCCGCAGGAGTCCGCAGAACCTGAAGCGGCTACGTGTCGTAGACCGTGGAGCGGTGTCCGACGTGTACGACCCACACCACTAGTTCCCCGTTGTCGATGGTGTAGAAGACGCGATAGTCGCCGACTCGTAGGCGGCGGCGCTCAGGCTGGGATACAAGTGCCGTGGTGTTGAAGCCGAAAGGGTCGCTCTCCAGCTCTGTCAGTTTGGCCAGGATGCGAAGCGCCATGTCGCGAGGGATCTTGCGAAGCTCGGCCTGGGCCTCGGGTCGGAACATCGTGCGGTAGTCACTCACTGCGTGCCAGCGTCTCCCTCATCACGTCCTCGATCGGGACGCCGACGGCCGGGCTCGCCATGCGTTCGTCGATGATGCGGTTGATCTCGCGCTCTTCCCACTCCTGGTACTTGTGCAGCACCTCGATCGAGACCACGGCGGCGACCTGCTTGCCGCGGCGGGTGATGACAGTGGGCGTGTCGTCGCGGTCGGCCCGTTCGACGACTTCGGCCAAGTGAGCGCGTACGTCGCGGATGGACTCTATGGGCAGCGGCTGAGTCATGCGCCAAGGGTACCGAGTGTGCCATGTGTACACAATCTGGGTTGCATGCACTCGTTGGGATGAGCTGCCGATTGGGTGGCTGATTCCGGGACGGAGATCCGCCACCTACGGCCCCGGCGATTTGCTGACCGCCTGGCCGCTGTGAGTGGCGGATGTCAGGTGAGGTACGGGAGTCGGTGAGGCCTCGATCGTTTACCGGCGTTGTTGTGCAGCGTTGGCGGTCCTGAGCCTCCTCGTGCCCAGGTCTCGGGACAGGAAAGACTCCCCCGCCGCGGTGAGCGGTGAAGGGGGAGCCTCGGAGGGCCGACCGTCTACCGGATCAGCTCCTGTCCTCGTCGTCCTCGTCCTGTGCGCGAGGTGCGGCGGGCCGGTGCGGGCTGTGCGAGGTGTCCCAGAAGTAGGGGGGCGCCATGTCGTCCTCGCTCGTCTCCTGCCGGTCTTGGTTCCGTTCGCCTGCGCCGCTCTCCGCGGACCCCGGCGTGAACGTGTCCGCGTCGGCATCCGGGTCCGCGGCCGCGTCGGTGAACGGCGCGCCCTCGGGGGCTTGGAAGCGCGGCGACCAGGGCCCGGTGGTGTCCCCCTCGCTCGGAGGCTCACCCTCCGGCCCCTCGTCGGGCGCCGGGAGAAGGGTCCGCCTGATCTCCTCGGCGGCATCGTCCAGCCCGGCCGCCTCCAGGCTCCGCACCACACGGTGCACGAACACCGTGTACTCATCCATGTCCGGCTTCAGGCCCACCGCCGCCAGCAGCAGGAGCAGCCGATCCGAAACCCCCACTTCCTCCTCGCGGTCGAACGTCCCTCCTCCTTGGGCGTGTCCGTCCCACAGCGGGCCTCCGACGGTTGCTTCGGTCCGCGCGTCCACGGGCGGGACGAGCAGGTGCCGGAAGATCTCGGGTACTTCCTCGTTCTTGGCCGCCGCCGAGATCTGGGCGAGCGGACCGATCATGTCGACTGCCTTCTCGATGTCGTCCTCGTGACGGGCCAGCCACCACACCACGGCGCTGCCCGTGCTCTTGAGCACGTCGTCACCGAGGTAGCCCCGCTTGTTGCGCTCGTGCTGACGCTCGTACTCCCAGAGCTCCTCGTCCTTGCGAAGGTCGTTCAATTTCCGCAGGCGCTCGCGGTCGGCGGGGGCGAGGGTCAGTGTCACATCGGCCGCCAGGGCCTTCACCCGTCCGCTCCGGTCCGGGAGCGGGGCGCCCAGCTCCCCTTCCAGGAGATACCGTGCGAAGCTCGCCCGGCCGGGCTCCTCGAGGCGGACGACCTGCAGGGCCCGGCTGACGACCGAGGAAACGGCGAGGGCTGGGGAGGCGCCGTCGGACCAGTCGGCGTGGTCGGGGACCGGCCTCCACCACACGGTGGCGGAGAAGAGGAAGTCGTAGCCGTCCGTTGAGCTCGGCAGCGCCGCGTCGACCACCCGAGTCTCCTGGTACGGCTGCTCCGTCGGCGCCGCGGGCGGCTCAGCTTCCTCGGGCTCGTACGGATCGACCGACGCGCGGCCACCGCTGAGGACCGTCATCACGAGCAGCAGGGAGCCCGAGGATGTGACCATGGACATGAAGCCCCACAGCCACGCCGACCAGTGCAGGAGGTTTCCGAGCACAGCCGGTGCGAGGCCGCAGAGCGCGACGAACAGCAGGCTGGGAAAGCGGTGTTTCATCGTGCCTCTTCCGTGGTCCGTGGTCCGGCGTCCGCACGCTTCGTACTCTCCGTACGGACGTACTGCGCGTTGTCGATGTGCTGCCAGAAGAGGGCGGCGACGGCCGCCCGGGACGGGTGGTGCCTGGGCCCCGCCCAGTCGCAGGCGATGGCGTAGAGGCGGTGCAGAGCGGCCGTGCGGCCGTGTGTCGCCCCGACCATCACGCCCAGCGCCATCTCCCGCGTACTGTCGCCCGCGGCGGCGTTCAGCCAACTGCTCACCAGCAGGTTCCAGCGCTCCGTCGGCGGATGGGAGAAAACCGTCTCCCAGCCCAGGAACAGGTCCGGCCACGGCGGCGGCTCCGGTGCCCGGTCGCTCCTCAACAGTTCAGCGAGCAGCTGGAGATGGAGCTCTGCCCCGCGCGGCTCCCGACGCGTCCGGTCCCGCAGGCGGTCGATCAGTAGCCGGTAGGGCCGACGGCCGCGGCCGGCGAGGTCGAGAAGTACTTCCCGGGCCTCGCGTGCCGCCTCCCCCTTCCGTACGGCGAGGTAATGGAGCCGCACCATCGCCTGATCCGGGTGCGTCGCGCCGAGGCTCTGGAGGCAGGCAGCGGTCAGGACGCGAACGAGACCGTCCGACAAGGGGTCGGACCTCGCGCACTCGTACATCCGTCTGCGGAACCATCCCCCGAACCTCTCGTGGCTGAGACCGAGTTGGAGGGCCGCCACGGCTCGTGGGTCGCAGGACGCCCCGGTCGCGTGGTCCGCCCAGCGGACCACAAGGTCGAAGAGGTGGTCGGGCCGCCCGACGGCCAGGGACCGCTCGCCGAAGCGGACGACGACGTTCACCCGGTCGTCGGTGGTCAGACCGCGGAGCCCGGCGGCATGGCCGATCCAATTCCTGAGGTCGTCGCGCGTTCCGGGGAAGTTTGCCCAGAAGTACGTCCGTACCGCGTCGGCGTAGGCCAGCCGCCCGAAGTGGAGCCGGCCTTCCAGGTCCCGCTCGATCCCGAGCGTCGCCAATCGCTCCCCGAAATCCGTCCGTGCGAGCTCGGTTGTCGTCTCTTCCTCGTGCCTCACCGTCCTCATCAAGCCGTGCCACGCCTCGTAGACGGTGTCGGCGCAGGCCTCCTCGAACACTGCCGCCGCGAGCAGCAGGGCCCGCTCGGGCGCGGTGCGGACCGTGGCCACCTGCCGGCCCACCTCACCGGCACGGTCGGTCACCGCGTGCATCGCCTGGTCGAGCCATCCCGCGAAGTCGACGCCGAACCGGCCGCTGTCGCGAGCAGACCTCACCAGCCCCGCGAGCCGCGCCAGTTCCCGCATGGGGGAGCGTTCGCACAGGCGCTGGAGGTCGTAGCTCCCCAGGTCCGTGGAGTGGAAGGCCATCCGGTCCATACGGAGGTACCGGGTGACGACGGCGATCCCCCGAGGGCGCCCCAGCGCCACCGTGTGCGGTTCGAGCTCCGGCGCGTGGGCGTGCTCCATGCCCGACGGCAGGACGACCACCATGTGGGCCCCCGCCTCCTGGACCTGTGACCGGCGCACGACCAGGAGGCGCTGGGCCTTGGCATACGCCTCCTCGTCGGCGATCCCGGAGAGGTCGAGGAGGAAGCGGTCCCCCTCGCCGGGGGCGAGAGTGGCCTCGTCCTTGTCCGTGGCGGGTAGCTCCTCGAACCGGTCCTCCTCCTGCTCCTCTTCAGCGCCTGCGTCCTCACCGAGCTCGTGCAGCAGCATGATCGCTGCGGCGCGCCGGCCGCTGCCGGGCGCAGCCTCCAGCAGCACCACCGATCCGGGCTTCTCCAGGCAGTCGGCGGCGATGCGATAGCCCACCGGCCGAACGAACCGGTCGGCCAGGCGCACCCGGTCCTCTCGGACGATCCGGAGGGACTCGACCCCTTTGCGGATCATCCAATCCGCGCCGCCGTAGAAGACGTACTGGGGCCCTACACCATTGTTCACCGGGCCACGCGGATCGTTGACGGTGACGCGGTCCTGCTCGGTCATCGTCCGTCGTCCGAGCGCCGACGCTCGCGCTCGAAGCGTTGGTGGACCGTACCGCTGTTGTCGCCCGCGGTGAACTGGACCCCGGTGTTGTCGCCCTCGAAGTGGGGAGCGTTGTACTGGTGCCCCCCACCGGTGTTCACGGGCCCCTGCGATTCGTTGACGAAGGTGCCGGACAGATCTCCGTTGAGGTTTCCGATGCCGCGCACGCGCTGTTCGACGTCGCGCGTCCGCATCCTGGTGTGCCTGGCATCCTTGGCCGACTTCTTGCGGGACTTCGCCTCCGCCCGCTCCCGCGCCGCACGGGCGTCGCGGTCCACCGCACCCAGCTCGGGCAGGAGCCGGGCGAGGGTGTCGCCGAGCGCCGTCAGGTCCGATTCGGCGTTGCGGTGGTCGAACCGCCTGTACTGGCAGTCCGCCAGCTCCAGCAGATCATCCGGAAGGACGGAGCGGTCGATCCTCGTGGCCTTTCCGACGAGCACGGGGATCACCAGGACCCCGCGGTCGAGCGCGGTCTGGATCTCGCGACGGGTCCAGTCCTGCTCGGCTTCGAGGGCGGGGCGGCCGTCGGCCCCCCGCACCTCCGCCCAGCGCGGGCCGATCACGGCGAGGAGAGCCTCGCACTCCTCCACCGCCCTGACCAGTTCCACTGGGAAACGGCGTCCGGGCTCGATCGAGTTGCTAGCGAAGAAGATCCGCTCGTCGCCGAACCGACGCGCGAGTTCCCGAGCGATCATGGCCGCTGCGGACTCCTCGTCGCCTGTGCGGTAGTTGACGAAGACATCGGGCATGAAGGTTCCCTTCGTGAAAGGAGACGGGGTGAACGGGCACGGGGCTGTGGACCGGGGCTCCGGTACGCCCGGGCCATGAGGTCCCGACTGTGTGGACGGCATGGCGCATCCACGGGAGGGCGTGCGGATGGAGGGGCGCCGCCTGGTGCGTCACTGGTCGCGGGCAGCCCGAAGAAGCCGGGGGCGCGATGCGACGCGTCGAGCGGTGATCAGAGGGTTCCGCCGGGGATCGTGGGATCCGGAGGGCCGGAGGGCCGGAGGGCAGGAGGGACCGGGTAGTCCGGCGAGCCGGGCGGCTCGAGTCTGTGTCGGTCTTGGAGGGGCTGTCAGTCGTGCGCGGGGGCGAGCACGCGTGCCAGCGCGGGCTGCAGATCACGTACGGCGCGGCTGCTCCGGAACCGGGAGAGTTCCCGTGCGAGACGCCGGACGTCGCTGTTCACCGTCGCCGAGGGCACGGCCGGCATCACTTCCAGGAGATCCCCGGCGATCGCGCACGCGTGCTCGACCTCCCCGGAGGCGGCATGGGCCAAGGACCGGCGAAAGCCGTACCGGGCGCGGGTACGCAGCGCGTGCGGCGGGAGGCGGCGGTACTCCCGGTCGAGTACCTCGGCGGCGGCCTTGGGACGGCCGAGGTCGTGCAGGCACCAGCCGGTCGACATCGCCGCCGGATCGCTCACATGGGAGGTGCCGATCACGGGCTCTGCGCCATTGCGGGCGCCGTCGCTGGCAAGCAGTTCCCGCGCCCTGTCGAGGCTGCGGAGGCAGTCGACTTCGTTGCCGACGAGCGCGTGCCCCTGGGCCTCCCGCTGGGCCGCGAGTCCCCGGATGCGCGGCGGGAGTTCGCTGCTCTGGGCGCGGCGGGCCAGGGCGACGGTGCCAGCGGCGTCCCCGCCGTACATTGTGACCAGGGCGCGTCGCACCAGTGCGTAGGAACCGAGGTACGGGTCACCCCCGGCGCGCGCCAGTTCGGCAGCCTCGCCCGTCCAGCCGAGTGCCGCGTCGCTGTCCCCGGCCTCCTGGGCCATCCAGCCAGTGAACTCCGCGAACCGCGAGGCGAGCAGGAGCGCAGGGGCCCGAGAAACGGACCGGGCGTCGGCGGCCAGCCCGGCGATCATGTGAGTCTGCGTCTCCAGCAGGGGCAACAGGACCTTGGGTGCGGTGGACTGACCGAGCTTCCGCAGCTGGTCGAACTGCATGCGGAAGGAGGGCAGGAGGGGGTCGTCGGCGGAGGACAGCGCCTGACTGCCGAGTTTCAGGCCGAGGTCGATCAGCGCTCCCGTACCCGCTGAGAGGACCGCCCGGCGCCCGACGAGCCAGCGGCTCGGACCGGCGGGGGATTCGGCGGTGCCCGAGTCCGAGTCCATCTCGGGTCGGGTGACCAGGCGCTGCAGCTCGCCGTCCGCGCCGAGGAAGGCGTCGCACCGCCGGGCTAGTTCGGGGGACGCGGAACGCTCCCCGCGCTCGACCTTGCTTATGTGGCCCTTGTCGTAGTTGAGCGCCATGGAGAACTCAGTCAGAGTCAGCCCCGCTTCTACTCGTAAACGGCGAAGTTCCGGGCCAAAACGTAAAGTCGTGCTCATCATCAACCTCCCCTTGAACAGTGACCGCGAGAGCCGTCCGCCCTCACGGGAGCCGTCATCCGACGATCAGCGGCCGACGCGAATCCCGACGACGAACACCTGCTGTGACGGCGTCGTTTCGGTCCGCATCCGAAAGTGAGTCTGGCACGACGCGCGCCTGGAGAATGGGGGTTCGGCGGTGTTGCCCGTTGCCTCTTTCGTTCTCTGTTGTGTTTCCCATCCGTTTCTTGGAGCGACCGGCGTCGACCGCGATCAGTACATAGCGATCGAGAATGACAGGATCACGGGCGAGGTCCAGTCGTTCACGAAGTCGCAGCGCTCGTCGATCCAGGTGGGGGCGACGATGATGCCGGCGGGAGCTTCGGAGGCTTCCAGCAGGGGCCAGGTGCGGGACTCTTCGACCAGGTGCTCCCAGGGCTCAGTCCAGTCGAGTTCCCAGTCCAGGCCGGTGCCGGAGACGCCGTACGTGCGGCCGGCGTCCACCTGCCAGAACTGGGAGTGGAGGATCACTTGGGTGTGGTCGGCCAGGTCGTTGATGGATGAGGGAGACCTTGTTCGCCCCGCCATCCATGGTGGGCCACCGCAACTGGATGGCGTCGTCCTCCCAGAAGCAGACAGGGTAGCGGTCGCTCACCTGCGCAGTCTCGTTGCAGGCCCTGAGGGCGCGCCATGGAATTCTCTGCCGCGGCGCCCCCGGCCAGTCCGCAGCCAGTCCGCAGGACACCCGTAAACGGCCATCGGGAGCCAACGCATGCCAACCGGGAAATCCCAGGTCGGAGCCCTGGAGGGGGCTCCGTCGCAGGTCAGGATCAGCCCGCAGGCATTCCGCTTCAACGTGTGACGGGCTGACGCCATGATCGGCTGAGGTGCTTATCAGGCAGCAAAACCCCAGGTCAGGGGCCAGATCTTCGGGTCTGGCCCCTTCCTGTTTTCTCCGGCTGGATCAGCCTGTTTCCTGGCCCTGTGCTGACTTGGTGCTGACCCTCGGGGAGCGGGAAGAAGTAGGGGATCGCCGAGGTGCGCTTGCAGCCCGTCCGCGTCGTCGTGCTGGGGCGGTGATCCGGCATGGCCGAGCCACAGCACGGTGTCGCGATCACCCGCATCCGCGAGTACCGGGACACCCTGCTTCTGGCAAGGCTGAACGCCGACGCATGACTGTCGCTGCACTGCGCATCGAACGTGGCACCTCACGGCGAGGACCTCGCGACCTTCGTGGTCGCGAGGTTTCTGCTTGGTCACTCGTCCGTCAGGCTTCGACCGGGACCAGCGCTTCAGCACTGGGTCGGCTCCCATTGCGCAGGTATGCGCTACTGAGCGCAGGCAGGATCACCAGGATGGCGAGGACCGCCATCGTGATGCCCAGCACGACCGGCGCGCGGAGCCCGTGTGACGGAATCAGAGCCGACCCGATCGCCGAGCTGAGGATGATGCCGAGGGTGATGAAGGACGCGTGAATAGTGTTGACCAGCGGCGAAGTGCTGCCCGCGCGCTGCACCCTCACGGCCATCGCCGGGTTCATCGTCACCCCGACCAGGCCGATGCCGAGCATGGCGACAAGGGCCAGCGGCGGGACGTCGGCGAAAAGCGCGAACCCCGCCAGGAAGACCGCGTTGAGTGCGGTGCCGACCAGAAGCGTGGAGATGGTCCGCCGGTCGGCCAGACGGGCGACGACCATGTTGCCGATGAGCGTCGCTGCCCCGTAGGCGAGCAGGAGCAGCGGGACGAGGCTCTCTGAGAACCCGGTGATCTCGGTGAGGATCGGTGTGAAGAAGCTGAACGCCGAGAACGTGGCCCCGATGATCAGGGTGCTGGAGGCGAGGGCCAGTACGAACTGAGGACGGCGCAGCACGGCGAGCTCTTCCCGCATCGAGACCTGTGCCTCTTCCTGCACGCCCGAAGCAGCCGGGATCTGCACGAACTTGACGGTCAGAGCGGCGGCGAGGACGGTGATGGCGGAGATGGCCCAGAACGCAGCGCGCCATCCGAACTGGCCACCGACGAAGGTCGCGATCGGCAGACCGAGCAGGGTGCCAAGCATCAACCCGTTCATCGCCACCCCGCTCGCGCGGCCCCTCATGCTCTCGTCCACGAGCCTGGCGCTCATCGAGATGCCGATGCCGAAGAACGCTTGGGAGGCGACGCCGCTGATCACCCGGGCGACCACCATGACCAGGTATGAGGTCGACAACGCGGCGATGACGTTGCCGACGAGAAAGATCCCGAAGATCGCCAACAACGCGGTCTTCGGCGGTACATGCAGCAGGAGCACCGTCAGGGCCGGCCCGCCGACCGTCATCGCCACGGCGAAGACCGTGACAAGATAGCCGATCTGCTCGATTCCGACGCCGAGCCCTGCGGCCAGCTGGGGCATCAGTCCAGCGACGGCGAACTCGCTAGTGGTCATCGCGAAGATGCCTGCGGCGATGACGTAGACGGCTAGGGGTACTGCCCGGGTCGGGGCCATGGTGATTGGTGAAGGCATGACGCTTCCTTCTGTAATTTAGAATCCAAAATAATGGCGCAAGAAAGCGCCCTGGTCTGGAGCTCAGGCGCTGGTCAGCCCAGGAGTGCGTTCAGTCCCGCCAGCGCGATCCGCCGGAGCTTCTCGGGCTCCATGCCGGACTGGGCAGTGACACGCAGTCCCGAGATGATGGTGATGACGAGCATGGCCCCCTCTTCGGGGGTGATCCCGTCGGCGATGGAGCCGTCGATCCGGCCCGCGCGGATGGTTCCTGCCAGAAGGGCGGTCCGAGCGCGCAGATCGCGGTCGAGGATGCTGGCGATACGATCGTCCCGCTCGCGCAGGTCCGGGCTCATGAAGCTCTGGACGACCATGCAGCCGGCCGCGTGGCCGTGCTTCGCGGAAGTCTCTTCCTCGCCGATCGCGACGTCGACCAGTGCGCGCAGCCGGTCCGCGCCGCTGAGTGCGTCGTCCTCGAGGATGCTCGTCTGGCGCTCGCGAATCGCCTCGACGTAGCGCTCCAGGGCGCGCACGAACAGTTCATCCTTCGAGGTGAACGCGTTGTACAGGCTGCTGCGCCGAACGCCCGCTGCCTCGCAGAGCTGCTCGGTGGAGGTATCGGCAAACCCGTGCACACGGAACTCGCCGGCGGCGGCATCGAGCACCGCGGTCTCATCGAACATGCGTGGTCGTCCCATGGCGGCCACGCTATCACTTTATGTATTCGGTAGTACAAAATTGGCTCTCTGTCCGGCCGCGTGGAGCGCGGAAGAGGTTCCCTCCCGCTGTCCAGAGCGGCAGGGGATCCATCAGGTCACGAGGTGAAGTAAGGTTCAATCTACGTAAGAATCTATCTACGTTAATTATCCTCAGGGGTGCGTCGTGGAGTTTCAAGGTCGGGCCGGAGATCTTGAACTGCTGGCTGAGCAGTACCGGACAGTGGCAGAGGCGGTTGGAGCCACTCGGGGGCGGGCTGTGATCATGACGGGCCGGCGCCGAGTAGGGAAGTCGCGACTGGTCCAGGAGTTCTGCGACCGCTCGGGAGCGCCGTACGTGGTGTTTCAGGCCACCCGTGGGCGCAACCCTGTGACGGAGCGCGCCGACTTTGCCGCGACGCTCGCGCAGTCGCTACTGCCTGGGGCGGAGCTGGTCGCCGGCCTCCAGGCGCAGGACTGGAACCAGGCCCTGCGCTCGCTGGCGCTCGCGGTACCCGATGACTCGCCCAGCATCGCGGTGATCGACGAGGTGCCCTGGCTGGTCGAGCAGGATCAGGAATTCGAGGGCGCACTTCAGACTGTCTGGGACCGTCACTTGTCCTCCAAGCCCGTGCTTCTGCTGCTGGTTGGCAGCGATACATCGGTGATGGAGGCACTGCAGTCGTACGGACGCCCGTTCTTCGGTCGGGCAGCGAAAATGACCGTCCGCCCCCTGAACCTGGCCGACGTACAGGCCATGACCGAACTTGACGCCGCAGGGGCCGTCGACGCCCAGTTGATCACTGGCGGATTCCCCGAGATCGTGCAGTCGTGGCGGCCGGGAATGGGGCGTACAGCGTTCTTGCAGGCGTCGGTCGCCAATCCTCTCTCGCCCCTGCTGGTGGCCGGCGAGCTGTCCCTGCTGGGCGAATTCCCCGAGGCTTCACACTCACGGGCCGTACTGGAAGCGGTTGGCAGCGGTGAGCGCACGTTCAGCGCAATCGCAGCCCAGGCCGGCGGCGCCAGCGCTCTGCCGTCCGGCACGCTCTCCCCGCTGCTGGCCATGCTGCAGGCCAAGCGAGTCCTGGCTGCTGATCTCCCTCTGTCAGTCAAGCCGGACAGCAAGAACAAGCGCTACCGGATCGCCGACCCGTATCTGCGGTTCTGGCTGGCGTTCCTGGCACGCGCGATCCCACTCATCGAGCGAGGCCGCGGTGACTTGGCACTGGAACGCATCGAGCGGTCATGGACCAGTTGGCGCGGGCGAGCGGTCGAGCCACTGATCCGCGAGTCCTTGCTGCGTCTGATGCCCAATGATGAGTGGCCCGAGACCGAGGCCATCGGCGGTTGGTGGAACCGTCAGAACAACCCCGAGATCGGCCTCATCGGTGCAGACCGCGAGCCGGTGGCCCGGCAGGTGTCCTTCGTCGGGTCGGTCAAGTGGCTGGAGACCCAGCCCTTCGGCCGTCATGAGTACGACGCCTTGGTGCGCGACATGCTCGCCGTCCCCGGTACCGCCCCGGATACTCCACTGGTCGCGGTCTCTCGCTGCGGGGTGACCGATGATCTGCCGCTCACCGCGCACTGGGGGCCGGAGGACCTCGTACGGGCGTGGCAGCCCCGATAGCCGCGAAGTCCGGGTCCTCCACCCGCGCCCACTGCCGGGACCAACTCGCCAGCCCCGCCGGCCGGGTCAGATGTGGCGCGGCCTTCCGTAACGCGCCGGTGTTCCCGAGCGCCTCCTCCGCGCGTTCCACGAAATCGCGGTCCGGCATTCGCCGGCCCTGCTCGATCGAGGCGACCGTGTGCTTGGAGAAGCGCACCAGGCCGCCGAACTCCTCGCGGCTGAAGCCCGCGTGCTCCCGTAAAGCCTGGACGAACGCGCCGAACGTGCGCAGACTGTCCGACACCCCCGGCTCGGCGCCGGCTCCCGCGCCCGTTCCTCCCGCCGCCGTTCCCGCAGCGCCGTCGTCCGTGTTCTCGTAGGCCACAGTTCGGCCACCTTTCGCACGCACCCGCCCCGCCGTACCGCTTCTGACTCGGTTCCATCGTCACGCAGGGTGACGCGCACTGTCCACTGATTGTGTGCGTACGCTGACGCAGCGTACGCGCGGCGAGGTTGGTGCATCCTGGCTGTCGCCCCATGCGCGGGGCGCCCGACCGCCTGCTCCGGCCCCCCGCCCGTCGAGGAGGCGGCAGCTGTACTTCTGTTCAGGCGTAAGCGCGCGGTGGCTCACCTTGACGGGGCTGCCAGGCTTTGCGGGGGCCCGGACGCCGGGCCCGGAACTCGGGTCCCGAGTCTTGGGGTTCGAGCATCGCACACCGTCCTGTCACTCGTTCGGGGCCCGGGAAAGGTGTGCGGGCCGACGCTTGAGCTTCGGGACCCAAGGGCCGGGATCCGAGGTCCGGGGTCCGAGCGGTGTTGTTCATCCGGAAGGTAGGTAGGGGGTTTTGAGGAAACCTCCCCTCCCTCCCCACCCGTCACGACCAGCAAGTATGACTAATTATGAGTGAGTTGCAGCAGAGAGTCGCGGCTGCTTACGGTCCCCTCAACGAAACGACCCCGACGCGGTGTTCACAGCACCGGCCGGGGTCTCACCCAAGATCGACAACCAAGAAAGACGATCTCGTGGCTAGTCAGCACCCTAACTCCACGCTGCCCGCCCCCGCAGCCTCACGCCCGTACCGCAAGGCCCGCACCGGCTACGGCAAGCAGTCCATCCCCGGCCAAGGCCAACCCGGCGTGGACGACTTCGCCTTCCTGCCGGAGCGTGAGCGGTATGTCGCCCGGTATGTCGACCACCTGCCCGACGGCGCCGCCATGGACATCAAGTCGCTGGCCAAAGACCTGCCCCTGTACGGCCAGATGGCCATCGGTACCGCTCTGCGCGCACTCGCCGTGGCTGGGCACCTGCGCCGCGTGCGCTGCCGGGTGGAGGGGAACGGTCAGTGCCGGTGGGTGACGCTCACCTACTGGTCACGCGCCGCCCACGACAACGAGTGGTGGGCCGCCCGGCTCGCGGGTGGAGCTGCCGCGCCGGAGCAGGCATCCGTACCCGCCGCCGAGCCGGGGCCCGAACCGTTTGTACCCCGGCAGCGCACCGCGGAGTCGCCCCCGGACCGGCCGCTGGAGGCAGGCACCATGGTGCTCCCCGGCCCGAACCCGCCGGAACCACCGGCGCCGGAATACGTGCCGGTCGCAGCCGCCCCTTCGGCCGCTGCGGCACCTTCCCCCGCCTACCTCGCCCTGGCCGAACTCGGGCGCCGCGAACCCCGCCTGGCGCTCTCCGCCGCCGACTGCGCCGCCCTGGAGCCACTTGCCGCCGCCTGGTTCGCCCGAGGTGTCAGCGCCGACTACCTGACATCGGCGCTCACCGCCGGGCTTCCCGAGCGGATCGGATCACCCATCGGCCTGGTGCGCCGCCGCCTCACCGACAAGATGCCGCCCCAACTGCCCTCGGCACCGGCATCAAGCCAGTCCGGCACTGCCGCGCGCAGTCTCCTGGTCGAGTGCGCCGCATGCGGTCGTCCCGGTCCGGCCGAGGCACTTCCGGACGGCCTCTGCAAGCCCTGCCGGAACGTGCACCAGAAACCGGAATCGCCCGAGCCGGAGGCCCCGGAGCAGGTCGAACGCGATGTCGCGGCCCTCGTCGCCGACCTCCGCAACCTGATGCGCAGCCCCTGAACTGTCAGTCCTTCGGGTGTACGCAATCCGGTCTTGCGGCCCGCCCAGCAATCCGGGACGTCGAACTTCACTTCCGGCTGCTGCCCTGGCCGGCCTGCGGCCGGTCCCCGCTCGTGAGTCGGCTCCGGTCGTCACCGCGCACGCGGAAACCAGCAGGTCCGTCACGGAACACCCGCAGCCCACCGGGCTGTCCGCCTACAGATGTCGCACGTCGAGCCGCACGCGGCCGACTCGGGGCGCCCCCGCCGCATTCACTGCAGCGCGCGCCCGGCCTCGTACAGCGCCGCCCGCCCGAAGGGCTCAGCTGGTGACGCGCGAGTAGGTGAGGAACATTGCGCCGCTTTTGAGGACGGTGTGGTCGGTGAGGGTCCAGGTGCGCGGGTCGAAGGCGGCCTTGCGGGAGAACAGAGGGATCCCGTTGCCGATGGTCAGCGGGCCGACCTTGAGGATCAGCATGTCGATCTCGGTGTACAGGGAACCCGCCAGCTCGGCGCCGCCGAGCAGCCAGATGTCCTTGCCGTCCTGCTGCTTGAGCCCTCGCACGGTCGCCACCGGGTCATCGGCGACCAGTTCGACGGCCGGGTCCGGGCTCTCGGTCAGGGTCCGGGAAAATACCAGGTGCCGCAGGTGGGGGTAGGCGTCGGCGATCCCGGCCGCAAGACCGACCTCGTAGCTGCGCCGCCCCTCGAGCACAGTGTCGAAGTGCGTGCCCCCCGCCGTGACGGACAGTGCCTGCCGGGCCTGGACGGGCAGCGTCTCCGGGTAATCGGCCACGAGGTGCTGGATGTAGTCCTCCGGTATGGGCCAGAAGCCGTTCGGTCCGGTGGGGTCCGCGCCGTCCGGGCCCGCGATGAAGCCATCGAGAGTGGTGGCGATGAAGTGGACGAGTCTGCGCACGTCAAATCCCTTCCGTCAGTTCGCTACTGCGGTGCGTCCCGGGCCCGTCGGATGGCGTGCCGCGGTTGCGAAGCCGCCGAGTGATCATCGCACCGGAGCAACTACGCGAGCACCGTGCCGTCAAATCTCATGAACACTCGCACGCGCGCCGAAACCCAACTGCTGCTGAACCAGCCGATAAACGCTGTCGCATGAAGTGAACAGAGCCACCCTTCAGTGCACCGAGGGTTGGTCAGGCGAGTTCTCGGACGTCGACGGTGTGCTGTGCGTCAGCGAGGTCCACGACATCGGGGGTGGGCACACGGCCGGGTTCCGGGTCGGGACTTCGAGGTCACCGCCGAGATCCTCGGCTGGACCCTGCGTATCGCGGTCTCCGACACCCGGGGCGAACTCCGGCCCCCGCCCCGGGCGAGCCACGCCCCCCGATGCCGCCGCTGGCGGAGACCGGCCGGGGCATGCTGCTGGTGGAGGCGCTCGCCGACCGCCAGGAGTGGCGGCGGCAGGGTCGGCTGCCCGAGAAGATCACTCGTAGCTACTGGTAGGCGGACCCACCCCGTAACCAGCCGCACCGTTCGGGGCGTGCGGCTGAGCGGACTCACTCCCGCTCAGTCCAAAGGAACGGTTCGCCACGGTCGCCCTGTCGGGGCGCCGCTGACCGCCTCGATCTACCGGCAGGGCACCATCGGCGCGGCCAGGCCCACCTGGAACAGACCGCCCGCGACCTGAACGACCGACTCGCCCGTAGCTGAACGCTCCCGCTGTCCACCGTCCAAGTCATCGGAGCCGCTTCGGGTTCCTGGGGGCTCATGATGGGACAGGCAGCGGATTCGGGTCCCCCCGGCGTGCCGATCCACCCGCCCCTGTGCGCTCGTCCGATGGGATGACGAGCCGTCAAGACGCTTGCTTCATATTTCATTTGTATGGGTGACTTGGGCATCCGAACCGGTGGGCCGCCCATCCCTCTCCGGGGGAGCGCGGAACCGTTCTGTTCGCCGACCGTCCATGTGTGACGGACCTCGGCATCGTTTGCTCCGGACGGGCCGCGATGGGCGCCCCTGTAGAGGACTTGGATCCGACCAGTCGCCCCTGCCAGGTAGTGGCAGGGGCTGGTGGGACAGCCCCCGGCCTCTGCAAGGGAGCGGTGCGCGAGCCATCCGCGTACGCCGAGTACCTCGTTGTCGAGGCCACGAGCGTGGCCACGGACTCTGCGACCCGCGTGCGGTCATTGCCGCCGTGAGCGAGCCGACAGCAGTCACGTGAGCACCTCGGCCTCATGCCGATGGCAGTGCGAAGGTTGCCGGTTCAGCACCGCGAGAGCAGCCCCGGCTCGTACGGAGCGGCGCCCGCGACACGGCTCATCACGGCTCCAAGCACCCGGTGGGACCGGCCGCGGAGGAGGTGAGCGAGGGCGGCCGGGCCCGACAGTGCTCGGTGGTCCACGTCATGGCCATGGGTCTTGACCTGGGCCGGAATCGCAGCCAACTCCCGTATCTCATAGATCCGTTCAAACACGGAGGACGACCATGCCAATCAGTCCGAACCAGGGCTCCACCGGTGGCGGTACCGCCGTCACCATCACGGGCACCAACCTCACGGGCACCAGCGCTGTGCTCTTCGGCACCAGCCCGGCCACCGGCGTCACCAACGTCTCGCCCACCCAGGTCACCGCTGTCTCGCCGTCCGGCTCCGGCACGGTCGGCGTGACGGTGGTAACCCCGGGCGGAACCAGCAACCCGACACCGTTCTTCTATGTCGGCGCCCCGTTCAAGTCCAGTCTGAGCGTGAGCTCGGGCGCCACTGCGGGCGGCAACACCATCACCATCAGTGGCACCGGCCTGTCCACCGCCACGGGGGTGTCCTTCGGCGCCAATACCGTCACGCCGACGGTGATTTCGGACAGCCAGATCAGTGTCGTCGTGCCCGCGGGTGCGGCAGCCGGGCCGGTGAGCGTCAGCGTGACGACCGCCGGAGGGACCAACAACGGTCTGTCGTACACATACATCGACGCCCCGACAATCACCGGGATCACTCCGGCTTCCGGACCGACATCCGGTGGAACGGCGGTGACCATCACGGGCACCAACCTGACCTCGACGAGCCAGGTCACGTTCAACTCGGCGCCGGCACCGTTCTCGGTCATCAACGCGACGACGGTGTCCGCCGTCACCCCGCCCGGCGCCGTCGGTGCGGTCGATGTCGGTCTCTCCAACCCTGCCGGAACAGCCACGGACGTCGGCGCCTTCACCTATGCGGCAGGCCCCGGTATCTGATCCGCCACGGCTGCGGCACCGACCGCCGACGCGGAACAGCGCCCGGCTCCGGTACCGCCTTCGGATGCATGATGTCCGCCCCGGTCAGGGACATTACGTGCCCGGCCGGGGCGGGCAATCCACTCGGTACCTTGCTCGTCGCCGCCCGGCCAGGAGGTCCGGGCGGCGCCCCGATCTCCGCATCCCCTCCACAACGCCCCGACCACATCCCGCCGATCACATCACCCCGACAGGAGAACGGCTGTGGAGAGCTCCGACAGCTCAATGTCCCACGCTACGCAACCGTCGACGGCTGCGACGGCCCCCGTAATCACCACGATCAGCCCTCTCGGGCCCGCCGGGACGGTCGTCACGCTGACCGGCACCGGTTTCACCGACGCGACCGCGGTCACCTTCGGCGGTACTCCCTCCGGTTCGTTCGCCGTGGCGTCCGCGACCAAGATCACCGCAGTCGCCCCGGCCGGTGCGGGCACCGTACAGATCGCGGTGACCACGCCCGATGGAACCAGCAACGGCATTGGCTTCACTTACACGGTCGCGACGCCCGCGATCAGTTCCATCGCACCCAACCAGGGGTCGGTCGAGGGCGGGAACACGGTCACGTTGACCGGAACCGGCTTCACCGGCGCTACCTCGGTTCGTTTCGGTACCGTGGCCGCCGCGTTCATCGCCGTCTCTGCGACACAGGCCACCGCGGTCGCCCCCGCCGCGCCCGTCGGCACCGTCGATGTCACGATCACCACTCCGGGCGGCACCAGCGCCGGGATCCCCTATACGTATGTCGCCCTTCCGGTTCTGGGCAGTGTGGCTCCGGCCCAGGGGCCACTCTCGGGTGGGAACAGCATCACCTTGTCCGGGACCGGCTTCACCGGAACGACCTCCGTACGCTTCGGCACCAATGCGGCGAGTTCGTTCGTCCCCGTCTCGGCGACTCAGCTGACTGCGATTGTCCCTGCCGGTGGCCCGGGTCCGGTTGCCGTCACGGTCACCACGCCCGCGGGTACCAGCAGCCAAGCCGTCTTCTACTACTACCTCGGCGCACCGGTTCTCAACAGTGTCGTCGCCGGGTCAGGGCAGGTGGGCGGTGGCAACTCCGTGACGCTGACCGGTGCGAATTTCCTTCAGGCCACGGCGGTTCGCTTCGGCGTGACGGCGGCGACCAACTACACCATTGCCTCGGCCACGGAGATCAGAGTGACGGTGCCGCCCGGAGCCGTCGGCACCGTCCCGGTCACCGTCACCACGCCCGGCGGCACGAGCAACACCGCGGCCTACGAATATCTGGGTGCTCCGGTCATCGTTGGTCTGGTACCCAACCAGGGCCCGTCGACAGGCGGAAACACGGTGACTCTCACCGGCGTCGGACTGACGTATGCCACCGCAGTACTGTTCGGGAGCGTGCCCGCCGCCTTCACCGTGGCCTCCGACACCCAGCTGACAGCCACGGCACCGCCCGGCGTGGTCGGCGCGGTCACCGTCAGGGTCGTCACCCCAGGTGGCACCAGTATCGGCGTTCCTTACACCCGACTTGTCCCACCCGGCATTTGAGCGGCACGTGGGACCCGCAGGTGCACGTCGTCGGCGAACGCACTTTGGCGCGCCTTGAGGAGAGATGCCGGCCCGCGTGCGGGCGAGGAAGCGGTTCGCCGGGCAGGCCGGCCGACTCGGCGGACGGCCGGCCTGCCTGCCTAAGGCTGCGCGACCCTCAACTCCCGTACGCTTACCGGCTTCTTTGCGTCATCCGAAGCGACCGTCAGCCGCACCAGACGGGCCGTCGCTCCCGACCCGTACGGCTGCCAGTCCGTGCCGTTCACCGAGGTCTCCAGGCGGTAGGAGACGAAGCGTGCGTCCGTCCACTCCGGCTCGATCGAGGTCACCGGGGCCGCGCGCCCCAAGTCCACCGTCAGTGTGCCTGTCGCGCCGTCGGGGGACCAGGCCGTGGCCGGGCTGCCGTCCACCGCGGCGGCCGCGTACAGGCCGGGGGTCTCGGAAGTCGCCGTGGCCGGGCGGCAGCGGGCCGCGTCCGTCGTCCGGGCGAGGTCGGGGCGGCGGGTGGCGAGGGCGAGCGTGCCGGTCAGGAGGCGGGGGCCGGTGGGGGTGTGGACGGTGAAGGGGGCGCCGGAGGTCAACCGGACCGTTGTCGTCAGGGGGCCGATCGCGATGTCGTACGTACGGCCCCGGTAGCGCAGCCCCGTCAGCGTGACGCCCTTGCCCAGCTGCGGCGGCAGCAACGGATCGAGCCGCACCCCGTCCTCCCGTAGCCGAAGACCCGTCAGGCCATGGGTGAACACCTGGAGGAGTCCGCCCTTCCCGGTGAGGAAGTCCTGGGCGGGGGCGCCCGACAGCGGGTCCTGCGCGCCTGACTTCGTGCCCCGGGCCTCGCTGAACAGGGCGTACGGGCCGCGCATGAACGGGCGCACGGCGCGCTGGAGATAGGTGTACGTGGCGCAGCCAGGTGCCCCGATCGCGGCCGCGGCGATCGCATGGACCGAGTCCGTCATCGCGGGGCCGTCCGGATCGGTGCGCTCGGCGTAGTAGTCGAGCGTGGACGCCCGGGCGCCCGGCTCCATCGGCCATTCGAGTGGGTAGATCAGCAGCACCGTGTCGGCCTGTTTGATCGTCGAGCCGTGGTAGCCCGCGTACTGAAGGAAGAGCTTCCGCTTCGGGTCGTACGGGATGCGCAGACCGTCCGCGACCCGCGTCCACTCGGCCGGTGCCGGGTGCCCGAGCAGCTGCGCCGCGCGGGTGGCGTTGCGCAGGGCGGTGGCCGCGACCGCGTTGGTGAAGACGCCGTCGGTGACGTCGTTGCTGTACTCGTCGGGGCCCGCGATGTCCTTCACCGAGTAGCTGCCGTCGTCGTTCGCGGTGGCCCGCGAGGCCCAGAAGTCGGCGATCCCCTGAAGCAGTGGCCAGCCGTGCCGGGCCAGCCAGTCGCGGTCCCCGGTCGCCAGGTAGTACTGCCAGACGGCGAGCGAGATATCGCCCTGGAGGTGGTTCTGGTTGATGCAGTGCGGGGGGTCCCAGCTCTGGCACTCGGTCCAGAGGTTGCCCTTGCTCGCGCTCGTCCATGGGTAGAACAGGCCCCGGAATCCCAGCTGCTGGGCGTTGGTACGGGCGGCTGCGCGCGTGCGGTAGCGGTACTCGACGACCGGGCGGGCCAGTTCGGGGCGGGTGGCGAGCAGCCCCGGGTACATCCAGATCTCGGCGTCCCAGAACACCAAGCCCGCGTAGTTGTCGCTGGTCAGACCGGCCGGTGCGATGCTGTCGCGGGACCCGGTCCGGATGGAGGCGAGCAGTCCGTACTGCGCCGACCGCAGCCATTTCTGCAGCTCTGGACTGTCCGGTACGGCGATGTCGGCCGCCCAGGCCTGCCGCCAGGCGGCGGCGTTCGCGGCGAGGACACCGGACCAACCGCGCCGGGCCGCGCGCCGGGACGCCTCACGGGCGGCAGTGCGCGGGGCCGACGAGGTGAGCGCGGTGTCCACTCCGACGTACTTCTCGAAGGTGTACGTGCGTCCGGCGCTCACCCGGAGCGGGTTCTGTGCCGTCGGCGCCGGCTTCGATCCGTCGGTGCGCATCGTCTGGACGATCGCGCCCGCAGTCCCGGTGCCCTGCGTGCGGAACGTTCCGTCGTCGTTGAGTGTGATCCGGCGTGCGCCCCGCGGGTCGAGGCGGCCGGTGACGGTCGCCGTACCGCTCCAGTGCGGTGTCATGCGCAGCCGCACGGCGCCGGTGTGCACATCGGACCGGTCGGCGAGCACCTCGTACGTCAGGTCCGTCGCGCGACCGTCGGCCGTGGTCCAGCGCAGCGACGTGCGCACCAGGCCGCAGCGCAGGAACGCCGTCTGGCGGTAGTGCGAGATCCGGCCCGGAGGCGTGGCGGAGCCGTAGGTCTCGTTGCCGACGCTTACGTCGAGGGTCGTCCAGCTCGGCAGTGCGGCGATCACCTCGCGGCCGGCGGCGAGGTCCTTGTCGCGCCCGAACAGGCCGGAGACGAAGGCGCCGTCGTAGCGCGGAGTGAACAGCGGCCAGCCGGTCTTCTCGCCCGACGCGGCATATCCGGCGCCCGTGGGGGGCACTCGGTGGGCCAGATATCCGTTGCCGACGTAGGGGTCGTATCCCTCGGCCTCGCCGAACCGGGTGGAGGTCGGAGCCCAGGCGGGGTCGGTGTCCCGGCCGCAGGCCGTGGACGCGGGCGGGAGAGGCGCGGCCGCGTACGAGAGGGGCGGCAGCGGCGCTATCAGGGCGCCCGCGACGAGAGCTGTCAGGGATGTCAGGGACGTGAGGAGACAGACGCGCGAGAGGCTCACCGTACGAAGGTATGGACGCGCGCGCCGAGCGGTGGTGCACGGCGCGTGGCGTGCGGGTGAACGGCCGGGCCCCCGTCAGCCGGCGAGGCCGGTCTTGAGGCCTGCGCCGCACAGGGGTACCACGACGCTCCGGTCCGTCCAGCCGCCGACCGCCGCCCAACAGGCGACGCCCGTCGTCTCCACATAGAACCCGCGGGCAGCCAGATCCAGCTGCGCCGTACGGATCTGATCCTCGGTCACCGTGAGGAAGGTGCCGCCCGACTCCCGTACCGCGGCCAGGATGGCATGGGCGCGCGGTGGGCGTGGGATGGCGATGCCCTCGGCGAGGGTGGGAGTGGCAGCGCCGGCCGGGGTGTCGAGCAGTCCGTCCGCTTCCGCGCGGAAGGCGGCGGCCAGCGGTGATACGGCCTCGGCCTGTACGGCGATCAGCGCCGGGCGTTCGTCGATCAGCCCCTGGGCGTGGAGTTCGGCGGTGGCCAGGGCCGCGCCGAGGAGGAGGGTGCCGTTGCCGACCGGTACGGCGATGGCGTCCGGGAGCCGGCCACCGAGGTCCTCCCACATCTCGTACACGTAGGTCTTCGTGCCGTGCAGGAAGTACGGGTTGAAGACATGCGAGGCGTAGAAGGTGCCGGGGGCGTCGGCGGCGGTACGGGCGGCCAGCGCGGTGGCCTCACGATCGCCGGGGACGATCTCCAGCCGGGCGCCGTGGGCCCGGATCTGTTCGGTCTTCTTCGGGGACGTGCCTTCGGGGACGTACACCGTGCAGGGGTGAACGACAGTTTCCTATTTCTTTCAGTGGATATCTGTCACCTTCGGTGAATATCGTGATGTTGTGAAGCTTTCCGAGTGGGCGGTGCGTAACGGTGTGCATTACCAGACCGCGTGGACGTGGGCGAAGGGCCGTATGCCGGTCCCGGTCGTCCAGACGCCGTCGGGTACATGGCTCGTGACCGAGTCGGTCCCGCAGGCTGCGGGACGGGTCGTGGCGTACTGCCGTGTCTCGTCCGGTGACCAGAAAGCGGATCTGGAGCGCCAGGTCGCCCGGGCCGTTCAGGGCGCAACGTCCTGCGGCCTGGCGGTTGCTGACGTGGTGACGGAGGTCGGCTCCGGCTTGAACGGGCGCCGGCGCAAGCTGCACCGGCTGCTCGCCGACCCGGGTGTGGGGACGATCGTGGTCGAGCGCCGTGACCGCCTCGCCCGGTTCGGGGTCGAGCATTTGGAGGCCGCCCTCTCGGCCTCGGGGCGGCGTCTGCTCGTCCTTGACCCGGCGGAGACCGCCGACGATCTCGTACGGGATATCACCGAGGTCCTGACCTCGATGTGCGCCCGCCTGTACGGCCGGCGCTCCGCGAAGAACCGCGCTGCCCGGGCAGTCGCCGTTGCCACCGGCCCGGAGGTGGCCGGATGAAGAAGTTCAAGT
>NZ_JBEOYU010000007.1:0-195842 GCF_040297265.1 Streptomyces sp. NPDC001832
TCGTCCTCGTACTGGACGTACGAGGACGATCCCGACAACGCGGCGAGCGTGCGTGCCAGACGCCGCGGGGCAGGCGGGACTTTCGAAACACGTCCTAGGAGACCCGCAGCCCGGTCATCACCAGCCCGCCCGACAGTTGTCCAGCCGTCCGGCGATCAGGACGAAGCGGCCGGCCGCCCGGGGCGCCCTACTCCGGCGACCCCGCCGAGTACCGCCGCAGCAGTGGCGACAGCACCAGTACGGACTTCGTCCGCTCCACATACGGCTCGCCCGCAATCCGCTCGAGCACCTGCTCGAAATGGCGCATGTCCGCCGCGAAGACCTGCACGATCGCGTCGGCCTCCCCCGTCACCGTGGAAGCCGACGCGATCTCCGGATACCGTGCAAGCCCCTGCTTGATCGCCTCCGGCGATGTATTGCGCCTGCAGTAGATCTCGATGAACCCCTCGGTCTCCCACCCCAGCGCCGCCGGGTCCACCCGCACCGTGAAGCCGGTGATCGCGCCCTCAGCGCGCAGCCTGTCCACGCGGCGCTTCACGGCGGGCGCGGACAGGCCGATGATCGCGCCGATGTCCGCGTAGGAGCGCCGGGCGTCTTCGGCGAGGGCGTGGACGATGCGTTCGTCGAGGTCGTTCAGGCGCACTTCGGGCGGTTCACTTCTCTGCGATGGCCGGTGTCGGGGGCGGCACGGGCCGCCCCCGAAGTAGACCATGAGCGGCCCCGCAGGGTTCGCTCACCGCATCCGGTGACCGGTCAGAACGGGAACTGCGAGCGGCCGTGCTGCACCGAGATCCACTTCTGGGTGGTGAAGGCCTCGACCATCGACTCACCGTTCAGCCGGCCGAGGCCGGAGCTCTTCTCGCCGCCGAACGGGATGATGGGCTCGTCGTGGACCGTGCCGTCATTGATGTGGATCATGCCGGTGTGGATGCGCTGCCCGATCCGTACGCCGCGCTCGATGCTGCCGGTGTGCACCGCGCCGCTCAGACCGTACGGAGTGTCATTGGCGATGCGTACCGCCTCGTCCTCGCCGTCGAACGGCACAAGGAGCGCGACCGGCCCGAAGATCTCCTGGGACAGAACGGGGGAATCGGCGGCCAGACCGGTCAGCACGGACGGGCTCACCAGGTTGCCGTCAGCGCTGCCGTGCAGCAGAGCCGTCGCGCCGGCCTCGACGGTCTGGTCGACGAGCGAGGAAATGGCCTCGGCCTGCGAGGAGTTGATCAGCGGGCCGATCTGGGTCTCCGGGTCTGCCGGGTCACCCACCCGCAGGGACGCGACCTTGGCAACGAACTTCTCGGTGAACTCCTTCTCCACCGCCCGGTCGACCAGGATCCGGTTCGCGGCCATGCAGACCTGGCCCTGGTGCACGTACCGGCTGAAGACGGCCGCATCCACGGCGTAGTCCAGATCGGCGTCGTCGAGGACGATGAGCGCGCTGTTGCCACCGAGTTCGAGCACGGCGCGCTTGAGGTTCGCCGCGCAGACCGTGGCGACGTGCCGTCCCACCTTGTCCGAGCCGGTGAAGGAGATGACCTGCGGAATGGGGTTCTCCAGCAGTGCGTCCCCGATCTCCGCGATGTCGGTGACCACGACGTTCAGGAGCCCGGCCGGCAGCCCCGCATCCTCGAACACCTTCGCCACCAGTGTGCCGCCGCAGACCGGGGTGTTCTGGTGCGGCTTGAGCACCACGGCGTTACCGAGCGCCAGCGCGGGAGCGACCGACTTGAGCGACAGCAGGAACGGGAAGTTGAAGGGGCTGATGACACCCACGACACCGGCGGGCACGCGGTAGACGCGGTTCTCCTTGCCCTCGGTCGGCGAGGGCAGTATCTGTCCACAGGGCCGCAGCGCGAGCTGGATCGACTCCCGCAGGAACTCCTTGGCGAGATGCAGCTCGAAGGCAGCCTTCAGCCGGGTACCGCCCAGTTCCGCGACGATCGCGTCGCTGATCTCGGGCTCGCGCTCCTCGACGATGCGCAGCGCCCGCTCCATCACCAGCCGGCGAGCGTACGGGTTGGTGTCGGCCCACGCCCGCTGGGCGGCCTCGGCGGACCGGTACGCCTGGTCCACCTCGTCGGCCGTGGCGACCGTGATCGAGGCCAGCTTCTCCCCGTTGTACGGATTGAAGTCGATGATGTCCCAGGACCCCTTGCCCGGCCTCCACTCTCCGTCGATGTACTGATGGGCCAGGTCGGTGAAGAAGGACATGAGATCCCTTACCACAGAGAGGAATTCAGCTGATGGCGCTTCATATTACTTAGAAGGACCGGCAATTGGGGGTGTGAGGGCTGGAACCGGACATCGCTGAAGCCCCGCGACACGTTCTGAAAAAACCGCTGCCCCTCACGGCACGAACAGCCATGAGGAGCAGCGGTGTTGCGGAACTGCTGGATCAACTCCAGCTGGCATGCAGCGGCTTGCCCTCGGCGTAACCGGCGGCGCTCTGCACCCCGACGACCGCCTTCTCGGCGAACTCCTCCAGGGAGGCAGCGCCGGCGTAGGTGCAGGAGGAGCGGACGCCCGCGATGATCGAGTCGATCAGGTCCTCGACGCCGGGCCTGGCCGGGTCGAGGAACATCCGCGAGGTGGAGATGCCCTCCTCGAACAGCGCCTTGCGAGCCCGGTCGTACGCCGACTCGTCCGACGTACGGTTCTTCACGGCGCGTGCGGACGCCATACCGAAGGACTCCTTGTAGAAACGGCCGTCGGCGGACTGCTGGAGGTCACCGGGCGACTCGTACGTACCGGCGAACCAGGAGCCGATCATCACGTTGGACGCGCCCGCGGCGAGCGCCATGGCGACATCGCGCGGGTGGCGGACGCCGCCGTCCGCCCAGACGTGCTTGCCGTATTTCTTCGCCTCGGCAGCGCACTCCAGGACGGCGGAGAACTGCGGCCGACCCACGCCGGTCATCATCCGAGTGGTGCACATGGCGCCGGGGCCGACACCCACCTTGACGATGTCCGCGCCGGCCTCGATGAGGTCGCGCACGCCCTCGGCGGCAACGACGTTGCCCGCGACGACCGGCACCTGCGGGTCGAGCGCCCGGACGGCCCTGACCGCGCTGATCATGGACTCCTGGTGGCCGTGGGCGGTGTCCACGACGAGCGTGTCGACGCCCGCATCGAGGAGTTGCTTGGCCCTGGCAGCCACATCGCCGTTGATCCCGACGGCAGCGGCGATCCGTAGCCTGCCGGCTGCGTCGGTGGCAGGGGTGTACAGAGTGGCGCGCAGTGCGGCCTTACGGGTGAGGATGCCGACGAGCCGGCCGTCCGCGTCGACCGCCGGGGCGAGCTTTCGGTGGACGCCGTCGAGCTTGTTGAACGCGTCGCGCGGGTCGACGTCCGCGTCGAGCAGCACCAGATCCTTGGACATGACCACGGAGAGCTGGGTGAAGCGGTCGACACCGGTCAGGTCGTGGTCGGTGACGACACCGAGGGGCCGCTGCCCCTCGTCGACGACGACACCCGCGCCGTGCGCGCGCTTCGGCAGAAGGGACAGGGCGTCGGCCACCGTCTGGCCCGGCGTCAGCACGATCGGTGTGTCGAGCACGAGGTGGCGCGTTTTCACCCAGGAGATGACATCGGTGACGACATCGATCGGGATGTCCTGAGGGATGACTACGAGCCCGCCGCGGCGGGCGATCGTTTCGGCCATCCGGCGGCCCGCGATGGCCGTCATGTTCGCGACGACGAGCGGGATGGTGGTGCCGCTGCCGTCGAGCGAGGAGAGATCGACACCCTGGCGGGAACCGACCGCCGAACGGCCCGGAACCATGAAGACATCGTCGTACGTGAGGTCGTACGGGACCGAGGGGGAGTCTGTGAAACGACCAGTACCGGGCTCAAGAAAACGCATAACGCTCATTTTTTCACACGAAACGGAGCAGGTCGCTTCCACGAAGACACAGCAAACGGCCCCCGCGTTCATGCGTTCCTCCAAAAGAACGGAGCGGGAGTCCCGGGCAAGTGGAACCTGCCTTCTCCACGGACCCTACCCGCACGGCATCCGGATCATTCGCGATCATCTTTCCTGGACCTGGTGACAAGCGGTCGGGTAGCTTCCAATCCGCAGGTCCCGAGGGTCACGACTACGCCCCGGAGGAACAGGCGGAGGGACACAACTTCCGTCACACGTACGACCGGAGAGGATCACGACCCGCCCGTGGAGAGCGAACTGCCGGACATCTACTGCCCGTTCCCCCAGCGGACGAATCCGCACGTCGGGCACACCCGAGTCCATCTCGACACCTGGATCCGCAACACCGGTCTGGTGCACCGCGATTCAGCCAGGGATCGCTTCGAGCAGGCGGACTTCGGAGCGTTCGTCGGCATGGTGCATCCGACCGCCGACAGCAAGAGTCTCGACCTCGTCGCCGACTGGTTCGTATGGCTGTTTCTCGTCGACGACCAGCTCGACGACGGCCATCTCGGCCGCAGCCCGGAGCGGGTGCGGGACGTGGTCGCGTCGATGCGGTCCGTGATCGAGGGCGCCGGTACGGGCACCATGCCCGACGAGGACCTCCCCGCCGCTGTGGTAGCCCTGGTGGATCTGTGGGAACGGACGACTCCATCCGCTCCGGCACACTGGCGCACCCGGTTCGGGCGGCACCTGACCACGTATCTCACGACGGCCACCACCTGGGAGACCGGAAACCGGGCCGCGGGTGTGGTGCCGTCCGAGGAGGCGTACATCGCCAAGCGTCGCCACACCGGCGCGATACATGTCTGCATGGACCTGATAGAGATCGTGGCCGGGATCGAGGCTCCCGAGTCGATCCACGACGATGCCCGGTTCATCACCGCACTGGAAGCGTCGTGCAACGTCGTGTGCTGGGCCAACGACGTGTACTCGTACGAGAAGGAACAGGTACTCGGCGAGATCCACAATCTCGTCCATCTGGTCCGACACCACCGCGGTTACGGCAAGCAGCAGGCGCTCGAACACGTCTGCGCGGAGATCGCCACGGAGACGAAACGGTTCCTCACCGCCGAGACCGAGTTGCTGGCCGCGTACCCGCAGCTGTCCTGGCTGCTCACGCCGTACCTGGACGGGATGCGGAGCTGGATGCGCGGCAACCTGGACTGGTCGCAGCAGACTCCCCGGTACAACCCTGCCGATGTGAGCCAGTACGACGAGCCGGAGGAGTACCTGGAGGCGACGGTCCTGGGCGTGGCCCGGAACTGAACCGTCGAGCCGGACCACCGGGCGGCCCCGGTGAAAAGCACCGCCGCCCGGCCCCGGCACCCCGCTCAGGCGCCGTCCGGATCCGTCCGCTCCAGCGCCGGCCGCCGCGGTGCCGGCGACTCGGTCAGCAGATAGTCGGCCGCCGCCGTATCCGTCACCAGGCTGGTGACGAGCCCGGACCGCAGCACTGCTCCGATCGCCGCAGCCTTCCGCTGGCCGCCCGCGATCGCCACCACCTCGGGGATCCGGCGCAGCCGGTCGGCCTCGACCGTGATGCACCGCTCCCCCAGGTCCCGGCCGACCCGCCGCCCCTCCGTGTCGAAGAGGTGCGCGGACATCTCGGCGGCGACGCCGAGCGACGCGTAGTGCGCCCGCTCCTCGTCCGTGAGCATGTCGTGGACTGTGGAGATGCCCGGCTCCCAGGAGCCGATGGACACGGCGGCGACCGTCACCTTGTCGAAGTACTCGAAGGCACGGGCGATACCGGTCTGGTGGCGCAGCGCGGCGGCCGTAGCCGGGTCGGGCAGCAGCATCGGCGCGTAGATCGGGTGGGCCTCACCACCGGCGACCTGGGCGGCCCGCCGGACCGCCTCGACCGAGCCGCGCTCGGCCGTCCCCGCGTCATAGACCCCGGTGAGCTGCACGACCGTGCATGGCGGCAGCCGGTCGAGAGCCGCTGCCATGTGGATGGTGGACCGGCCCCAGGCCAGGCCGAGCACATCGCCCTCGTTCACCAGTTCTCCGAGGAGATCGGCCGCGACCTCACCCAGGTTCTCCGGGTCCGGTGCGTCGTCCTGCTCCTCCGCGGGAGATTCGACGACGACCGCGTGACGCAGCCCGTAGCGGGCCCGGAGCGCGTCGGAACGCTCGGCGTCCAGCTCGGCGGGGACGCGGATCTCGATCCGTACGAGGTCGCGCTCAAGAGCCGTCTCCAGGACCCGGGCCACCTTGAAGCGGCTGACGCCGAACTCCTCGGCGATCTGGATCTTCGACTTTCCTTCGAGGTAGAAGCGGCGGGCCATGGCCGCCGCCTGCACCAGCTCCGCGGGCCCCATCCGCAGGGCGGACCGTCCCGCCGACATTGCAGACACCGCGATCTCCTCACTGCTGTTCACACTCTCGATACGCCGTTCATCCTGTCAGATCCGGCGATCCTTGATCGGTCCCGTCGGACCGCGTTCATCTGCCCTTGGCCGGGCCGACCTGCAATCGGGGACCGGAGTGGGTCCCGGCGCCGGTTCCGGCTTCAGTGGCGGCACGCCCAGGCCGCCGAGGCGGTAGCCCCTTCTGCCTTGGCGCGCAGGGCGCGCACCGCTTCGGCCGGGTCCTTGGCCCCGTACACCGCAGAACCCGCGACGAAGACATCCGCACCGGCCTCGGCGCATCGCTCGATGGTGGACGCGGCGACGCCGCCGTCGACCTGGAGCCACAGTTCGAGGCCGTGCTTGGAGATCAGCTCACGGGTGCGGCGGATCTTCGGCAGCATGATGTCCAGGAACGCCTGACCGCCGAAGCCAGGTTCTACCGTCATGATCAGCAGCATGTCGAGCTCGGGGAGCAGGTCCTCGTACGGCTCGATGGGCGTCGCGGGCTTGAGCGCCATGGAGGCGCGGGCGCCCTTGGCCCGGATCTCCCGCGCCAGCCGTACGGGGGCTGCCGCGGCCTCCACGTGGAAGGTGACGGAACCGGCTCCCGCCTCGACATACTGCGGCGCCCAGCGGTCCGGGTCCTCGATCATCAGATGGCAGTCCAGCGGAGTGTCCGTGGCCCGGCTGAGCGATTCCACGATCGGCACGCCGAGGGTCAGGTTGGGCACGAAGTGGTTGTCCATCACGTCGACGTGGAGCCAGTCGGCGCCTGCGACGGCCTTCGCCTCCTCGGCGAGACGGGCAAAGTCTGCGGACAGGATGCTGGGGTTGATCTGGGCCATGTGCCAAGCCTGCCACGTTCCGCGCCACTTCCCTGCCCCGGTGCGGGCCAAAGCCTCACGGGATCATTACAGTTCGCGGAATCCGGGCCCCCGGCCGCGCGATACGGGCGTTTCAGCCCGCGTCGGGCCCTTCGAGGACGGTACGGGGGCCTTCTCAGCTGTCTCACCAAACGAACTCGCCGCCGAGGCGGATGGCGCCCGCCGCTCGGTCCTGGTGCCCCAAACCCTGGCGCCGGTCCCGGCGGCGTCCGCCCCTTCTTCGCGACCGACGCCGCTCCGGTGCGAGGCACCGCTGCCTTCTCACATGTTGATCATGTGCCCGGCGAGGCCGTGGACCGCCTCCTTGACGGCCTCGCCGAGCGTCGGGTGGGCGTGGACATTGCGGGCCACCTCGTGGACCGTGAGGTCCCACTGCTGGGCCAGGGTCAGCTCGGGCAGCAGTTCGGTCACGTCCGGGCCGATGAGGTGGGCGCCGACGAGTTCGCCGTATCGGGCGTCGCTGATCAGCTTCACGAAACCGGTGGTGTCGCCCAGGCCGTGCGCCTTGCCGTTGGCGGTGAACGGGAATTTCGCCACCTTGACGTCGAAGCCCTTCTCACGGGCCTGCGCCTCGGTCCAGCCGAAGCTGGCGATCTGCGGCCGGCAGTAGGTGGCGCGCGGGATCATCACATAGTCGAGCTCCATCGTCTCGGCGTCCGCGAGCGTCTCCGCGGCGACCACACCCATCGCTTCCGCCGCGTGCGCGAGCATCAGTTTCGCGGTGACGTCGCCGATGGCGTAGATGTGCGGGACGGAGGTGCGGCAGCGGCCGTCGACGTCGATCGCGCCGCGCCCGGTGACGCGGACGCCGGTGTTCTCCAGTCCGTAGCCGTCGACGTTCGGCGCGAAGCCGATCGCCTGCAGCACCTTGTCGGCCTCCAGTACCTGCTGGGTGCCGTCCTTGCCGGTGACCGTGACCCGGACCTGCGGTCCGGACTCGTCGATCGCCTCGACCCGGGTCGAGGCGAGCACGTCGATACCCAACTTGCGGTACTGCTTTGCCAGTTCGGCGGAGACGTCAGCGTCCTCCAGCGGGGCGATACGGTCCAGGAACTCGACGACGGTGACCTTCACGCCGTAGTTGTGCAGAACGTACGCGAACTCGATGCCGATGGCGCCGGCGCCGGCGATCACGATGGACTGCGGCAGTTCCTCGGCAAGGATCTGCTCCTCGTACGTCACCACGCGCGAGGTGCGGCGGGTACCGGGCAGCAGCTTCGGGGTGGCGCCGGTGGCGATGATGCAGTGATCGAACCCGATCGTCCGCGTCGAACCGTCGAACAGGGCCACCTCGAGCGTGTGCGGGTCGAGAAACGCGCCGCGCCCGCTGATCTCTGTGATCTTGTTCTTTTTCATCAGGTAGTGGACGCCCTTGACCCGGCCGTCCGCCACCTTGCGGCTGCGCCGGAACGCCTCGCCGTAGTCGAAGGAGACCTGCCCCTCGACCTTGATGCCGAAGGTCTTCGCCTCACGGGTGACGATGTGCGCCAGCTCGGCGTTGCGCAGCAGGGCCTTGGTGGGGATGCAGCCCACATTGAGACAGACGCCGCCCCAGTACTTCTCCTCCACGACCGCGACACGCTTGCCCAGTTGGGCGGCGCGGACGGCGGCGACGTATCCGCCGGGGCCTGCTCCGAGTACGACGACATCGAAGTGCTCGCCCTGCTCATCCATGGAACATTCCTCTCTCGTGGGGGCGGTCGGCCTCTTGCGGGGGCTGCTCGCGCCCGGTCGAACTATCTGTTCACGAACTCGACGGTTGCTACCCGGACAGCCGGGCCGCGGAGTCGTACGGCAAGAGTTGCAGAACGGGCCGAGTTCCGCGGGGAAACGGTTCAGCGCCGCTGACAGCCGCTCAGGCGGTACGGCGCAGCAGCGCCAGGTACATCGCGTCCGTGCCGTGCAGATGTGGCCACAGCTGGATGTCGGGACCGTCGCCCAGCGCGGGCACTCCCGGCATCAGCGGTCGGGCGTCGACCCACTCCGCCTCCACCGGCCGGCCGCCACGCCCCTTGAGCACATCCTCGACGACGACCCGGGTCTCCGCGAGATGCGGCGAGCAGGTCGCGTAACCGACGATGCCGCCGACCCGCACCGCCTTCAATGCCTCACGCAGCAGACCGCGTTGCAGCGGTGCGAAGCTCTCCAGGTCTTCCGGACGGCGCCGCCATCGCGCCTCCGGGCGTCGCCGCAGCGCGCCGAGGCCCGAGCACGGCACGTCCATCAGGATCCGGTCGAAGGTGCCGGGCTGCCACGGCGGGCGGGTGCCGTCGGCGGTGATCACCTGATACGGGCCGGGGTTGCCGGCCAGCGCGCGCTGTACGAGGCGGGCCCTGTGCGGCTGCTTCTCGGCGGCCAGCAGGGCGGCGCCGCGTTCGGCGGCGAGCGCGCCGAGCAGGGCGGCCTTGCCGCCGGGCCCCGCACAGCCGTCGAGCCACCGGGTGTCGCTGCCCTCCAGCGGTGCGTTGGCGAGGGCGGCGGCCACCAGCTGGCTGCCCTCGTCCTGGACCCCCGCCCGGCCCTCCTGCACGGCGGCCAGCGCACCGGGCTCGCCGCCCTCCGCCATCCGTACGGCATAGGGCGACCAGCGGCCGGGCAGACCGTTCTCGTCACCGAGGGCGGTGAGCAGTTCGTCGGTGGTGGCCCGGCCGGGGCGGGCGACCAGGGTGACCTCGGGCCGTTCATTGTCCGCTTCCAGGAGGTCCTCGATCCCGGCGCGGCCGCCGCCCAGCGCGTCCCAGAGAGCGGACACGACCCAACGCGGATGCGAGTGCACGACCGCGAGGTGGTCCTCGGCGTCCTCGTCGTACGACGGGGCGACGCGCGCCACCCAGCCGTCGAGGTCGTCCGCGGAAACCTTCCGGAGCACGGCGTTGACGAACTTGGCCCGTCCTTCGCCGAGCACCACCCGGGCCAGTTCCACGCTGGCGGAGACCGCCGCGTGGGTGGGGATACGGGTGCCGAGCAACTGGTGCACGCCCATGTTGAGCACGTCCAGGACCGGCGGGTCGACCTCACGCAGCGGCCGGTCGATGCAGGCCGCGACGATCGCGTCGTACGTCCCCTGGCGGCGCAGCGTCCCGTAGACCAGCTCGGTCGCCAGCGCCGCGTCCCGGCTGTCGAAGTCGCCCTTGGCGCGGGCCTTCTTCAGCAGCGGGGGAAGGACGAGGTTGGCGTACGCGTCGCGTTCGTCGACGGCCCTGAGCGCTTCGAAGGCGAGGAACCGGACGGGGTCCTTCTTGGGGCGGCGATGCGGCTTGGCAGGACGGCGACTGGGCTGGTCGTTCACGTGAAAGGTGCTCCGCTGATGGTGAGAGGGCGAACCCTCCCAGCGTACGTCGCCGTCGCCCCGGCCCTAGATCCCCAGCAGTTCGCCGTGGACGATCCGCACCCCGCGGGCCCAGTCCGCGGCCCGCATCGGCTTCTTGCCCTGCGGTTGGACCCAGAGCAGCTCGACGGCGTGCGATCCGGTGCCCACGTACACATGGTTCTTGGCCGCCGAGAGCTCGCCGGGCGCCAGATCGCCACGGTCCGGTACGGGCACCGCCTGGATCACCTTCAACCGCTCCCCGCGGAACAGCGTCCATGCCCCGGGAGCGGGAGTGCAGCCGCGCACCACCCGGTCGACTCGCAGGGCGGGGGCGGACCACTGCACCTGGGCGTCCTCGACGGTGATCTTCGGTGCGAGAGTGACGCCCTCGGCAGGCTGCGGTACGGCGTGCAGCGTGTCGTCCTCGATGCCGTCCATGGTCGCGACGAGCAGCCCCGCACCGGCGAACGCCAGCCGGGTGAGCAGGTCACCGCTGGTGTCGGTGGGCCGTACCGCTTCGGTGAGTACGCCGTACACCGGGCCGGAGTCGAGCCCCTCCTCGATCAGGAAGGTCGACGCACCGGTCACCTCGTCCCCGGACATGATCGCGTGCTGTACGGGAGCCGCGCCGCGCCAGGCGGGCAGCAGCGAGAAGTGGAGGTTGACCCAGCCGCGGGCGGGCACGTCGAGCGTGGCCTTGGGCAGCAGCGCCCCGTAGGCGACGACCGGACAGCAGTCCGGGCCGATCTCCCGCAGCCGCGCCAGGAAGTCCTCGTCGCGCGGCCGGGCGGGCTTGAGCACCTCGATCCCGGCCTCCTCGGCGCGCTCGGCGACGGGGCTGGCGACCAGGCGGCGGCCTCGTCCGGCGGGGGCGTCGGGCCGGGTGACGACGGCGGCCACCTCGTGCCGGTTGGAGGCGATCAGGGCGTCCAGGGCGGGTACGGCTACCTCGGGGGTGCCTGCGAAGACGAGCTTCATGGGTGGCTGACTGCCTCTCAGGCCGAAAAGTACGGTGACGAGCAACGCACAAGTGTATGGGCCGGGCGACCGGGGGGCGTACGCATGGCTGCGCGCCCCTTGGATATGCGCACGCGCCCCTGCACCGTGACCAGATCCCCGGCTGACACGTTGGTCAAGAGAGATTGACCGAAGCGGGCCGCCACGGTGCGGCCCGATCCCTTTCAATGCCGGTTCGAGAGGCTTCTTCATGGCCGACCACGCAACCCACGACGCCCAAGCGCGGGCCAGCCTGCATCTGTTGGTGCGGGACATCGAGCGGGTCCGGCGGCAGGTGGACGCGCTGCGCACGCTCACCGCCCAACTGGGCAACGTCTACCGTCCGCGCCGCTCCGGCCCGTCCACGGGCTTCGTCGTCTACGGCAGGGCCCCGGCCCCCACCGTCAGGCTGGCCCAGGAGCTGCGGGACAGCGTCGAGACCCTGGTCACCGCGGCGGTGGACTTCGACCGCTCGCTGGGCTTCTCCTGGGACGCGGTGGGCTCCGCACTCGGGGTCACGAAACAGGCGGTGCACCGGCGCTACGGCGCGCGTCGCAACACCCGGCAGCCGGGAGCCGCCGAGGACACCGCGGAAACCACTGTGCCGCGCCCCCTGCCCATCGCGCCCGGCTCCGCCAGTGCGCCGACGCTGCCCGCCGTGCCCGCCGCACGCTCCATGCCCCCGCAGTCGGCGATGGACCGCCCGTCCCTGCGCGAGGACGTGCGCCCGGGCATCTTCCCCGGCCCACGCAACGGCTGATCACCCCACCGGCTGCCCCGCCGCCCGACGCGCGGCGGGGCAGCCGCATTTCCTCGCCCAGCCCCGCCCCACCGAACCCTCACCCGATGTCCGGCGGATCCACCCTGATCCGGACCTGCGCACCGCCCCCCCGGGACATCCGGGCCGCCTGCGCCGCCTTCAGCGCGGCCGCAAGCGCCGCCCCGCTCCCCGGCGGCACCCTGAGCAGCGCCCGCTCCCAGGACTCCCCCGGCGGTGCGTCCCACGGCCTGCGAGGCCTGCCGGGCTCGGCGCCCGGCACCGGGACCGGGCCCAGTACCTCGGCCTCCGGCGGCAGTTCGGCGGCCGTGAGAAACGCGGCGAGCGCCTCCGGCGAGCCGGTCACCGAGGCCATCCTGGACACCGGCGGAAAGCCGAGCTCGGCCCGTTCCGCCAGCTCACGGCGGGCGTGTCCGACCGGGTCCCAGCGCACCAGGGCCTGCACGGGCCGCAGCGTGGGCTCGGCGACGATCACCACCGTGCCGCCCTCCGGCTGCCCCCTCACCAGCGAGGCCGCGGCCGTCCAACGGCGCAGCGCCTCCTCGCCGGCCCGCAGGTCGGGGCGCCCGACCATCGCCCAGCCGTCCAGCAGCAGCGCCGCCGCGTAGCCGCCCTCGGCGACGGGTTCGGCGCCGGGTGTGCTGACGACCAGTGCCGGCGCGTCCGGCACCGAGTCCAGGATGTGGTCACGGCCCGACGTCCGTACCGGGACCGCGGGAAACGCCCGGCCGAGCTCCTCGGCGGTGCGCCGGGCGCCGACTATCCGGGCCCGCAGCCGGTTGGAGCCGCAGGCGACACAGTGCCAGGCGGTCTCGGCCCGCCCGCACCAGGCGCAGTCGAGATCCCGCTGGTCCGGTGCCTGAAGCGGTCCGGCGCAGTGCCGGCAGCGGGCGGGTTCACGGCAGCGCTCGCAGGCCAGCCGCGGTGCGTATCCACGGCGCGGCACCTGGACCAGGACGGGGCCGCTGCGCAGCCCGTCCCGTACCGTCTGCCATGCCAGGCTGGGCAGCCGGGCGGCCCTCGCGGCCCCGTCGCGCGCCAGCTCCCCGTCGCCGACCGTACGCACCAGGGGCGCCGCGATGCGCAGCTGCTCCCGGTCCGCGCGCAGCGGCAGCGCCCAGCCGCTCTCCACCAGCTGGGCGGCCTCCACGGTGCAGTTCGTACCGCCGAGCAGGAATGCGCACCGGCCGTGCGCGGCCCGTAGTTCGAGCACTTCGCGAACGTGCGGGAAGGGGGCGTTGTCGTCGCTGTGGCTGGAGTCCCCGTCGTCCCAGACGGCGACCAGGCCGAGGCCGTCGACGGGTGCGAACATCGCGGCCCTCGTCCCGACGACCGCCCGCACGGAGCCGCGCCGAACGGCGAGCCACTCCCGGTACCTCTTCTCCGGTCCGGAGTCGGCGGTCAGCAGCGCGTGGCGGCCCTCGCCGAGCAGCTTGGTGAGCGCGGCGTCCACACGCCTCGCGGTCCGGCCGTCCGGCACGACGACGAGTGCACCACGACCGGAGGCGAGTGTCGCGGCCATGGCCCTGGCGATCTCCTCGGGCCAGTGCGGTCCGGGCAGCGCCGTCCATACGGCCCGGGGCACACCGCCTTCAGCCAGCGCCCGCAGGAACGCGGGCCCCTGTGCGTACCGCTCCCAGGTCCCGGCCGAGGGGACCGGGGGCGGCGGCAGCGGCTCCGGCGAGGGCTTGGACTCGGCTCGTCCGTTCCTGGGCGGCACGGCGAGCTGCAGCACATCGGCGAGGCTGCCCGCGTAACGGTCGGCGACAGCCCGCGAAAGCGTCAGCAGCTCCGGCCCCAGCACCGGCTCGGGCGATACGACATAGGCCAGCGCGGCCAGGGCTCCTGGGTAGTCCGATTCGGCAAGCCGCTCCACGAGGAACCCGTCGATCAGCCCGCCCCCTTCGCGCCGCCCGCCGCGGACATTGCGCCCCCCGGCCCCGAATCGCACCCGCACCCGCACTCCGGGCTGCGCGTCGGTGTCGAGCTCCTCGGGCACGGCGTAGTCGAAGTACTGGTCGAGATGGAGCACGCCCTTGTTGACCAGCACCCGGGCGACGGGCAGCTCCTTGGCGAGCGCGGCGCCGCGCCAGGTCCGCGGTTTGGCCCGCGGCACCTTGGCCTTGCGCACCGTCTCACGAATGAGCGCAAGCTGCTCCGGGGCCCCGCCCGCGGGGTCCTCGGATCGCCCGTTGTCGCTGCTCACAGCCAAATTCCTACCAGACACCACTGACACCCGCCCAGGCGAGCGGGCACCGGCGGCCGCACACGCCGGGGCCCGGACACCATGTGCGGCGTCCGGGCCCCGGCGTACAGAGGGAGAGCGGAAGGCTGAGCCGACCGGTCCTACAGCCCGGCCGCCGTGCGCAGCGCGTCCACGCGGTCCGTGCGCTCCCAGGTGAAGTCGGGAAGCTCGCGGCCGAAGTGGCCGTACGCCGCGGTCTGGGCGTAGATCGGGCGGAGCAGGTCGAGGTCGCGGATGATCGCGGCCGGACGGAGGTCGAAGACCTCGCCAATGGCGTGCTCGATCTTCTCGGTCTCGATCGCGGCGGTGCCGAACGTCTCGACGAACAGACCGACGGGCTCGGCCTTGCCGATCGCGTATGCGACCTGCACCTCGCAACGGGCCGCGAGGCCCGCGGCGACGACGTTCTTGGCGACCCAGCGCATGGCGTACGCGGCCGAACGGTCGACCTTCGACGGGTCCTTGCCCGAGAAGGCGCCACCGCCGTGGCGGGCCATGCCGCCGTAGGTGTCGATGATGATCTTGCGACCGGTCAGGCCGGCGTCGCCCATCGGACCGCCGATCTCGAAGCGCCCGGTCGGGTTGACCAGCAGCCGATAGCCGTCGGTGTCCAGCTTGATGCCATCCTCGATCAACTGTGCGAGCACGTGCTCGACGACGAACTCGCGGATGTCGGGCGCGAGCAGCGAGTCGAGGTCGATGTCGCTGGCGTGCTGCGAGGAGACGACGACCGTGTCGAGACGGACGGCCTTGTCGCCGTCGTACTCGATGGTGACCTGGGTCTTGCCGTCCGGGCGCAGGTACGGGATGGTCCCGTTCTTGCGGACCTCGGAGAGCCGGCGCGAGAGCCGGTGTGCGAGGTAGATCGGGAGCGGCATGAACTCGGGCGTCTCGTCGCAGGCGTAGCCGAACATCAGGCCCTGGTCGCCGGCGCCCTGCTTGTCGAGCTCGTCCTCATCGCCCTCGACCCGCTTCTCGTACGCGGTGTCCACGCCCTGTGCGATGTCGGGCGACTGCGCGCCGATGGACACCGAGACACCGCAGGAGGCGCCGTCGAAGCCCTTCTTGGAGGAGTCGTAGCCGATCTCGAGAACCTTGTTGCGTACGAGGGTGGGAATGTCGGCGTAGGCCTTGGTCGTGACCTCACCCGCAACATGCACCAGACCGGTGGTGATCAAGGTTTCGACGGCGACGCGGGACCGGGGGTCCTCACGGAGCAGTGCGTCGAGAATGGTGTCGCTGATCTGGTCAGCGATCTTGTCGGGGTGGCCCTCGGTGACAGACTCCGAGGTGAAGAGACGGCGGGACACATCGCTCCCTGGGGTTGCAGCGGCTGCTGGCTGATCATTTGGCGGATTGCCGGGAGCTGCGCCCGGCACGGTCCGCGGGTCAGTTTATCGGTCGTTATCGCTCGGCGGACAACATGTCTCGCCCATTGGTAGTTCTGTGACCTGCGGCACGACTCGTCGCGGTACGAAAATCACCTCCGGAAAAAGCCAATCACGCCCGTATTCCAGGGGTTTTGGCCTGCGAGAAGACATGAAATGAAAATTTCATCCCAGCCGCGACGACACGAGATCCCAGACCGTGTCGGCGAGCGCGTCCTTGGGGCCGAACGGTACCGAGGTCTCACCGCCGTCGGCTGCGAGGACCACCGCTTCGTTCTCCTCGGAGCCGAACGTCCTGCGCTCCCCCACCTCATTGACGACGAGGAGATCGCAGCCCTTGCGGCGGAGCTTCTCGCGGCCGTTGGTGAGGACGTTGTCGGTCTCGGCGGCAAAACCGACGACGATCTGATCCGGCCGGGCGCGTTCACCGGCGACCTCGGCGAGGATGTCGGGATTCCGGACGAGCTTGATGGGCGCGGGCTCCTGCCCGTCCTTCTTCTTGATCTTCCCCGGGGCGTACTCTGCGGGGCGGAAGTCGGCGACCGCCGCCGCCATCACGACCACATCGGCGTCCGCCGCGGCCTTCAGCACGGCCTCGCGCAGCTGTATGGCGGTCCCTGCGTGCAGGACGTCGGCGCCGGCCGGGTCGGGCAGGCCGGTATTGGCCTCGATGAGAGTGACCCGGGCGCCGCGGGCGACCGCGGTGCGGGCCAGGGCGTAGCCCTGCTTGCCGGAAGAACGGTTACCGAGGTAGCGCACCGGGTCGAGCGGCTCCCGCGTACCGCCCGCGCTGATCACGACGTGGCGGCCGGCCAGGTCGGCTTCGACGGACCCGCGGGCCAGCACCCGGCGGCAGAGCTCGAAGATCTCCCCGGGGTCGGGCAGTCGGCCCTTGCCGGTGTCGGCGCCGGTGAGCCGGCCGACGGCGGGCTCGATGACGACGGCGCCGCGGCGGCGCAGCGTGGCGACATTCTCCTGGGTGGCGGGGTGCTCCCACATCTCGGTGTGCATGGCGGGCGCGTAGACGACCGGACAGCGGGCGGTGAGGAGCGTGTTGGTGAGCAGGTCGTCGGCGAGACCGTGGGCGGCCTTGGCGAGCACGTCGGCGGTGGCCGGGGCGACGACGACAAGGTCGGCGCCCTGCCCGATCCTGACGTGCGGCACCTCGTGGACGTCGTCCCAGACCTCCGTCGACACCGGGTGACCCGAGAGCGCCGACCAGGTGGCCGCCCCCACGAAGTGCAGCGCCGACTCGGTCGGGACGACCCTCACGTCATGACCGGACTCGGTCAGCCGGCGCAGCAGCTCGCACGCCTTGTACGCGGCGATGCCTCCGCTGACCCCAAGAACGACCTTCGGCTTGTCCACTGCGTCTCCCCGCACTCGGATACGAACACCCCCATGCTGCCTCACCGCACCCGGCCCGATGGTGTCGCCCCGGACACACCGCAGGCCCGGCAGCCGTGGCCGCCGGGCCTGTGGTGAGGAAGCAATCCCTGCTTACTGCACGGGGCCCTCGATGGCCTCGGAGGTGAGCAGGCCCGCGTTGATCTCGCGGAGCGCGATCGAAAGCGGCTTCTCGTGCACGTGGGTGTCGACGAGCGGACCGACGTACTCCAGGAGACCCTCGCCGAGCTGCGAGTAGTACGCGTTGATCTGGCGCGCGCGCTTGGCGGCGTAGATCACGAGGCTGTACTTCGAGTCGGTGGCCTCGAGGAGCTCATCAATCGGCGGGTTGATGATGCCCTCGGGCGTGGTGATGGAAGAGGACACTCTCTGCCTTCCGAAGGGGGTAAAGATCAAAGAAATCTTTGACAGTGCGGAGTTCCGTACTGCCGCGCGTGTCGGCTGCGTCAGTCGCCGCCGGCAGGTTGGCCGGAAACCTCCAGCATCAAGGCTAGCAGCTCACGTGCCACGTCCTGGACGGAGGTGTTGACCAGCGTCGTATCGAACTCGGACTCGGCGGCCAGTTCGATCCTGGCGGCGGCGAGCCGGCGCTCGATCACCTCGTCCGACTCGGTCCCGCGGCCGGTGAGCCGGCGCACCAGCTCCTCCCAGCTCGGCGGGGCCAAGAAGACGAGCCGGGCGTCCGGCATCGACTGCCGGACCAGCCGGGCGCCCTGGAGATCGATCTCCAGCAGCACCGGCTCTCCCGCCTCCAGGCGGTCGAGCACGGCGCGGCGGGGCGTGCCATACCGATTGCCGGCGAACTCGGCCCACTCCAGCAGCTCGCCGTTGGCGATCAGCTTGTCGAACTCGTCGTTGTCCACGAAAAAGTAGTGGACACCGTTGCGCTCACCGGGGCGCGGCTTGCGGGTCGTCGCCGACACCGAGAGCCATACCTCGGGGTGGGCCTTGCGCATGTGGGCGACGACCGTGCTCTTACCGACCCCCGAGGGGCCGGAGAGCACGGTCAGCCGCGGACGTACGTCCGGGGGTGCGGGGGACGTCCCCCGGGATGTTGCAGCCATGAAGCGATTATCCAGGTTCTCAGGGGTACCTGAGAACGTCAGGCGGCGCTGCCACCGAACTCGCGCTCCAGGGATGCGATCTGGTTGGAGCCGAGACCCCGGACCCGGCGGCTCTCGGAGATACCGAGCCGCTCCATGATCTGCTTGGCGCGGACCTTGCCCACGCCGGGCAGGGACTCCAGGAGGGCGGAGACCTTCATCTTCCCGATGACTTCGTTCTCCTGGCCCTGCTTGATGACCTCGTGAAGGGAGGCGCCGGAGTGCTTGAGTCGATTCTTGACCTCGGCCCGCTCCCGGCGAGCCGCGGCGGCCTTTTCGAGCGCGGCTGCGCGCTGTTCAGGGGTAAGGGGCGGAAGAGCCACGCCTACGTCACCTCGGATGTCGATCTGTCGGATACGGACCGGTGAGGACGCTGTGCGCTCCACACCAGGTGAGCGACGGACAACTTGTGTACATCGCCTCTCGACGGAGACTAGCGGCCAAGGACGCTCGAGTCAGCGAGAACCAGCGAAAAGTCCTGGTCAGCCTCGGCCGACCAGGACATTTCGGGCATAACAACCGAGTTTTTTGGTCAGGATTGAGTCAACACGCTGTTACGTGGCATGTTCATCTACCTGCGACGGCCGCCCGGACCTCGTCCGTGAGACGGTCGGCGGCTGCGCGCAGCCCCGCCACGTCCGGTCCCTGGCTCAGTACGCCGCGGCTCACACTGGGCACCACATTGCCCACCGCGTCGCCGAAGACACCGGGCAGATCCGCGGGCGTCGCCCCCTGGGCCCCGATACCGGGGGCGAGCAGCGGACCATTGATCGCCAGATTCACGCCCGCGTCCCCGAGCGTGGCACCGACCACCGCGCCGACGGAGCCGAGCGGGGTGGCCCCCTCGTTCTCGGCGGCCATGTGGTCGAGCATCAGCTGGGCCAGCGAACGGCCGTCGGCGGCGGTGGCGCGCTGCACCTCCGCACCCTCCGGGTTGGAGGTGAGGGCGAGGACGAAGACACCCGCGCCGGACAGGACGGCCGCGTCGAGCGCCGGGCGCAGCGAACCGAAGCCCAGGTACGGTGAGACGGTGACCGCGTCCGAGAACAGCGGCGAGTCCTTGTCCAGGTAGGTCGCCGCGTAGGCGCCCATGGTGGAGCCGATGTCGCCGCGCTTGGCGTCCATCAGGACCAGTGCACCGGCCGCCCGCGCCTCCTCGACCACCTTCTCCAGGACGGCGATGCCGCGCGAGCCGAAGCGCTCGAAGAACGCGGACTGCGGCTTGAGGACGGCGACCCGGTCCGCCAGTGCCTCGACGACCGTACGTGTGAAGTGCTCCAGACCTGCGACGTCGTCGTTCAGGCCCCAGGCGGTGAGCAGCGAGGCGTGCGGGTCGATGCCGACGCAGAGCGGCCCGCGGGTGTCCATGGCGCGGCGCAGGCGTGCGCCGAACGGTTCCGGGATCATGCGGAAGCCTTCCTGGTTTCTGCGCCGACGGCTTCGGCGAGGGTGGCGTACGGGGAGGTGGCCAGACGCGCGGCCAGGCCCTTGTGGATTGCCCGGGCGTAGAACGGCCCCTCGTAGATGAACGCGCTGTAGCCCTGGACGAGGGTGGCGCCGGCGAGAATGCGCTGCCAGGCGTCCTCGGCGTTCTCGATGCCTCCCACACCGACCAGGGTGATCCGGTCGCCCACCCGCGCGTACAGGCGGCCGAGGACCTCCAGGGAGCGCGCCTTGAGGGGTGCGCCGGAGAGTCCGCCGGTCTCCTTGACGAGGGACGGCGAGGACTTCAGCCCCAGACCGTCGCGGGCGATGGTGGTGTTGGTGGCGATGATGCCGTCCAGGCCGAGCTCGACCGCGAGGTCGGCGACCGCGTCGACGTCCTCGTCGGCGAGGTCGGGGGCGATCTTGACGAGGAGCGGGACCCGGCGGTCGGTGACGGTCCGGTCGGCTGCCTCGCGCACGGCGCTGAGCAGAGGCCGGAGCGCCTCGGTGGCCTGGAGGTTGCGCAGACCGGGCGTGTTGGGCGAGGAGACGTTGACGACGAGGTAGTCGGCGTGGCGGGCGAGCCGTTCGGTCGACTTCACGTAGTCGCCGACGGCTTCGGCCTCCGGCACGACCTTGGTCTTGCCGATGTTGACGCCGACCGTGGTCCGGAAGACCGGGTTGCGGGTGGCCAGGCGCTCGGCCACGGCCGCGGAGCCCTCGTTGTTGAAGCCCATGCGGTTGATCAGCGCGCGGTCCGCGACGAGGCGGAAGAGACGCTTCTTGGGGTTGCCGGGCTGCGGCTCGCCCGTGACCGTACCGATCTCGATGTGGTCGAAGCCGAGCATCGACATGCCGTCGATCGCGACGGCGTTCTTGTCGAAGCCGGCGGCGAGGCCGAAGGGGCCGTGCATCCGCAGGCCGAGGGCCTCGGTGCGAAGCTCCTTGTAGCGGGGGGCGAGCACGGCGGCGACGAAGGTGCGCAGCACGGGGATGCGGGCGGCGAGGCGGATCCAGCGGAACGCCAGGTGGTGCGCCTGCTCCGGGTCCATCCGCTTGAAGACCAGCTGGAAGAAGAATTTGTACATCGGGGTGTCCTCGGTGTCCTCACGGAGAGGGGGACACCGTCTCCGGTGTCCCCCTGCTGGACTAGTCGCGTGCCGCGGTCAGATGCTCCGCGTGTTCCTGGAGGGAGCGGACGCCGACGTCTCCGTGGGTGAGTGCGTCGATGCCCTGAACGGCGGCGGCGAGCGCCTGGACCGTCGTCAGGCACGGCACGGACCGGGCCACGGCGGCGGTACGGATCTCGTAGCCGTCGAGGCGGCCGCCCGTGCCGTACGGCGTGTTGACGATCAGGTCGACCTCGCCGTCGTGGATCAGCTGGACGATGGTCTTCTCGCCCTGCGGGCCCACGCCCTCGGACTGCTTGCGCACGACCGTGGCGTTGATGCCGTTGCGCTTGAGGACCTCGGCGGTGCCGGAGGTGGCGAGCAACTCGAAGCCGTGGGCGACGAGTTCGCGCGCCGGGAAGATCATCGAGCGCTTGTCGCGGTTGGCGACCGAGATGAAGGCGCGGCCCTTGGTGGGCAGCGGGCCGTAGGCGCCGGCCTGCGACTTGGCGTACGCCGTGCCGAAGACCGAGTCGATGCCCATGACCTCACCGGTGGAGCGCATCTCCGGGCCGAGGACGGTGTCGACGCCGCGGCCGTGGATGTCACGGAAGCGCGACCACGGCATGACGGCCTCCTTGACGGAGATCGGTGCGTCGAGCGGCAGGGTGCCGCCGTCGCCGTTCGCCGGGAGCAGGCCCTCCTCGCGCAGTTCGGCGATGGTCGCGCCGAGCGAGATCCGGGCGGCGGCCTTGGCGAGCGGCACCGCGGTCGCCTTCGAGGTGAAGGGGACGGTGCGGGAGGCGCGCGGGTTGGCCTCCAGCACGTACAGGATGTCGCCGGAGAGCGCGAACTGGATGTTGATCAGTCCGCGTACGCCGACGCCCTTGGCGATGCCCTCGGTGGAGGCGCGCAGCCGCTTGATGTCGTAGCCGCCGAGCGTGATCGGGGGCAGCGCGCAGGCGGAGTCGCCGGAGTGGATACCGGCCTCCTCGATGTGCTCCATGACACCGCCGAGGTAGAGCTCGGTGCCGTCGTAGAGCGCGTCGACGTCGATCTCGATCGCGTCGTCGAGGAAGCGGTCGACCAGGACCGGCCGGGTGGGGCTGATCTCGGTGGACTCGGCGATGTACGAGGAGAGCCGCGTCTCGTCGTACACGATCTCCATGCCGCGGCCGCCGAGCACATAGCTGGGGCGTACGAGGACGGGATAGCCGATCTCGTCGGCGATGGACTTGGCCTCGTCGAATGTGGTGGCGGTGCCGTGCTTCGGGGCCGGGAGGCCGGCCTCGGCCAGGACGCGGCCGAAGGCGCCACGGTCCTCGGCGGCGTGGATGGCCTCCGGGGACGTACCGACGACGGGCACGCCGTTGTCCTTGAGCGCCTGCGACAGACCCAGCGGGGTCTGGCCGCCGAGCTGGACGATGACACCGGCGACCGGGCCCGCGAGGGACTCGGCGTGCACGATCTCCAGCACGTCCTCGAGCGTCAGCGGCTCGAAGTACAGGCGGTCGGAGGTGTCGTAGTCGGTGGAGACGGTCTCCGGGTTGCAGTTGACCATCACGGTCTCGTAGCCCGCGTCGCTGAGCGCGAAGGAGGCGTGGACGCAGGAGTAGTCGAACTCGATGCCCTGGCCGATGCGGTTGGGGCCGGAGCCGAGGATGATCACCGCCGGCTTGGTGCGGGCCGCGACCTCGCTCTCCTCGTCGTAACTGGAGTAGAAGTACGGCGTCTTCGCGGCGAACTCGGCGGCGCAGGTGTCGACCGTCTTGTAGACCGGGCGGATGCCCAGGGCGTGCCGCACCTCGCGTACGACGTCCTCGCGCAGGCTGCGGATGTCGGCGATCTGCGCGTCGGAGAAGCCATGACGCTTGGCCTCGGCGAGCAGCTCGGGGCCGACCTCGTCGGCGGCGGCCAGCTCGTCGGCGATCTCCTTGATGAGGAAGAGCTGGTCGACGAACCAGGGGTCGATCTTCGTGGCGTCGAAGACCTCTTGCTGGGTGGCGCCGGCCCGGATCGCCTGCATGACGGTGTTGATCCGGCCGTCGGTCGGGCGGACCGCCTCGGCCAGCAGCTCGGTCTTGTCGCCGGTCTCACCGGTGAAGGAGAACTGCGAGCCCTTCTTCTCCAGGGAACGCAGTGCCTTCTGGAGCGCCTCGGTGAAGTTCCGGCCGATCGCCATGGCCTCGCCCACCGACTTCATGGTGGTGGTGAGGGTGGAGTCGGCGGAGGGGAACTTCTCGAAGGCGAACCGCGGGGCCTTGACGACGACATAGTCGAGGGTCGGCTCGAAGGAGGCCGGCGTCTTCTCGGTGATGTCGTTCGGGATCTCGTCGAGCGTGTAGCCGACGGCCAGCTTGGCGGCGATCTTGGCGATCGGGAAGCCGGTGGCCTTCGAGGCGAGCGCCGAGGAGCGGGAGACGCGCGGGTTCATCTCGATCACGATGACCCGGCCGTCGGTCGGGTTGACGGCGAACTGAATGTTGCAGCCGCCGGTGTCGACGCCGACCTCGCGGATGATCGCGATGCCGATGTCGCGCAGTCGCTGGTACTCGCGGTCGGTGAGCGTCATCGCCGGGGCGACGGTGATCGAGTCACCCGTGTGAACGCCCATCGGGTCGAAGTTCTCGATGGAGCAGACGACCACGACGTTGTCGTGCTTGTCGCGCATCAGCTCCAGCTCGTACTCCTTCCAGCCGAGGATGGACTCCTCCAGGAGCACCTCGGTGGTCGGGGAGAGCGTCAGGCCCTGGCCGGCGATCCGGCGCAGCTCCTGCTCGTCGTGGGCGAAGCCTGAGCCTGCGCCGCCCATGGTGAAGGAGGGGCGGACGACCACGGGGTAGCCGCCGAGCGTCTCGACGCCCGCCAGGACGTCGTCCATGGAGTGGCAGATGACCGAGCGGGCGGACTCGCCGTGGCCGGTCTTGGCGTTGACGGCCTCGACGACACCCTTGAAGAGGTCGCGGTCCTCGCCCTTGTGGATGGCCTCGACGTTGGCGCCGATGAGCTCGACGCCGTACTTCTCGAGGACACCGTTCTCGTGCATGGAGATCGCGGTGTTGAGCGCGGTCTGGCCGCCCAGCGTGGGGAGCAGCGCGTCGGGGCGCTCCTTGGCGATGATCTTCTCGACGAACTCGGGGGTGATCGGCTCGACGTACGTGGCGTCGGCGATCTCCGGGTCGGTCATGATCGTCGCCGGGTTGGAGTTCACCAGGATGACGCGCAGGCCCTCGGCCTTGAGCACGCGGCAGGCCTGTGTGCCGGAGTAGTCGAACTCGGCTGCCTGGCCGATGACGATCGGGCCGGAGCCGATGACCAGGACGGACTGGATATCGGAGCGCTTAGGCACGCTGGCCCTCCATCAGAGATACGAAGCGGTCGAAGAGGTACGCGGCGTCGTGCGGGCCCGCGGCTGCTTCGGGGTGGTACTGGACGCTGAAGGCCGGCCGGTCGAGGAGCTGCAGCCCCTCGACGACCTGGTCGTTCAGACAGACGTGGGAGACCTCGGCACGGCCGAACTCCGTGTCGGACACCTTGTCGAGCGGGGCGTCGACGGCGAAGCCGTGGTTGTGCGCGGTGACCTCGACCTTGCCGGTCGTACGGTCCTGCACGGGCTGGTTGATGCCGCGGTGGCCGTACTTCAGCTTGTAGGTGCCGAAGCCCAGGGCTCGGCCCAGGATCTGGTTGCCGAAACAGATCCCGAAGAGCGGGGTGTGCCGCTCCAGGACGCCCTGCATGACGGAGACCGGGTGGTCGGCGGTGGCGGGGTCGCCGGGTCCGTTGGAGAAGAAGACGCCGTCGGGCTCGACCGCGTACACCTCCTCCAGGGTGGCGGTGGCGGGCAGCACGTGCACCTCGATACCGCGCTCGGCCATCCGGTGCGGGGTCATGCCCTTGATGCCCAGGTCGATCGCGGCGACGGTGAACTTCTTCGTGCCGATCGCGGGGACGACGTACGCCTCCTTGGTGGCGACCTCGGCGGAGAGGTCGGCGCCCACCATCTCGGGAGATTCCTGGACGCGGGCCAGCAGCGTGGCCTCGTCGGCCGGGCCCGCGGCGGGGCCGCCGCTCAGCGCAGGGCCGGAGAAGATGCCGACGCGCATGGCGCCTCGCTCGCGCAGGTGGCGGGTGAGGGCGCGGGTGTCGACGCCGCTGATGCCGACGATCCCCTGGCGCTCCAGCTCCTCGTCGAGCGAGCGCTGAGAGCGCCAGTTGGAGGGCACCCGGGCGGGGTCGCGGACGACGTATCCGGCGACCCAGATCTGCTTCGACTCGGGGTCCTCGTCGTTCACACCGGTGTTGCCGACGTGCGGGGCGGTCATCACGACGACCTGACGGTGGTACGAGGGGTCGGTCAGCGTCTCCTGGTAGCCGGTCATGCCGGTGGAGAAAACGGCCTCGCCGAAGGTCTCCCCCACGGCCCCGTAGGCGCGGCCGCGGAAGGTGCGGCCGTCCTCCAGGACGAGTACGGCGGGAGCTTTGGCGGCTCCCCGGGTGGAGATCGTCATCGTGCGGTGCCTTCCGTAGTGCTGGTGAGATGGTTGATGGCCTCGACCCAGGCCGGGTGCTCGGCCGAGTGGTCGGAGCGGAAACCGGAGTCGATCAGCTTGTCGCCGTGCGCCCAGGTGATGATCAGCAGGCCACCCTCGGGGAGGACCTTGCCGGCGATGCCCTTGTCGAGCCGGGCCTCGCGCAGTGCGGCGACCGGGACGAAGAAGTCGGCTGCGCCGGGGCGTACGACGTCGAGGCCCTGGCCGGTCAGGGTGAGCTCGACACGGCTACGGGTACCGAGGCCGCGGGCGACGATCCGGTCGAGCCACTGCCCGGCGGTAGTCGAGGCGTGGTACCGGCCGGTCAGCGTCAGCAGCTTCTCGCCGTCCGCGAACCCCTCCGGGGTCGTCGCGAGCTCCGGCAGATCGGACTGGAGACTCCCCCGCCACTTCCATCCCTGGCGCATCAGCCAGTAGATGAAGGCGATGAGGACGATCAGTCCGATGACCCAGCTGATGCGAGCGGGCCAGTCGGTCACTTCGGCCGACTTCTGCTCGGCGGCGAGCTGGAGGTACAAGGGGGTGAGAGATGTCACGCGAGCTTCCCGTCGACGACCGTGGCACGGCCCCGCAGGAAGGTGTGGGTCACTCGGCCCGGCAGCTCGCGACCCTCGTACGGAGTGTTGCGGCTGCGGGAGGCGAAGCCCGCGGGGTCCACGACACCACGGTAAGCCGGATCGACCAGGGTGAGGTTTGCGGGCTCACCGGCCGAGACGGGCCGCCCGTGTCCCCCGAGACGGCCGATGGCGGCCGGACGGAACGACATCCGGTCGGCGACGCCCGCCCAGTCGATGAGGCCGGTCTCGACCATCGTCTGCTGGACGACGGAGAGCGCGGTCTCCAGGCCCACCATGCCCATGGCGGCGGCGGCCCACTCGCAGTCCTTGTCCTCGTGCGGGTGCGGGGCGTGGTCGGTGGCGACGCAGTCGATGGTGCCGTCGGCGAGCGCCTCGCGCAGGGCCATGACGTCGGCCTCGGTGCGTAGCGGCGGGTTCACCTTGTAGACCGGGTTGTAGGACCGTACGAGCTCGTCGGTGAGGAGCAGGTGGTGCGGGGTGACCTCGGCGGTGACGTTCCAGCCCTTGGACTTGGCCCAGCGGACGATCTCGACGGAACCGGCGGTCGACAGGTGGCAGATGTGCACCCGGGAGCCGACGTGGGCGGCGAGCAGTACGTCGCGGGCGATGATCGACTCCTCGGCGACGGCGGGCCAGCCGCCGAGGCCGAGTTCCGCGGAGACGATGCCCTCGTTCATCTGGGCGCCCTCGGTGAGGCGGGGCTCCTGGGCGTGCTGGGCGACGACGCCATCGAAGGCCTTCACATATTCCAGCGCGCGTCGCATGATCACCGCGTCGTCCACGCACTTGCCGTCGTCGGAGAAGACCTTCACTCCGGCGGCCGAATCGTGCATGGCGCCGAGCTCGGCGAGCTTCTTGCCCTCCAGGCCGACGGTTACGGCGCCGATCGGCTGCACGTCGCAGTAGCCGGACTCCTTACCGAGCCGCCAGACCTGCTCGACGACACCGGCGGTGTCAGCGACCGGGAAGGTGTTGGCCATGGCATGGACGGCGGTGAAGCCACCGACGGCCGCCGCCTTCGTCCCCGTGAGGACGGTCTCGGAGTCCTCGCGGCCGGGCTCGCGCAGATGGGTGTGGAGGTCGACCAGGCCGGGCAGCAGGATCTGACCCCCGGCTTCGACGACGGTCGCGTCACCGGCCTCGAAACCGGTACCGACCGCAGCGATGGTCTCGCCGTCGATCAGGACATCCTGGGGCTCGCCGCCGAGGATCCTCGCGCCGCGGATAAGGGTCTTGCTCATGATTACTTGTTCTCCTCGGTACGGGAGGGGGTGGCGGGCGACGGGTGGGACTGGGTGGCGGGCTCGAACCCGCCCAACAGCAGGTACAGGACGGCCATGCGGACCGAGACGCCGTTGGCGACCTGCTCGACGACCGTGCACCGGTCGGAGTCGGCGACCTCTGCGGTGATCTCCATGCCCCGGACCATCGGGCCGGGGTGCATGACGATGGCGTGCCCGGGCATCTTCGCCATGCGGTCGCCGTCCAGGCCGTAGCGGCGGGAGTACTCGCGCTCGGTCGGGAAGTACGCGGCGTTCATCCGTTCGCGCTGCACACGGAGCATCATCACGGCGTCGGACTTCGGCAGCACCGCGTCGAGGCTGTAGCTGATGTCGCACGGCCACTGCTCGACGCCGATGGGGACGAGGGTCGGCGGGGCCACCAGGGTGACGTGGGCGCCGAGCGTATTCAGCAGGTGGACGTTGGAGCGGGCCACCCGGCTGTGCAGGATGTCGCCGACGATGGTGATCCGGCGGCCTTCGAGGTCCCGGCCGAGACCGCTCTCGGCCCCGACCAGGCGGCGGCGCACGGTGAAGGCGTCCAGCAGGGCCTGCGTGGGGTGCTCGTGGGTGCCGTCACCGGCGTTGACGACGGCGCCCTCGATCCAGCCGGAGGTGGCGAGGCGGTACGGGGCACCGGAGGCACCGTGCCGGATGACGACGCAGTCGGCGCCCATCGCCTCCAGGGTCAGTGCGGTGTCCTTGAGCGACTCGCCCTTGGAGACGGACGAGCCCTTCGCGGAGAAGTTGATGACATCGGCGGAGAGGCGCTTGGCGGCGGCCTCGAAGGAGATGCGGGTACGCGTCGAGTCCTCGAAGAAGAGGTTGACGACGGTACGGCCGCGCAGGGTGGGGAGCTTCTTGATCGGCCGGTCCGCGACCCGGGCCATCTCCTCGGCGGTGTCGAGGATCAGGACGGCGTCGTCGCGTGTGAGGTCGGCGGCCGAGATGAGGTGACGCTTCATCTGGGTGTTCTCCGGGTGGCTGGAGTGTTCAGACATGCGGGCGCGCGAAAGCTGCCATACGGGTTCGAGGTACGCCGTACGGGTGAAGCGCAGTTACTGCTCGCCCGCCGGGGCGGTCTGCTGAAAACCGAGCAGCACGGCGTCGCGGCCGTCCTCCTCGGCGAGCTGGACCTTGACCGTCTCCCGCAGCGACGTGGGGAGGTTCTTGCCGACGTAGTCGGCACGGATCGGGAGTTCGCGGTGACCGCGGTCGACGAGGACCGCGAGCTGCACCGCGCGGGGCCGGCCGATGTCGCCCAGCGCATCGAGCGCGGCGCGGATCGTGCGGCCCGAGAAGAGAACATCGTCGACGAGGACGACCAGGCGGCCCTCGATGCCCTCGCCGGGGATATCGGTGCGGGCCAGGGCACGCGCAGGGCGCAGCCGCAGGTCATCGCGGTACATCGTGATGTCGAGTGAGCCGACCGGCATCTTCCGACCGGTGATCTCTTGGAGTTTTTCGGCGAGCCGGCCGGCGAGGAAGACGCCTCGCGTCGGAATGCCGAGGAGCACCACATCGTCGGCGCCCTTGGCGCGTTCGACGATCTCGTGGGCGATTCGCGTCAGTGCCCGGGCGATGTCGGGAGCCTCCAGAACGGGGCGTGCCGCGTTGCCGGTGGCTTCATGCTGTGCGTCCATAAGAAACGGACCTCCTTCTCCGCCTCACTGGACGGACCTTAAAGGACGTCGAAATTGCGTCATCAACGCTACCAGGGCTCCTGCCATGCCCTGGTAGCACCCCCGGAAGGTGCCGGTCAGGACCATTCGGCTTGACGCATCCAAGTAACGCTGCGTAACCTCACAGTGAGTTACCAGCCACGCGGCGGCGCCGCGAAATGTTCCAGCGTCCGGGGAGCCTTATGTCCAGCGAATACGCAAAACAGCTCGGGGCCAAACTCCGTGCCATCCGCACTCAGCAGGGCCTCTCCCTCCATGGCGTGGAGGAGAAGTCCCAGGGCCGCTGGAAGGCCGTCGTGGTCGGTTCGTACGAGCGCGGCGACCGTGCCGTAACCGTACAGCGCCTCGCCGAGCTCGCGGATTTCTATGGAGTCCCGGTGCAGGAACTCCTGCCCGGTACGACGCCTGGCGGGGCCGCCGAGCCGCCGCCGAAGCTTGTCCTGGACCTGGAGCGCCTCGCCCACGTTCCGCCGGAGAAGGCCGGACCGCTGCAGCGTTATGCCGCGACGATCCAGAGCCAGCGCGGCGACTACAACGGCAAGGTGCTGTCGATCCGCCAGGACGACCTGCGCACGCTGGCCGTGATTTACGACCAGTCGCCGTCCGTGCTCACGGAGCAGCTGATCAGCTGGGGCGTGCTGGACGCCGACGCCCGCCGCGCCGTCGCCCACGACGAGGGCTGACGCCGCTCCGCAGAAGCGTGCCGCCGTGTCTGCGCGGGTTCCCTGTTCGGGAGCCCGCGCAGACACGGCATTTTCGTTGCGCAACAGCCGGACTCCGCATGCCGAAGGGCCCACGGTCACACGACCATGGGCCCTTCGTCGGCTGAACGGCCGCCGGAGGCTACTGCTCCCGGCGCAGGTTCGGCTTGAGGTCCTTGAACCGGGCCAGCAGCCCGTTCACGAAGGGTGGGGAGTCATCGGTGGAGAACTCCTTGGCGAGCTGGACCGCCTCGTCGATCACCACTGCGTCCGGGGTCCCGTCCACCCAGATCAGCTCGTACGCACCGAGCCTCAGGATGTTCCGGTCGACGACCGGCATGCGGTCGATCTCCCAGTCCACGGCGTAGGTCACGATGAGGTCGTCGATCCGGTCCGCGTACTGCGCGTACCCCTCGACGAGCTCCATCGTGTACTCGGTGACCGGCGGCTGACGGTTGTCGGCCCGCGAGTGCCGCACCCAGTCCGCGAGGACCGTCTGCACGGACTCACCGCGCTGGTCTGCCTCAAAAAGGATCTGGAAGGCTCGCTTGCGGGCCTTGTTCCGGGCAGCCACGGTTAGCCGCTCACCCGGCTGAGGTAGTCGCCCGTGCGGGTGTCGACCTTGATCTTCTCACCCGTGGTGATGAAGAGCGGGACGCCGATCTCGTACCCGGTCTCCAGCGTGGCGGGCTTGGTGCCACCGGTGGAGCGGTCGCCCTGGACGCCCGGGTCGGTGTGCTGGACGGTCAGCTCGACGGCGGCGGGCAGCTCGACGTAGAGCACCTCGCCCTCGTGCTGGGCGACGGAGGCGGTGAAGCCCTCGATCAGGAAGTTGGCGGCGTCGCCGACAGTCTTGCGGTCGACCATGAGCTGGTCGTACGTGTCCATGTCCATGAAGACGAAGTACTCGCCGTCCATGTACGAGAACTGCATGTCGCGACGGTCGATGGTGGCCGTTTCGACCTTCACGCCGGCGTTGAACGTCTTGTCGACGACCTTGCCGGAGAGCACGTTCTTGAGCTTGGTGCGCACGAAGGCCGGGCCCTTGCCGGGCTTGACGTGCTGGAACTCGACGACGGACCAGAGCTGGCCCCCGTCGAGCTTGAGCACCAGGCCGTTCTTGAGGTCGTTCGTGGAAGCCACGGTTGCGGAATCTCCTGGACTGAAGCTGGTGGAACGACCGAGGATGCGCGCTAGAGCGCGAGCAGCTCCTTGGTCGTAATGGTGAGTAGCTCGGGTCCGCCGTCCGCCTCGGGGCGCACGACGAGCGTGTCATCGATCCGGACCCCGCCCCGGCCCGGGAGGTGGACCCCCGGTTCGACGGTGACCGGTACACAAGCGTCCAGTTTACCCATGGCTGCAGGTGCCAGCTGCGGGTCCTCGTCGATTTCGAGCCCCACCCCGTGCCCGGTGCATGGTGCGAGGCCCCCGCCGTGACCCGCGGAGTCCAGGAGACAGCGGGCAGCACGGTCCACATCGCGGTAGGCGGCCCCCGGCACGAGAGCCTCGCGCCCGGCCCGCTGAGCGGCGAAAACCAGGTCGTAGAGCTCGATCTGCCAGTCGGCGGGCGTCGTCCCGATGACGAACGTACGGCCGATCTCACAGCGGTAGCCGCGATAGTTCGCGCCCAGGCAGACGGAGAGGAAGTCTCCCTCCTCCACCCGCCGGTCCGAGGGGCGGTGCCGGCCCTGGCCGGAGTTCGGCCCGGTGGCTACGGAGGTGGCGAAGGCGGGACCGTCGGCGCCGTGGTCCACCAGGCGGCGCTCCAGCTCCAGGGCGAGATGCCGTTCGGTGCGGCCCACCAGGATGGATTCGAGGAGTTCCCCCAGGGCCTGGTCGGTGATCTCGGCGGCGATTCGCAGACAGGCGATCTCCTCCTCGTCCTTGACGACCCGCAATTGCTCCACGATGGCGCCGAGATCGGCAAGCCGGAGCCGTGGGGCGACCGAACTCATGGCGCGGTGGCGGGAGACCGTCAGATGGTGCTCCTCGACGGCCAGGGCCTCCGCGCCGAAGGAGGAGGCCAGATCGGCGGCCGCGACCACCGGATCACCGTGGGTGGCCGGCAGCAGTGACACCTGCAGCTGATCGTCGGTGCGCCCGTCGGGGGGATCGCCGGTCGCGACGTGCGGGCAGAGCAGGACGTCCTCACCGGGGCCGAGCAGCAGAACGGCGCCCGGGGGCGCTCCGCCCGCGAGATAGCGGACATTGGCCGGGCGGGAGACCAGAGCGGCCGCGGATCCGACGGCGGCGCTCCGGTCGCGGAGCAGCCCGCGGCGGACGGCGTACACGTCTGACATGTCACGAGCCTACGAGCGGTGGCGCAGGCCTGCTCGGTCAGCGCATCCGACCGGGGGCCTCGGCCGGGTCCTCACCGGACGGGGAACACCGCCCGATGGCGGTTCACCAGGCCGGAGGGCTTGCTATGGAGCGGGCGAGTATGTCGTCCAGTACGCGAGCGGTGGTCTCCACGTCGTACGCCGAGTTGTCGATGATCGGCAGTCCGGAGCCGTACCACCCGGCCATCCGGCCGTGGATCCGGGCGACCTCCTCGTCCGAGAGGCGCCGGTTCCCGCTGCGGGCCGCGTTGCGCTCCAGCACGATCTCCAGGCCGGGCAGCAGAACGACGGGCAGCAGTCCGGGGCCGACATGGCGCTTCCAGCCCCCGAGGCCGACGACGGGCCGGTCCGGGAAGACGGCGTCGTCCAGGATGCAGGAGATGCCGTTGGCGAGGAAGTTGCGGGCGGCGAAGCCGCAGGTGCGACGGGCGAGGCGGTACTGGGCCTCGGAGTGGTCGTTCCACCCGGCCTGGGGGTCGGCGAAGCCGGAGCAGACCCATTCGCGGACGTCGTCGAGGCTGACGTGGGCCGTGGGAACCCGGCGGCGGCTGGCCCAGAGCTTGGCCACGGTGGTCTTGCCCGCGCCTGCGGGTCCGATCAGGAGTACGGCGAGGGTCGCGCTGCCGGTGCCGGACCCGGCGGGCGGCGCGGGCATCGGGACGGGCCCGCCGGGCGGCAACTGCACATGCCCGGTGGTCTCCCTGGAGACAGGCGCCGGGGCGTGCTGCGGGGCGGTTCCGCTCCAGCCCTGGGGCATGGGAGGGGTGCTGGGCGGCGGCCCCGCCGGCCCGAGGCGCTGGGCCTGGTGCGTCCAGCCGACAGGTCCGCTTCCGGGGCCTTGGGGCGGCGGCAGCGGGGCCCCCACTGCGTGCTGCATCCGGTGCCACTCCGTCTCGTACAGTCAACTGGCGCTGGTGGAACGGCAACCGTACCGTCCCCGGCCGCCACCAAGGGAACGGCCGGGGAGAGTGCACGGTGCCCGGTCGGCCGGTTCGGCCGTCCGGTACATCGGTCCGTCAGCCGGTCAACTCGTCCACGAGGGCGCGCAGAGCGAGGCGGTAGGAGCCGATGCCGAATCCGGCCACGGTCCCCGTGGCGACCGGCGCGACCACGGAGTTGTGGCGGAATTCCTCCCGTGCGTAAGGGTTCGAGATGTGCACCTCGATCAGCGGGGCGGTGCGCTGGGCCGCCGCATCCCGCATTCCATACGAATAATGGGTGAAGGCCCCGGGGTTGAGAACGACCGGAATTGAACCGTCCGCGGCCTCGTGGAGCCAGCGGATCAGCTCGCCCTCGTCGTTGGTCTCCCGGACGTCGACATCGAAGCCGAGTTCCTTGCCGAGGGCCTGACAGGTCTCGACGAGTCCGGCGTACGACGTGGCGCCGTACACATCGGGCTCACGGGAGCCGAGCCGGCCGAGGTTCGGCCCGTTGAGGACGAGGACTCGGCGGGTCACGCCGACACCTCCCCGTAGGCTGCGAGCAGCACGGCCGGGTCGGGGCCCTCCAGCACGGTGGGCTTGCCGAGGCCGTCGAGAACGACGAAGCGCAGCAGGTCGCCGCGGGACTTCTTGTCGATCTTCATGTTCTCCAGCAGCTTGGGCCACTGGTCGCCACGGTAGGTGAGGGGCAGTCCGACGGACTTCAGGACGGCGCGGTGCCGCTCGGCGGTGGCGTCGTCGAGGCGTCCGGCCAGCCGGCCCAGCTCGGCAGCGAAGACCATGCCGACCGAGACGGCCGCGCCGTGCCGCCACTTGTAGCGCTCATTCTTCTCGATGGCGTGGGCCAGAGTGTGGCCGTAGTTGAGGATCTCGCGCAGTCCGGATTCCTTGAGGTCGCTGGAGACGACCTCGGCCTTGACCCGGATGGCGCGTTCGATCAGCTCGGCGGTGTGCGCTCCGGCGGGTGTACGGGCGCCTTCCGGGTCCGCCTCGATGAGGTCGAGGATCGCGGGGTCGGCGATGAAGCCGGCCTTGATGACCTCGGCCAGGCCGCTGACGTAGTCGTGAACAGGCAGCGAGTCCAGGGCGGCGAGGTCGCAGAGGACGCCTGCGGGCGGGTGGAAGGCGCCGACGAGGTTCTTGCCCTCGGCGGTGTTGATACCCGTCTTGCCGCCGACGGCCGCGTCGACCATGGCAAGCACGGTCGTGGGTACGGCGATCCAGCGCACCCCTCGCAGCCAGCTCGCCGCGACGAAGCCGGCCACATCGGTGGTGGCTCCGCCGCCGACGCCGACGATGACATCGGTGCGGGTGAAGCCGGTCTGCCCGAGCGCCTTCCAGCAGTACGCCGCGACTTCGACGGTCTTGGCCTCCTCGGCATTCGGCAGCTGGATGGCGATGGCCTCGTAGCCCTGCTCCACGAGGTCCTGACGGACCGCCTCACCTGTCTCGGCGAGCGCCTCGGGGTGCAGCACGGCAACCCGTTTGGCGCGGTCGCCGATGAGCGTGGGCAGCTCGCCGAGGAGTTGCCTGCCCACCAGCACCTCGTACGGGTCGGATCCCGCGCTGCCGGCGATCTGGATACGGGTGGTGCCCTGCTCGGTCATGCGTGTGTTCTCCACGCCGGAGAGAACGGGATCGTCCGTGCGCTCCGGCAGTTCCAGTGCGTCGAGGACCGCCTGGGCGACCTCTTCGGGGGTGCGCTCGTCGGTGGCGACGGTTGCCCGGGCCACCTCGGTGTACAGATGGCGGCGGGCGTCCATCTGCTCGCGCCACTGTCGGCGCGGGTTGACGGCGAGCAGCGGGCGGGCGGTGTTCAGGCCGACCCGCTTGACGGCCTCCTCCACGTCCATCGAGAGATAGACGACGGGGTGGTCGGCGAGCAGCGCGCGGGTCGTCTCGTCGAGCACGGCGCCGCCGCCGAGGGAGAGGACACCCGTGTGCTCGGCGACGGCGGTGTGCACCGCCTGTCGCTCCAGCTCGCGGAAGTGTTCCTCGCCCTCGTCGTAGAAGATCTCCGAGATCGGCTTGCCGGCCGTGGCGACGACGTCCGTGTCGGTGTCCCGGTAGGTGGTGCCGAGCCGGTCGGCGAGCAGTTCACCGACCGTGGACTTACCGACGCCCATCGGGCCGACGAGGACGATCAGCGGGCCGCTCATCGGATCTGCAGGTGGTCGAGGTACGACTGCACATTGCGGCGGGTCTCGGGAACACTGTCCCCGCCGAACTTCTCGGCGACGGCGTCGGCGAGGACCAGGGCGACCATCGCCTCGGCGACGATGCCCGCGGCCGGAACGGCACAGACATCGGAGCGCTGATGGTGGGCCTTGGCGGGTTCGCCGGTGACGACGTCAACGGTTGCGAGCGCGCGCGGCACAGTCGCAATGGGCTTCATCGCGGCGCGGACCCGCAGCAGTTCGCCGGTGGTCAGACCGCCCTCGGTGCCGCCAGAACGCCCGGAGGCGCGCTTGATGCCGTCCTCGGTGACCAGGATCTCGTCGTGCGCCTTGGAGCCGGGAACCCGGGCCAGGTCGAAGCCGTCACCGACCTCGACCCCCTTGATGGCCTGGATGCCCATCAGGGCCGCGGCGAGCCGGGCATCGAGACGGCGGTCCCAGTGGACGTGTGAGCCGAGGCCGACGGGCACTCCGTACGCGAGCACCTCGACGACGCCACCGAGGGTGTCGCCGTCCTTGTGGGCCTGGTCGATCTCGGCGACCATTTCCTTGCTCGCGTCGGCGTCCAGGCAGCGCACCGGGTCGGCGTCGAGCCTCTCGACGTCGGCGGGCGTCGGGTAGACGCCGTAGGGCGCCTTGGCCGCGGCCAGTTCGACGACATGGCTGACGATCTCGATGCCGGCGGTCTCCTTGAGGTACGACCGTGCGACGGCACCGAGCGCGACCCGGGCCGCGGTCTCCCGGGCGCTGGCGCGCTCCAGGATCGGCCGGGCCTCGTCGAAGCCGTACTTCTGCATGCCCGCGAGGTCGGCGTGGCCGGGCCGCGGGCGGGTCAGCGGGGCATTGCGGGCCAGCGCCGCCAAATCCTCGGGGCCGACCGGGTCGGCCGACATGACCTGCTCCCACTTGGGCCACTCGGTGTTGCCCACCATCACGGCGACCGGAGAGCCCATGGTGAGACCGTGGCGCACCCCGCCGAGGAAGGTGACCTCATCCTTCTCGAACTTCATCCGCGCACCGCGGCCATGACCGAGCCGCCGCCGGGCGAGCGCGTCCGCCACCATCTCCGTGGTGATCGGGACGCCGGCGGGAAGACCCTCCAACGTCGCCACGAGTGCGGGGCCGTGCGACTCCCCCGCGGTCAGCCAGCGCAACCTGCTCAACGGTGCTCCTCATGCTCGCGCCTGGAACTGCGATGGCGCGACCGGGTGCGCGGCCCTGGCCCGCCACCTTTGATCCTCCCACGATCGGGGACGTGAACCGGTCGCCGGTCCAGCAGGCGGACGCGTCCCACCGGCGGGCGCAAGGGGTCAGCGGGCGGCGAGCGCCGCTTCCCCGGCCTGTCGCATGGCCGCGAGCGGCACGGGTGAACGGCCCGTCATCTGCTCGACCTGGAGAACGGCCTGGTGCACCAGAAGATCGAGACCTCCGACGACTGAGCCGTTACGGGCAGCCCAGGCGGCCGCGAGTCCGGTCGGCCAGGGCTCGTACAGCACATCGAAGAGCATTCCGGGCCGGTCCGGTACGGCATCGGCCAGCGCGTCCGTGGCACCGGCCGGGGTGGTGGCGACGACCAGCGGGGCATGCAGCGCCTGCTCGGCCGCCGTCCAGTCGGAGATCCGGACGTCGACGCCGAGGCGTTCGCCCCAGCCGCGCATCTCCCGGCCCCGTTCCCGGCTGCGGACGTACGCCGTGACCGGTCCCGTACAGATCTCGGACAGCGCGGCGAGCGCAGAGGAAGCGGTCGCTCCGGCACCGAGCACGGCGGCGGCGTCGGCCTTCTCCAAACCGCGTTCGCGCAGCGCGGCCAACATGCCGGGGATATCGGTGTTGTCCCCGATCCGCCGGCCGTCCTCGGTGAGGACCACCGTATTGACCGCCTCCACCGAGGACGCGGTCTCGCTGATGGAGTCCAGCAGCGGGATGATCGCGCGCTTGAGCGGCATGGTCAGCGAGAGCCCGGCCCAGGTGGAGTCGAGTCCCTGGACGAAACCGGGGAGCGCGTCCTCGTCGATCTCGAACCGGTCGTACGACCATCCGGTGAGACCGAGCTCTTGGTACGCGGCCCGATGAAGGACCGGAGAGAGCGAGTGGGCGATGGGCGAGCCGAGGACGGCTGCCCGGCGACGCCCGTCAGACGAGGCCATGCTTTTCCTTGAACTTCTTGTTGAGCTTCTCGTGCTCGGCGGCCGTCTTGGTGAAATCGGTTTTCTTGCCGTCGAGCGAGATGAAGAACATCCACCCGTCACTGGTGGGATTGAGCGTTGCGCGCAGGGCTTCTTCGCCCGGATTGCTGATCGGACCCGGCGGAAGACCCTCGTGGTAATAGGTGTTGTACGGGTCCGGATTGCTCAGGATCTCACTCGACCCGATCTTGATCTCGCTCTGATTCTTGAGGTAATTGAATGAGGAGTCGAATTGAAGCTTACGGTTCGTGACCGTATTGTCCGGCTCCAGGCGGTTGTAGACGACTTCGGCCATCTTGCGGAAGTCGTCGTGCGTGAGACCCTCCGCCTGGACCAGGCTGGCGACAGTGAGAACCTGCCATGGGCCGTCCAGATCGTACTTCTTGGCCGTTCCCTCGAGGTCGAGCTTGTCGTACTCCTCGTTGGCACGGGAGACCATCTTCTTCAGGATTGTCTCCGGCTTGGTTTCCTTGGTGACCGGATAGGCGGCCGGGTAAAGGAATCCTTCCAGCGGGTCCTTTATGTCCTGGTCGTCGCTTGCCCAATCGGGCAAACCGAGGTCGGATGCCTCGGACGCGGCAACTTCCTTGGTCGTTCCCTTTTTGAGGCCGAGCTTCTTGTCGACCATCTCGTAGATGGCGACATTGCGGTAACCCTCGGGGATCACCAGAAGGTTCTGACTCTTCGGGTCGACCATCATCTTCACGGCCTCGGCCGCGGACATCTTCTCGTGGAGCAGATAGACGCCTGCCTGGATCGACTTGCCCTTGGGGTTCTCGTTCTGCGCGGCGACGAACGCGTCGACGCTCTTGACGACACCCTTCTGCTTCAGGATGTTGCCGATTTCGTAACCGAGGGCGCCCTTCTTGATCTCGACCTCGACCTCGCCGGTGCCCGTTCCGGTGTAGTCGGGCGCAGCACCGAAATTGTCCTGCCAGAACGAGTAACCGACGTAGCACACTCCGCCGAGGCCGCCTAGCAGGACCACCGAGACAACCAGGCAGGCGAGGCCGCTGCGGCCCTTCTTCTTCCCCTTGCCGCCCCGGCGCTCATTTCCGCCGCGACCGCCGCGGCGTGACTCGCGCGGGTCGTCGTCGTACGCGTCGTCGTCTTCGTCGCTGTGGTCGTCGGCGCCGGTGAAGAAGGGGTGGGTCTCCTCCGGCTGGGCCTCCGGATCCCAGTCGGGACTCTGCGCGGGGGCCTGCTCGGGGATGGCCTCCCGGTGGCCCGGGGGCTGCGGCGGCCGGTACGCCTCCGGCGTGCCGTAGTGGTCATCCGTCTCGCCGTAGCCGACCTGCCGGCCGCCGTACGGGTCGGCCTGCTGGGCGTCGTACGGGTCGGCCTGCTGGGCGTCGTAAGGCATCCCGGCGGACTGCTGCCCGGTGTCCCAACCACCGTTGTCGTACTGGGGCTGGGGCTGGGGCTGCTGCTGTGCGTACGGGTCCTGCGGAGCTCCGTACGCAGGCTGCTGCTGTTGGTGCTGCTGTGCGTACGGGTCCTGCGGCTGATGCTGGAGCTGCTGCGCGTAGGGATCCTGCTGGAGCTGCTGCGCGTAGGGATCCTGCTGCTGATGCTGGTGCTGGTGCTGATGTGCGTACGGGTCCTGCGGCGGCTGTTGCGCGTACGGATCCTGGGGGTAGGGCTGCTGGCCGCCGTACTGACTCTGGCCGTGGGCAGACGGTTGCCCTCCCCATCCCTGATCCCCGTACAAGGGGTCCTCGGGATGCCACGGTTCGGAGCCGGGGCCCCGGCCATACTCAGTCATCGATCCCCTAGAGCCGCGAGACGACATTCCGTCTCTTTTGCTGTGCGGTGTTTATTCGAACACCGCCGCATCGCGCGGAACGTTACCGTATCGCGATCAGAGCGCCACTTCGATGCCTTCGCCCGGGGCTTTACCCGACGCCCGTTCGGACTCCAGAGCGTTCTGAAGGATCACCACAGCGGCAGCCTGATCGATGACGGAACGACCTTTCTTGGACTTCACGCCCGAGGCGCGCAGTCCTTGACTGGCCGTCACTGTGGTCATCCTCTCGTCCACGAGTCGCACCGGAATGGGCGCGACCGAGCGGGCGACCTCCTGGGCGAAGACCCGGATCTTGGCAGCGGCGGGGCCTTCACCGCCGCCGAGGGATCGCGGCAGGCCGATGATGATCTCGATCGGCTCGTACTCCTCGACGATCTGCCCGAGCCGACGGTGGGCCGCCGGGACATCGCGTCCCGGAACGGTCTCCACCGGCGTGGCGAGGATCCCGTCGGGGTCGCACGAAGCGACCCCGATCCGGGCGTCCCCGACGTCGATCGCGAGACGACGACCGCGGCGCATCTGCGTCATCCCCGCCGTCACGCGGTCTCGGTGACGAGGCGTTCGACAGCGGCCACGGCGGCGCTGATGGCCTCGGGGTTCTGGCCGCCGCCCTGGGCGACGTCCGGCTTGCCGCCGCCACCGCCGCCGAGGGTCTTGGCGGCGGTACGGACCAGGTCACCGGCCTTGAGTCCGCGCTCACGGGCAGCCTCGTTGGTGGCGATCACGGTCAGCGGGCGGCCGTTGGCTGTGGTGAACAGGGCCACAACAGCCGGGCGGCCACCCTGGATGCGTCCGCGGACGTCAAGGACGAGCTTGCGCAGATCGTCGGCCGAGGTGCCGTCCGGGACCTGACCGGTGACCAGGGCGACGCCCCGCACGTCCCTGGCGGAATCGACCAGACCGGCGGCGGCCTGGAGGACCTTCTCCGCGCGGAACTTCTCGATCTCCTTCTCGGCGTCCTTCAGCTTGCCGAGCATTCCGGCGATCTTCTCCGGGAGCTCCTCGGGACGGCCCTTGACCAGCTCCTGAAGCTGGGCGACGACCGTGTGCTCCCTGGCGAGGAAGTTGTAGGCGTCGACACCGACGAGGGCCTCGATACGGCGCACGCCGGAACCGATGGACGATTCGCCGAGCAGCTTCACCAGACCCAGCTGGGCGGTGTTGTGGACGTGCGTACCGCCGCAGAGCTCCTTGGAGAAGTCGCCGATGGTGACGACCCGGACCCGCTCGCCGTACTTCTCGCCGAACTCGGCGATGGCGCCCTGCTTCTTGGCCTCATCGATCGGCATGACCTCGGCCTGGACGTCGAGTTCACGGGCGAGGACCTCGTTGATCTTCTGCTCGACGTCGGTGAGGACCGTGCCGGGTACGGCGGCGGGCGAGCCGAAGTCGAAGCGGAAGCGACCCGGCGAGTTCTCCGAACCGGCCTGGGCTGCCGTCGGGCCCAGTGCGTCGCGCAGCGCCTGGTGCGTGAGGTGCGTGGCGCTGTGGGCGCGGGCGATGGCACGGCGGCGGGTGGTGTCGATGGCGGCGTAGGCAGAAGCGCCCACCGTCACCTCGCCGACCTGCACCGAACCCTTGTGGACGGAGACGCCGGGGACGGGCTGCTGGACGTCGCGGACCTGGATGACGGCGCCGCTGTCGAGCCGGATCCGGCCCTGGTCGGCGAGCTGGCCGCCGCCCTCGGCGTAGAACGGGGTGCGGTCCAGGACGACTTCGACCTCGTCGCCCTCGGTGGCGGCGGGCGAGGACACACCGTCGACGAGCAGGCCGACGATGGTCGACTCGCCCTCGGTGGCGGTGTAGCCGGTGAACTCGGTGATGCCGGAGTTGTCAGCGACCTCACGGTAGGCGGACAGGTCGGCGTGGCCGGTCTTCTTGGCCTTGGCGTCGGCCTTGGCACGCTCCCGCTGCTCCCTCATCAGGCGGCGGAAGCCGTCCTCGTCCACCGAGAGGCCTTGTTCGGCGGCCATCTCCAGGGTGAGGTCGATCGGGAAGCCCCAGGTGTCGTGGAGGAGGAACGCCTTGTCGCCGGCGAGGACCTTGCCCCCGGCGGCCTTGGTCTCGGTGACGGCCGTGTCGAGGATGTTGGTGCCGCCCTTGAGGGCCTTGAGGAAGGCAGCCTCTTCGGCGAGGGCGACGGTCTCGATGCGCTTGCGGTCGGTGATCAGCTCCGGGTACTGCTGCCCCATCGTGTTGATCACAACATCGACCAGGTCCAGGACGACCGGGCCCGTGGCACCCAGCAGCCGCATGTTGCGGATGGCGCGGCGCATGATGCGGCGCAGCACATAGCCGCGGCCCTCGTTGCCGGGGGTGACGCCGTCACCGATCAGCATCGCGGAGGTACGGATGTGGTCGGCGACCACGCGGAGCGAGACGTCCGAACCGTGGTCGGCGCCGTAGTGCACGCCGGTCAGCTCGGTGGCACGGTCCATGACGACGCGCAGGGTGTCGGTCTCGTACATGTTCGGTACGCCCTGGAGGATCATGGCGAGACGTTCCAGGCCCAGGCCCGTGTCGATGTTCTTCGACGGCAGGTCGCCGAGGATCGGGAAGTCCTCCTTGCCGTCACCGGCGCCCCGCTCGAACTGCATGAAGACCAGGTTCCAGATCTCCACGTAGCGCTCGTCATTGACGGCCGGGCCGCCTTCGACGCCGAACTCGGGACCGCGGTCGTAGTTGATCTCGGAGCAGGGGCCGCAGGGTCCGGGGACGCCCATGGACCAGAAGTTGTCCTTCTTGCCCAGGCGCTGGATGCGCTCGGCCGGTACGCCGATCTTGTCGCGCCAGATCTGCTCGGCCTCGTCATCGTCCAGATAGACCGTGATCCACAGCCGCTCGGGGTCGAGACCGAAGCCGCCGTCCGCCACGGAGCTCGTCAGAGCCTCCCAGGCGTAGCTGATGGCGCCTTCCTTGAAGTAGTCACCGAAGGAGAAGTTGCCGCACATCTGGAAGAACGTGCCGTGCCGGGTGGTCTTGCCGACCTCTTCGATGTCCGGCGTACGGACACACTTCTGCACGCTGGTGACGCGCGGGGCGGGCGGCTTGACCTCGCCGAGGAAGTACGGCTTGAAGGGGACCATGCCCGCGGGGACCAGGAGCAGAGTCGGGTCGTCCGCGATGAGCGACGCCGAAGGCACGACGGTGTGACCGCGCTCCTCGAAGAAGCTCAGCCAGCGGCGACGAATTTCAGCCGACTCCATCAGTGGTCCTCATTCCGGTTGTACGAGTTGTAGGGGAGCTTGCGGTAGTTGGCGGCTTTGAGGGACCTGTCCGGTCCGACAGGCTCGGCCGCTTCGACGGCGAAATGACGCTGTACGGGGAGGTCGAGGTCGACCGGTGCCTCCAGGCCCAGCGCCTCGCCCAGTTCGGCCTCGCGCCGGGCCATGGACTCGCGGACGTCCAGAGCGAAGTCCTTGAGCTTGTGGCCGGTCTCGATCGCCTTGTCCGCGGCCTGCGCCGCGAGACTCTCGGGGGTCAGCTGCTTGAGCTTCCGGTTGACCTTGGTGGTGGCCCAGATTCCGGCGGCGGCGCCGGCGGTGAACCAGAACGTACGGCGGAACATCGCTGCGTCAGTCCTTCGATCCGCGGGTGTTTTTGCCGCTACGCTTCCTGCCGCGCGCGGCCGGCACGGTGCGGCCGACGATCACGGTACGGCGGGCAGGTTCCGGTTCCGGATTGGTCTTGCGGCCGATGGCCTGCCGTACCCCGTAACCGAAAGCGGCGACCTTGACGAGCGGGCCGCCGAAGGCCGATGCGACAGTGGTGGAAAGCGCCGAGGCGTTCGAGGTGACTTCCTGGACGTCCGTGGCGATCGCGTCGACCTTGTCAAGCTGGGTCTGCGCGGCGCGCACAGTGGCGGAGGCGTCGGCAAGCAGCGGGACCGCCTGCTCGGTCACGTCCGCCACGAGCTTGGTGGTCGCCCTGAGTGTCTGGGCCAGCCTCACCAGTACGACGGCGAGGAACGAAACCAGGATCGCCCAGAAGACGGCCACCAGGATCCCGGCTACCTCTCCACCGGACACAGTGCACCGCTCTCTATCTTGTCGCTGACTCTGTATCTGTCTGTCTCTGCTCGCGACCGCTGCTGCAACAGCCGATCGTCGTCTCCCGAGCCTATCGCGCCGGTGGTCGCGCCCCGTACCGCATTACCGGCGGCAAGGAGCGCAGTCCGGGGCAGCCCCGGGAGAACGCTGAGGCCCGCCGCCTCCCGTATCGGGAAGGGGCGGGCCTGAGCGCTGGTGAGAGCGGCTGCGCCTGGATCAGCGGGCGTAGTACTCGACGACGAGCTGCTCGTCGCAGATCACCGGGATTTCCTTGCGGTTCGGGTCCCGGTCAAGGCGGAAGGCCAGGGCCTTCAGGTTCACCTGCAGGTAGCGCGGGGTCTCGCCGTCGGGGGCGTAACCACCCTCGCGGGCAACCTGGAAGGGGTGCTTGTCGCGGCTGCGCTCGCGGACCGTCACGACGTTGTCGGGACGGACACGGAAGGACGGCTTGTCGACCTTGCGGCCGTCGACCTCGATGTGACCGTGCACGACCATCTGGCGGGCCTGGTAGATGGTGCGGGCGATGCCCGACCGCAGGACCAGGGCGTCGAGACGACGCTCGAGCTCGACGACGAGCGCCTCGCCCGTCTTGCCCTCGGCCTTCTTGGCGCGGTCGTAGGCACGCGCCATCTGGCGCTCGCTGATGTCGTACTGGGCGCGCAGACGCTGCTTCTCCAGCAGACGGACCTTGTAGTCCGAGTTCTGCTTGCGGCCACGGCCGTGCTCGCCCGGCGGGTAGGGGCGGGCCTCGAAGTACTTGACAGCCTTCGGCGTCAGCGCAATGCCGAGCGCGCGGCTCTTCTTGACCTTGGGACGCGACTGGTTAGGCACGTTCTCCAGACCTCCATCGTAGGTTAGGCTTACCTTACTTGAGGAGATCGCATGTCTCGCCCGGGGAACACCACACACGTCACGGACAGCACTGACAGCGTCGACACCGCTCAGGGTGCCGATACGACGGAGGACCGATCAGATCGTGGTCAGCCGCGTCCCGGCGGGCTTGAGATCACTCGGATGCCGTCAGCAGCCGAGCGCACACGAACTCCTCTACAGAGTACCTGTTCGTCGGCACTGCTCGTCCCCGGGCTGAACGCACTTCGAATTCCACGAGCCGGTGCAGGACGTCGGCGAAGTGCTGCACGCCATGCACACGCTCTTCGAGGCAGCGGCACGCTTGAACGGGGAATGACCCCTGCGCGTCCTTCTCAGTCGGCGGACGGGCCTGAGAGCCGCTCGCGGACCCGCTCCACCACATCCGCGTAGCGCGCCTCCGCACCGTAGCGCGTGGGCTGGTAGTAGTGCTTGCCGCGTACGGCGTCCGGGGCGTATTGCTGGGCGGCGATACCGCCGGGGACATCATGCGGATACACATAGCCCTGGGCGTGTCCCAGCTTGGCGGCGCCCTTGTAGTGGCCGTCGCGCAGATGTGCCGGGACGGGGCCCGCAAGGCCCTTCCGTACGTCCTCCTGAGCGGCGAAGATCGCCAGTGTCGCCGCATTGGACTTGGGGGCGAGGGCCAGGGCGATCGTGGCATGACTCAGGGTGAGCGCCGCCTCGGGAAAACCGATCATGGCGACCGCCTGGGCGGCCGCGACGGCAGTGGGCAGTGCCGTGGGGTCTGCGAGACCGATGTCCTCGCTGGCTGAGATCATCAGCCGCCGGGCGATGAACCGGGGGTCCTCCCCCGCCTCGATCATCCGGGCCAGATAGTGCAGCGCGGCATCCACATCGGAGCCGCGGATCGACTTGATGAGCGCGCTCGCCACGTCGTAGTGCTGGTCTCCGTCCCGGTCGTACTTGACGGCGGCACGGTCGACGGTCTCCTCCAGGGTCAGGAGGGTGATCTCCTTCTCCTGCTTGGCCAGCGCCGCACCGGCCGCGGCCTCCAGCGCCGTGAGCGCCCGCCGGGCATCGCCGCCCGCGATGCGCAGCAGATGTGCCTCGGTGTCCCTCGGCAGCGCCACCGCGCCGCCGAGTCCGCGCTCGTCGGTCAGGGCACGCTGCAACAGGCCGCGCAGATCGTCGTCGGTGAGCGATTCCAGGGTGAGCAGCAGCGAGCGCGACAGCAGCGGCGAGATGATCGAAAAGTACGGATTCTCGGTGGTCGCGGCGATCAGCGTCACCCAGCGGTTCTCCACTGCCGGGAGCAGCGAGTCCTGTTGCGCCTTGGAGAAGCGGTGGATCTCGTCGAGGAAGAGAACAGTCTCCTTGCCGTAGCCGCCGCTGGCGCGGCGGGCGCCCTCGATGACGGCCCGCACTTCCTTGACGCCCGCGGTGATCGCGGAGAGCTCGACGAAGCGCTTGTTGGTGGCCTTGCTGACCACGTACGCCAGAGTCGTCTTTCCGATGCCGGGCGGGCCCCAGAGGATCACCGACGAGGGGCCTGCGGGCCCGCCGCTCCCCTCGCCGACGAGGCGGCGCAGCGGCGAGCCCGGCTTGAGCAGATGCTGCTGGCCGACGACCTCGTCGAGGGTGCGGGGGCGCATCCGGACAGCCAGTGGGCTGCTGGACAGGTCCTTCTCCTGACGGTCTTCGGCAGCTGCGGTAAAGAGGTCGGGCTCCACGTTTTGAAGCCTATGTCACGGCGCTGACATCCCTGCCGGGCCGGTCGCCCGGCAGGAGCGAGGGGCCGGTCAGCTGGTCCAGAAGTCCCACCAGCGGGTCAGGATCAGCATGCCGATGATGCCGGTCCACAGGACCGGCGGCACCCAGTGGAACTCCGTCAGTCCGTTGCGCAGCCAGTTCGGCGCGGGCAGGATCCGGTGCTTGATGTTGTGCGTGGTGACGTAGCAGAACATGAAGATCGTGGCGACCCAGGCCAGGCAGCACCACAGGCAGACCGAGTTGATGTTGTAGAGCGACTGGTACTGGAGCCAGGTACAGAAGCCGACGCCGAACAGCGTGCCGGCATTCATCCCGAGCCAGTACCAGCTGCGGAAGCGGGCGCCCGCGAGCAGCGCCAGACCGATGCCGATGATCACGGAGTAGGTAGCCAGACCGAGCATCGGGTTCGGGAAGCCGAACGCGGACGCCTGCTCGCTCGTCATGATGTTGCCGCATGCGACGACCGGGTTGAGACTGCAGCCCGGTGTGAAGTTGGGGTCCTCCAGCAGCTTGAACTTGTCGATCGTGATGACCCAGGAGGCGAAAAGTCCGGCCGCGCCCGTGATCACCAACAGCAGTGCGAACGCCCGACTGCCTCCGATGCTCCTCTTCCCGCCGTCCTCTTCCTGGTCGGAGGAGGGATGGTCAACCGCTGCAGTCGTCATATCGCCGTTCCATCAGTGAGTGGCCTGCTGGGCACGGACATTGTGCCGTACCGCACCGCTGGCCCTCTGTTCGATGGACATAAATATGTGCGCAAAACTCTGAGCCCGGCCGGAACGGAACACGCGGGTCCGCGGGACGCTCTGAACCGTGACCGAACTTGCGCTGGAGTGCGCGGCCTGCGCAAGCGCTACGGCGACGTGACCGCGGTCGACGGCATGGACCTGGGCATACGGCGTGGCGAGGTGTTCGGCATCCTCGGACCGAACGGGGCCGGGAAGAGCACCACCGTGGAAATCCTGCAGGGCCGTCGCAACCGCGACGAAGAGACCGGGTCAGTGCTCGGCGCTGACCCGGCTTCCGCCTACCGCCGTTGACCTTCCCGGGTCGGAGTCGTCTGGCAGGATGAATGCGCGCCCGCCGAGTTGACGTACGCGAGACGGTGACGCACTTCGCCCGCTACTACCCGAGACCGCCCTAGGCCAGGCGCCCGCGGATCACCTCGGCCACGCCCGGCAGGGGTACCGCCGTTTGCTCGCCGGACGCCATGTCCTTGAGCTGGACGACGCCCTCGGCCAGGTCCCGCTCCCCCGCGACGATCGTGAACCGCGCCCCCGACCGGTTCGCGCTCTTCATCGCACCCTTGAGGCCGCGGTTTCCGTACGCGAAGTCCGACGCCACACCCTCGCGGCGCAACTGCGTCACGATCCCGAAGAGCACCCGCCGGGCCTCCTCGCCGAGCGGCACCGCGAAGACGCTGGTGGCCGCGGGCAGTTCGAGCTCGATGCCCTCCGCCTCCAGCGCGAGCACCGTACGGTCCACGCCGAGCGCCCAGCCGACCGACGGGAGCGCCGGGCCACCGATCATCTCGGAGAGGCCGTCGTAGCGGCCGCCGCCACCCACCGCAGACTGCGAGCCGAGTCCGTCGTGGACGAACTCGAAGGTGGTGCGGGTGTAGTAGTCGAGGCCGCGGACCAGCTTCTCGTCGTCCTCGTACACCACGCCTGCCGCGGAGAGCAGGTCGCGCACCTCCTCGTGGTACGCCTTGCAGGCATCGCACAGATAGTCGCGCAGAACCGGCGCGCCGGTCAGCTGCTTCTGCACCTCGGGCCGCTTGTCGTCGAGGACCCGGAGCGGGTTGATCTCGATGCGGCGACGGGTCTCCTCGTCCAGGTCGAGCTCGCGCAGGAAGCCCTGGAGCGCGTCCCGGTAGACGGGGCGGCACTCCTTGTCGCCCAGCGAGTTGAGCAGGATGCGGAAGTTCTGCAGACCCAGCGTGCGGTATGCCTGGTCGGCCAGGATGATCAGCTCGGCGTCCAGCGCCGGGTCCTCGGCACCGATCGCCTCGGCGCCGACCTGTGAGAAGTGCCGGTAGCGGCCCTTCTGCGGGCGCTCGTAGCGGTAGTACGAGCCGGAGTACCAGAGCTTCACAGGCAGGTTGCCGAGCTTGTGGAGGTTGGCCTCCAGCGCGGCGCGCAGCACGGACGCGGTGCCCTCGGGGCGCAGCGCCAGCTGGGAGCCGCCCTTGGTGGTGAGGGTGTACATCTCCTTGGTCACGATGTCCGTGGACTCACCGACGCCGCGCGAGAAGAGGGCGACGTCCTCGAAGCCGGGCGTCTCGATGTAGCCGTAGCCGGAGTTCTTCAGGGGTGCGGCGATCGCGTCACGCACCGCGAGGTACTTCGCGGAGTCGGGCGGGGTCAGGTCGTACGTGCCCTTGGGGGCCTTGAAGGTGCTCACGGAACTTCTCTCGTCACATTCCTCGTCGGGGCGCGTCCGTACCGTTCAGATACGGATTCGAGGCGCGCTCGCGGCCGATGGTCGTCTGGGGGCCGTGGCCGGACAGCACCACGGTCGAGTCGTCGAGCGGCAGGCACACACGGGCCAGCGACTCAAGCAGCTCGGCGTGGTCGCCGCCGGGCAGGTCGGTGCGTCCGACGGAGCCGGCGAAGAGCAGGTCGCCCGAGAAGAGGATCTGCGGCACATCCGCGGCCTCGGGCATCCTGAACGTCACCGACCCCTTGGTATGGCCGGGCGCATGCGCGACATCGAACTCCAGACCGGCCAGCTTCAGCTGGGCGCCGTCACCAAGTTCCTTGACGTCGTCCGGCTCCCCCACCGTCAGCTCGCCCATGAGCGGCATCCCGATGGAGCGGCCGAGAGCCTTCTCCGGGTCGCTCATCATGTACCGGTCCTCCGGGTGGATCCAGGCAGGGACGTCGTGCGCGCCGCACACCGGGACGACCGAGGCGACATGGTCGATGTGGCCGTGGGTCAGTACGACGGCGACGGGCTTCAGCCGATGCTTCTTCAACGCTTCCTCGACTCCGGATGCGGCCTGGTGGCCCGGGTCGATGATCACGCACTCCTCGCCTGCGGCCGGGGCGACCAGGTAACAGTTGGTCCCCCAGGCCCCGGCGGGGAACCCGGCAATGAGCACGATCGTCCTTAATGGTCGTCCGACGGTGGATTGCGACTGAGAAAGGTCGCGGCAGTTCAGAGCCTACCGGCGCTCCTCATTCCACAGCTAACCCATATACGGTACGGGGCAGCCCAGGCTCATCACACGACCTACAAGGAGATCACCCGGTGGTCAGCAGCGATCAGCGGCGGCGGCAGCTCGCCAGGGAGAAGTTCGAGCGGCAGCAGCAGCGCCGGGAGGAGGCCCGCCGCAGGACAAGGCGTCTGACGGTCATCATCACGTCCGTGGTGGCCGTGGTGGCGGTCGTCGGGGTGGGCTCGTACATCGCCCTGGACGGCGACGGCAAGGACAAGAGCGACGCGGCCGCGAGCGCCAGCCCGTCGGACTCGCCGTCGGCGAGCGAGAGCAGCGTGCCCGAGCCCGCGATGAAGATCGACAAAAAGGCGAAGTACACAATGTCGCTGAACACGAACCAGGGCGACATCGCGTTCACGATGGACGCGGCGAAGACGCCGCACACCACGAACTCCTTCAAGTCGCTGGCCGACAAGGGCTTCTTCGACGGTACGAAGTGTCACCGGTTGACGACGCAGGGCATTTTCGTCCTGCAGTGCGGTGACCCCAAGGGCGACGGCACGGGCGGCCCCGGCTACACGATCCCGGACGAGAACCTGACCGCGCTGGGCAAGGCGGGCCAGGACGGCACGGTGACCTATCCGGCGGGCACGGTGGCGATGGCGAACACCGGCCAGCCACACACCGGTGGCAGCCAGTTCTTCCTGGTGTACAAGGACAGCAAGCTGCCGCCCACCTACACCCCGTTCGGCACCATGGACGATGCCTCACTGAAGGCCGTCAAGGAGATCGGTGCGGCGGGTGTGGCCGGCGGTGCGCCTGACGGAGCGCCCAAGAAGGCCGTGGACATCTCGAAGGCCGCCGTCGACAAGTCGTGACGCGGCCGGACCGGGCCGGCCGGTGATGACGGCGAAGCGCGGGCCGGATTATTTTCGGCCGCGCTGAGTGCGGACAGCCGGGCGGCCGGTCGCCTAGATTGGCGTTGTGCAGGGCGGGCGCAGCCCGCCCCAGGAAACTGTGGACGATGCCAGGGGGGCGAACCCTCTCGCAGGCATCAGGTGGAGGAGGCGCTGTGAGCAGCGACCCGTGGGGCCGCGTCGATGAGACGGGCACCGTGTACGTGCGTACAGCCGATGGCGAGCAGGTCGTCGGATCGTGGCAGGCGGGTTCCCCCGAGGAGGCTCTGGCCTACTTCGAGCGCAAGTACGAGGGCATTGTGGTCGAGATCGGCCTCCTCGAACGGCGGGTGAAGACCACCGATCTGTCGACCAAGGACGCCACGACCGCCATCGAGCATCTGCGCCTGCAGGTGGACGAGCATCACGCGGTCGGCGACCTCGACGCGCTGCGCAAGCGACTCGACGCGCTGGTGGCGACGGTCGACTCGCGGCGCGAGGAGCGCAAGGCCCGGAAGGCGAAGCAGACCGACGAGGCGAAGCGCGCCAAGGAGGCGCTGGTCGCCGAGGCCGAGGAGCTGGCGCAGAGCGAGCAGTGGCGCTCCGCGGGCGATCGTCTCCGTGCGCTCGTCGACACATGGAAGGGGCTGCCGCGGCTCGACCGCAAGTCGGACGACGAGCTGTGGCACCGCTTCTCGCACGCCCGCTCGGCGTTCTCCAAGCGTCGCAAGGCCCACTTCGCCTCGCTGGACGCCCAGCGCGAGGAGGCCCGCAAGGCCAAGGAGAAGCTGGTCGTCGAGGCCGAGTCGCTCTCCGGGTCCACTGACTGGGGAGCGACGGCCGCCCGCTACCGCGACCTGATGACGGAGTGGAAGGCGGCGGGCCGTGCCCAGCGCGAGGCCGAGGACGATCTGTGGAACCGTTTCCGCGGTGCTCAGGACGTCTTCTTCGCCGCCCGCAGCGAGGTGTTCGCCGAGCGGGACGCGGAGCAGGGCGAGAACCTCAAGCTCAAGGAGGAGCTCGCGGTCGAGGCCGAGAAGCTGGTGCCCGTGCAGGACCTGAAGGCGGCCAGGGCCGCGTTCAGGTCCATCAACGAGCGCTGGGAGGCCATCGGCCATGTGCCGCGTGACGCCCGCCCGAAGGTCGAGGGGCGGATGCACGCGGTGGAGCGAGCGCTCCAGGAGGCGGAGGAGTCGGAGTGGCGCCGGACGAACCCGGAGGCGCGTGCGCGCGCGGAGGGTCTGACCGGTCAGCTGCAGGCGGCCGTGGACAAGCTGCGTGCGCAGATCGACACGGCCCGCGCCTCGGGCAACAACGCCCGGGCCGACAAGCTGGCCAAGGAGCTCGAAGGCCGGCAGGCACTGCTGGACCAGGCGCTGAAGGGCCTGGAGGAGTTCGGCGGCTGAGAGGCTTGTGACAAGGCCCCCTGCGCGTCCAGAGGGACGCGCAGGGGGCCTTGTCAGGTCGTCGGTCAGGGCCTGCGGGCCGAGGTGACGCGGTAGACGTCGTAGACGCCCTCCACGCCCCGTACCGCCTTCAGCACGTGTCCGAGGTGCTTCGGGTCGCCCATCTCGAAGGTGAAGCGTGATGTGGCCACCCGGTCACGGGAGGTCTGGACGGCCGCCGACAGGATGTTGACGTGCTGGTCGGACAGGACGCGGGTGACGTCCGAGAGCAGCCTCGACCGGTCCAGGGCCTCGACCTGGATGGCGACCAGGAAGACCGAGGACTGGGTGGGCGCCCACTCGACCTCCAGGATCCGCTCCGGCTGCTGCGACAACGAGTCGACGTTGACGCAGTCGGCGCGGTGCACGGAGACGCCGCTGCCGCGGGTGACGAAGCCGATGATCGGGTCGCCGGGGACCGGCGTACAGCAGCGGGCCAGTTTGACCCAGACGTCCTCGACGCCCTTGATGACGACACCCGGATCGGCATTGGCTCGGCGCTTGCTGCGGCCGCGCGAGGGCGGCGAGCTCTCCGCGAGGTCCTCGTTGGCGGCGTCCTCGCCACCGAGCGCCTGGACAAGCTTCTGTACGACACCGGCCGCGGCCACATGGCCCTCGCCGATCGCCGCGTACAGCGACGAGATGTCGGGGTAGCGCATCTCGTGGGCGAGGGTGACCAGGGAATCGCCGGTCAGAATCCGCTGGATCGGCAGGTTCTGCTTGCGCATGGCACGCGCGATGGCATCCTTGCCCTGCTCGATCGCCTCGTCGCGGCGCTCCTTGGAGAACCAGGCGCGGATCTTGTTCCGGGCACGCGGCGACTTGACGAAACCCAGCCAGTCCCGGGACGGTCCGGCACCGGCCGCCTTGGAGGTGAAGACCTCCACCAGATCGCCGTTGTCAAGGGTCGATTCGAGCGGTACGAGCCGCCCGTTTACCCGTGCTCCTATGGTCCGGTGGCCGACCTCCGTGTGCACGGCGTACGCGAAGTCGACCGGCGTCGCACCCGCGGGGAGCGCTATGACGTCGCCCTTGGGCGTGAAGACGAAGACCTCGTTGCGGGAGAGGTCGAAGCGGAGCGACTCCAGGAATTCGCCGGGGTCCTCGGTCTCCTTCTGCCAGTCCAGGAGCTGGCGCAGCCACGCCATGTCGTTGACGGTCTCCTGGCCGCGACCGGTGTTCTTGGGTACGTCGGTGCGCACCTTGGAGGCGCCCGCGACGGCCTCCTGCTTGTACTTCCAGTGCGCGGCGATGCCGTACTCGGCACGGCGGTGCATGTCGAACGTACGAATCTGCAGCTCGACGGGCTTGCCACTGGGACCGATCACCGTGGTGTGCAGCGACTGGTACATGTTGAACTTGGGCATCGCGATGTAGTCCTTGAACCGGCCTGGGACCGGATTCCATCGCGCGTGGACGGTGCCGAGCGCCGCGTAACAGTCGCGGACTGTGTCGACAAGGACCCGGATGCCCACCAGGTCGTAGATCTCGGCGAAGTCCCGGCCCCGCACGATCATCTTCTGGTAGACGCTGTAGTAATGCTTCGGCCTGCCGGTGACGGTGGCCTTGATCCGGGCGGAGCGCAGGTCGGCCTGGACCTCGTCGGTCACTATGGCGAGGTATTCATCACGCTTGGGTGCCCGTTCGGCGACGAGGCGGACGATCTCGTCGTACATCTTGGGGTAGAGGATCGCGAAGGCAAGGTCCTCCAGCTCCCACTTGATGGTGTTCATGCCCAGGCGGTGTGCCAGTGGGGCATAGATCTCAAGCGTCTCGCGGGCCTTCCTCTCCTGCTTCTCCCGCTTGAGGTAGCGCATGGTGCGCATGTTGTGCAGCCGGTCGGCGAGCTTGATGACGAGGACCCGGGGGTCCCTGGCCATGGCGACAACCATCTTGCGCACGGTCTCGGCCTGTGCGGCCTCGCCGAACTTGACCTTGTCCAGCTTGGTGACCCCGTCGACGAGCAGGGCGACCTGGTCGCCGAAGTCCCGGCGCAGGGTGTCCAGGCCGTACTCGGTGTCCTCGACCGTGTCGTGCAGCAGTCCGGCCATCAGCGTCGCAGGGTCCATGCCCAGCTCGGCAAGGATCGTCGTGACGGCCAGCGGGTGTGTGATGTACGGGTCGCCGCTCTTGCGCTTCTGGCCGCGGTGCCAGCGCTCGGCCACCTGGTAGGCGCTCTCGATCTGGCGCAGCGTGGCAGTCTCGATCTTGGCGTCGTTGCTGCGGACGGTGCGCAGCAGCGGTTCGAGCACCGGGTTGTACGGGCTGGAGCGCTGCACACCGAGGCGGGCGAGCCTGGCCCGTACCCGGCTGGAGGAGCCGCCGGAGCGGGTCGCGGAAGCGGGCGCGGCTACCGGCTTCGCCGGGGGCTTCGGCGCGGAAACGACCGGGGAGGCGGGGGCGGCCGGCTGAGCGGGCGAAGCGGGCCCGGGCCGCAGCGCCGGTGCGCTGGCCCGCTCCGGGCCCTTGCCGGTCTTGGGGGCCGGGGGCTTCGGCTTCTCCGCGGCCTGCTTCTTCCCGGGCGCGACTGGGACCGCCACCGGCTTGTCAGGCTGCGGGGCGGCGACTGGCTGGGCCTCGTCTGGCAAGAGCGCTCCTCATGCGGATCCGGATACCCGGAAAGGCCATCGTATCGATCCTGTGGCCGGTCCTCCCGCGGGGACCGTGAGAGCCGTCACAACGCCTGACGGGCACCGGTTGTTCCCGGGCGCCCGGGAAGCACCCCCCTTGATCTTCATCCCGTTGTTGAAGCCCTTGGCCACATGCGCAGACATGAAACGGGTGCCCCAGGGAAATCCCTGGGGCACCCGTTTCATGGTTGGGGGTTCTCAGACCTGGCTGAGCGCCTCGAGCGGTGCGCCTGCCAGGGCGGGCTCCAGCCGGGCCCGGCCGGCGAGGAACTCGAGCTCCATGAGGACCGCGAGGCCAGCGACCTGGGCACCGGCCCGCCGGATGAGTTCCAGCGACGCCTGAGCGGTGCCACCCGTGGCGAGGACGTCGTCGATGACCATGATCCGGTCGCCGGCACGGAGGTCCTCCGCGTGGAGCTCGATCTCCGCGGTGCCGTACTCCAGGTCGTACGCCTGCCGCAGCGTGGCCCTGGGGAGCTTCCCCGCCTTGCGCACGGGAATGAATCCCATCCCCGCCCGGACCGCGACCGGCGCGGCCAGGATGAAGCCGCGAGCCTCCAGACCTGCGACCTTCGTGGCACCGTGCCGGACGCACAGCTCCGCGAGGGTGTCTGTGAGGGCCGTGAACGCGAGCGGGTCCGCGAGCAGCGGCGTGATGTCCTTGAACATCACGCCCGGCTTCGGATAGTCCGGCACGTCGCGGATACGGCTGAGCAGGAGTTCCCTCGTGCTCTCGGTGGTGCTGGTCATCAGCGCTTCCCCGGGGTCCGGCCTTGGCCCCTGCGGGGCTGCTGGCGCTGGCCGACGACCGCGGCGGCAGGGGCGGCGTTCTCCAGGAGGTCGTCGTTCGACGGTTCGTCCTCGGCAGACTCTCCCTTGGCTGCGGCTGCCGCACGCTTGGCGAGAACCCGCTTCTTCAGGGCCTTCATCTGCGGATCGCGTTCCTTGAGGTCGGCGACCAGCGGGGTGGCGATGAAGATCGAGGAGTACGCACCGGCGGCGAGGCCGACGAACAGCGACAGCGAAATGTCGTTCAGCATACCGGCGCCGAGGACGCCGCCACCGATGAAGAGCAGAGCGGCGACGGGGAGCAGAGCCACGACGGTGGTATTGATGGAGCGGACCAGCGTGCCGTTGATCGAGCGGTTGGCGATCTCGCTGTACGTCCACCGGGTCTGCTTGGTGACGCCGTGCGTGCTCTCCCTGAGGCTGTCGAAGACGACGACCGTGTCGTAGAGGGAGTAGCCGAGAATGGTCAGCAGACCGATCACGGTGCCCGGGGTGACCTCGAAGCCGACCAGGGAGTAGACCCCGACCGTGATGGTGATGTCGTGGATCAGTGCGACCAGGGCCGCGATCGCCATGCGCCACTCGAAGGCGATGGCCAGGTAGATCACCACGAGAACCATGAAGATGCCCAGGCCCGTCCAGGCCTTGTTGGCGATCTGCTCACCCCAGCTGGGGCCGACCAGGTCAGCGGCGATCTTCTCCGTCGGGACGTCGAGGTCCTTGGAGAGCTGGGCCTTGATCTGGTCGGACTTCGCGGTGTCGACCTCGGAGATCTGAATACGCAGACTGCCGTTGCCGAGCTTCTGGACGATCGCCTGGTGACCGGATGCCTCCGTCGCGAAGTCCTCCGCCTCGGCGACGCTGACGCTTGTCTTCGGGGTGGTGAAGACCGCACCGCCCTTGAATTCGATGCCCATGTTCAGGCCGCTGACCGCCAGGCCGACAATGGCTGTGATGGTGATCAGGATCGAGATCCCGTACCAGATCTTGCGCTTGCCGATGAAGTCGTAGCCGACCTCGCCGCGGTAGAGACGGGCGCCGAGACTGCCGAGTCGCGACATGTCACGCCTCCTTCGGGTCAGTGGATGCGTTGACACGGCGCGAGCGGCGCAGCGGCGGCTTGGCGCCGAGCCGCTTCGGGTCCAGACCGGACCACGGGTGACCGCTGGAGAAGAACTTTCTACGGGCCAGCAGCGTCATGACGGGCTTGGTGAAGAGGAACACCACGACCACGTCGAGCAGGGTGGTGAGACCCAGCGTGAAGGCGAAGCCCTGGACCTTGCCGACGGTGACGACGAAGAGGACGGCGGCGGCGAGGAACGACACGAAGTCGGAGACCAGGATGGTGCGCCGGGCGCGGGGCCAGGCGCGCGCGACGGCCGGGCGCAGCGTACGGCCGTCGCGGATCTCGTCGCGGATTCTCTCGAAATACACGATGAAGGAGTCCGCGGTGATACCGATGGCCACGATGGCGCCACAGACCGCTGGGAGGTTCAGGGCGAAGCCGATGGCCGGGCCGAGCAGCGACATGATCGTGTAGGTCAGGATGCCGGAGACCATCAGGCTCAGGAGCGCGATGAGCGCCAGTCCGCGGTAGTAGGCCACCAGATAGATGACCACCAGGGCCAGACCGATGGCGCCGGCGATCAGACCTGCCTGGAGCTGATCGCCACCGAGCGCGGGGGTGACGGTGGTGACGCTCTGCTCCTTGAACGAGAGCGGGAGCGCACCGTAGGAAAGCACATTGGCCAGGTCCTCGGCGGACTGCTGGGTGAAGCTGCCCGAGATCTCTGCGCTGCCGCTGAGCGTCGAGTTCACCTGGGGCGCGGAGACGACCTCGCCGTCCAGGGCGATGGCGAACTGGTTCTGCGGGGGCTGCTGCGCGGAGAGCTTCTCGGTGACCGCCTGGAACTGCTTGGAGCCCTTCTTGGTGAACTCCATGTTGACGATCCACATGCCGCGCTGCTGGTCAAAACCGGCCTTGGCGTTGTCGACCTCGGTGCCGGACACCTCGGCCGGGCCGAGGACGTACTTGGCGTCGCCTTCGGAGCTGCACGCGACGACCATGTCGGTGGGCTTGGCGCCCTGTGCGGCCTTGGCGCGGGACGCCTTGTTGGAGCAGTCGAGCTCCGCGAACTGCTTCTGCAGCTTGGCGGCGGCTGCCTGGTCCGCAGCGGATGCCGACGGTGTGGCGTCGGCCGTCGTCGTGGCGCTCGCCTTGGGGGTGGGCGATGAATCGGTCTTGAGTGCGCCGGTGACCGCGCGGCCCTGGGTGGTGGCGCTCACGCTCGGCGTCGCCGACGCCTTCCCGTTGTCCGCTGAGCTCGGGCTCGCGGAGGGGCTGGGCTTGCCGGACGACGAGGCGCTGGGCTCCGGGGTGGGCGTGCCCGGGGCGACGGTCAGCACCGGCCGGAAGTAGAGCTTGGCGGTGGTGCCGACCTGCTCACGGGCCTGGGCGGAGTCCGTGCCTTTGGGGATGTTGACGATGATGTTGCGATCGCCCTGCGTCTGGACCTCGGCCTCGGAGACGCCAAGACCATTGACACGGCGCTCCATGATCTGGACCGCGGTGTCCATGTTGGTCTTGTTGATCGCCGCTTCCTGGCCTGGCTCGCTCTGCGCCTCAAGCGTGATGGACGTGCCACCCGCCAGGTCGATACCCAGTCGTGGGGCCGTCTGACCGGCCAGGAACATCCCGCCGGTGAGCGCGACCATGGCGATCAGGATCAGAGCCAGGGCACGCCCCGGCCTGCCCTGACCGCCGGCCGGCCCTCGGCTCTTCTTCGGTGCTGCCACCTTCTCGTTTCTCCCTGTCCAACCGCCCCGCGCCGGGTACGCGCCCGAGCGGCCACGAAGTGTAGTGGGGACCCGCCCCCGCAGAAGATCGCACGGTCCGGGGAGTGCCGGATGCCGGTGGGCTCACGGCAGCCTCCCCGAGTCGTGGGCTACTTCGCTTCGGCCTCGCCGCTCGTCCTGCCCTCGGACTTCTCGTCAGACTCTGCGTCCGCCGACTCGGCATCGTCGGCCTCGGCCTTCTTGCCCAGGTCGATCTTGGCGTCGTCCGAGATGTCCTCGTCGGTGTCGGCCTCGGTCAGCGAAGAGGCGTCGTCCGGCACGACCGCGCCATCGATGTCGAGGACGTCATCGTCGTCGCCGTGGACGATGCGGTTGTACTCCTCGTCGTCGAGGACGGCACCGACGGCGTTCTTGGCGTAGACGGCGTGGACGCCGGGCGCGACCTCAAGGAGGACCGTGTCGTGGTGAACCTCCTTGACGGTGGCGTACATGCCCCCGATCGTCCGGACGCCGGTGCCGGGCTGCATCTCATTGCGCATCTGGACGGCGGCCGCCTGCTTCTTCTTGGCGGACCGCGTCATCAGGAACATGGCCCCGATGAGCACGATGAAAGGGAGGAAAGACAGGGGATTCACGGGACGAGTTTCCTTAGCACGACCGCGCTGAAAGGCGGCCTGATCTACGGGGGTGGGAACACCGACCTGTACGGGCGGCATCGGCGGAGTCTAAGCGAGTCCGCATCGTTGGAACAACGCCCGACGCCGCCCGGTGGTTCCTGTCCACGTGAACCTGTGCCGCATCACGCCCCGAACAGACCCTGTTGTCCCTTTCCGCCGTGCTGGGGAGGTACAAGGCCGAGATGGGCCCAGGCCGCGGGTGTGGCGACACGCCCCCTCGGCGTCCTGGCCAGCAGTCCTTCCCGCACCAGGAAGGGCTCCGCGACCTCCTCGACCGTCTCGCGCTCCTCGCCCACGGCTACCGCGAGGGTGGACAGCCCGACAGGACCGCCGCCGAAAAGCTTCAGCAGGGCGCCGAGCACCGCCCGGTCCAGCCGGTCGAGGCCGCGCGCGTCGACCTCGTACACCCCGAGGGCGGCGGAGGCGACAGCGCGGTCGATCCGTCCGTCGGCCTTGACCTGGGCGTAGTCCCGGACACGGCGCAGCAGCCGGTTGGCGATACGGGGGGTTCCGCGGGAACGTCCGGCGATTTCGGCGGCGCCGTCCGCGTCTATCGCCACGTCGAGGAGACGGGCGGAGCGGTGGATGACGCGTTCCAGTTCGGTGGGGGTGTAGAACTCCATATGGCCGGTGAAGCCGAAACGGTCGCGCAGCGGGGGCGGCAGCAGTCCGGCCCTGGTGGTGGCGCCGACCAGGGTGAAGGGCGGCAGTTCCAGCGGGATGGCGGTGGCTCCGGGGCCCTTGCCGACGATGACATCGACCCGGAAGTCCTCCATCGCCATGTAGAGCATCTCCTCGGCGGGCCGTGACATGCGGTGGATCTCGTCCAGGAAGAGGACTTCGCCCTCCTGGAGCGAGGAGAGAATCGCGGCAAGATCACCCGCATGCTGGATGGCGGGGCCCGAAGTGATCCGGATCGGCGCTCCCATCTCGGCCGCGATGATCATCGAGAGGGTGGTCTTGCCGAGACCCGGGGCTCCGGAGAGCAAAACATGGTCGGCAGTGGCGCCGCGGGCCCTGGCCGCCTTGAGGACCAGGTCGAGCTGTTCACGGACCTTTTCCTGGCCGACGAATTCGTCGAGGTCCTTCGGCCGCAGCGCCGCTTCGACCGCGGTGTCCTCACCGTCCGCGCCGGCGTCGACGAGCCGCTCGTCGAGCCGCTCGTCGGTGTCGGGTCCGGTCTCGTCCCAGTTCATTCAGTCTGTCCCGCCTCGGGTGTTTCGGTGCCGTGCGGTGCCCGGCCCGGTGTCGGGGGTCTCCCCCGGGGGTGACGCGCTCCGGTCAGCGCGCGCGGTTGAAGGTCTGCAGCGCGGCGCGCAGCAGCTGCGGCACGGGGGCCTGCCCGCCCTCGGCCAGGGCCGCCTCGGCCTGCGGGGCGACAGCGGTGACCGCTTCGTCGGCCTCGCGGGTGGCGTAGCCGAGACCGATCAGCGCGGCTTGCAGCTGATCGCGCCAGGAGGAGGAGGTGACGGCCGCGCCACTGCTCTGTCGGCCGATGTGGGCGCCGATGGGCTCACCGAGTCTGTCCTTCAGTTCGAGGAGGAGCTTCTGCGCGCCCTTCTTGCCGATGCCGGAGACGGCGGTGAGCGCCTTCTCGTCACCGGCGGCGACCGCGATCCGCAGGGCGTCCGGGGTGTGGGTGGCGAGCATGGCCTGGGCGAGCCGGGGGCCGACTCCGCTTGCGGTCTGGAGCAGTTCGAAGACCTGCCGCTCGTCGTCGTCGGCGAAGCCGTACAGGGTGAGCGAGTCCTCCCGCACGACTAGGGAGGTGGCCAGCCTGGCCTCCTTGCCGATCCGGAGGTCGGCGAGAGTGTTCGGCGTGCATTGGACGGCCATGCCGATGCCGCCGACCTCGATCACGGCCGTGGTCGGGGCGAGTGCGGCCACGGGGCCGCTGACGAAGGCGATCATCGGGGGACCTTCCGGACGGGAACTGCGGGTGTACGGGGAACGCGCGAGGTACGGGGAACGCGCGAGGTACGGGCTGCCAGGGCGGCAGCCGCGTGTGCCTGTTGGATGCGGTTGACGGCGGGGGCGCGCCAGATGTGGCAGATGGCGAGCGCGAGGGCGTCGGCAGCGTCGGCGGGTTTCGGCGGGGCGGCGAGCCTCAGGAGCCGGGTGACCATGGCTCCTACCTGTGCCTTGTCGGCGCGGCCGCTGCCGGTGACGGCCGCCTTCACCTCGCTGGGGGTGTGCAGGGCGACCGGTATGCCGCGCCGGGACGCGCAGAGCATGGCGACCGCACTGGCCTGGGCGGTGCCCATCACCGTACGGACGTTGTGCTGGCTGAACACCCGCTCCACGGCGACGAATTCGGGCCGGTGCTCGTCGAGCCATTCCTCGATGCCGCGCTCGATGGCCACCAGCCGGTGGCCGAGCTCCGCATCGGCCGGGGTGCGGACGACTCCGACGCCGAGCATTGTCAGGGGCCGGCCGGCGACACCTTCGACGACGCCGACACCGCACCGGGTCAGCCCCGGGTCGACGCCGAGTACCCGCATGGAAGGCCCCCTCCGTACCGATCGGTCAACTGTTCCCGCAGGCTATCGGCTCGCACTGACAATGCGACGGGCCGACGGGGTGTGTCCCCGTCGGCCCGTCCGTGAAGGTTGCGCTGAGCCCGGCTCAGGCCTCCACCTTCTCCATGACCTCGTCCGAGACGTCGAAGTTGGCGAAGACGTTCTGCACGTCGTCGCTGTCCTCCAGCGCGTCGATCAGCTTGAAGATCTTGCGCGCGCCCTCCTCGTCCAGCTCGACCTGCATGGTCGGCAGGAAGTTGGCCTCGGCGGAGTCGTAGTCGATGCCGGCCTGCTGGAGCGCGGTACGGACCGCGACCATGTCGCCGGCCTCGCTGACGACCTCGTAGGTGTCACCGAGGTCGTTGACCTCCTCGGCACCCGCGTCGAGCACGGCACCCAGGACGTCGTCCTCGGTCAGCTCACCCTTGGGGACGATCACGACGCCCTTGCGATTGAAGAGGTACGAGACCGAACCCGGGTCGGCCATCGAACCGCCGTTGCGGGTCATCGCGACACGCACGTCGGACGCGGCACGGTTGCGGTTGTCGGTGAGGCACTCGATGAGCACCGCGACACCGTTCGGGCCGTAACCCTCGTACATGATCGTCTGATAGTCGACGCCACCCGCTTCGAGACCGCCACCGCGCTTGACCGCGGAGTCGATGTTCTTGTTCGGTACGGAGCTCTTCTTCGCCTTCTGGATCGCGTCCACAAGAGTCGGATTTCCATCGGGGTCCACACCGCCGGTACGGGCCGCGACCTCGATGTTCTTGATCAGTTTCGCGAAGAGCTTGCCGCGCTTGGCGTCAATCACGGCCTTCTTGTGCTTCGTCGTAGCCCATTTAGAGTGGCCGGACATCTGCCTTCTCCTTCGCGTCACCAAAAACGATCCGAACCCGAGAGATCCTACCGGGATCGAGTCACCCGACTGCGCGCACCATGTCGACGAACAACGCGTGAACGCGATGGTCCCCGGTCAGTTCCGGGTGGAATGACGTCGCCAGGGCGTTTCCCTGACGTACGGCGACGATGTGACCATCGTGCTCCGCCACCACCTCGACCTGCGCGCCGACCGATTCCACCCAGGGGGCGCGGATGAACACGCCCTCGACCGGGCCGCCCTCGATACCTGCGACCTCGACGACCGCCTCGAAGGACTCGTTCTGCCGCCCGAAGGCGTTACGGCGCACGATCATGTCGATGCCGCCGACCGTTTCCTGGCCCGAGCGCGGGTCGAGGATCTTGTCGGCGAGCATGATCATTCCGGCGCAGGTGCCGTAGACCGGCATCCCGTCCCGTACCCGCTCGCGCAGCGGTTCCAGAATGCCGAACAGAGAAGCCAGCTTGAACATCGTGGTGGACTCGCCACCAGGAATGACCAGGCCGCCGACCTCGGCAAGCTCCTCGGGACGCCGGACCGGCCTGGCCAGGGCATCCGCCGAGGCCAAGGCGATCAAGTGTTCCCGTACGTCGCCCTGGAGAGCCAGGACTCCGATCACAGGGGTGTCGCTCATCAGTGACTACCAGCCACGGTTGGCGTAGCGCTCGGCCTCGGGCAGGGTGTCGCAGTTGATGCCGACCATGGCCTCGCCCAGGTTCCGGGAGGCATCCGCGATGATCTTCGGGTCATCGTAGAAGGTGGTGGCCTTCACGATGGCGGCGGCGCGCTTGGCCGGGTCGCCGGACTTGAAGATGCCGGAGCCCACGAAGACGCCCTCGGCACCGAGCTGGCGCATCAGCGCAGCGTCGGCGGGGGTGGCGACGCCGCCGGCGGAGAACAGCACGACGGGCAGCTTGCCGAGCTCGGCGACCTCCTTGACCAGCTCGTACGGGGCGCGGAGCTCCTTGGCGGCGGCGTACAGCTCGTTGTTGTCGTAGCCGCGCAGCCGGGCGATCTCGTTCTTGATCTGGCGCAGGTGACGGACCGCTTCGACGACGTTTCCGGTGCCGGCCTCGCCCTTCGAACGGATCATGGCCGCGCCCTCGGCGATACGGCGCAGAGCCTCGCCCAGGTTGGTCGCGCCACAGACGAACGGGGTGGTGAAGGCGAACTTGTCGCTGTGGTTGACCTCGTCCGCCGGGGTGAGGACCTCGGACTCGTCGATGTAGTCGACGCCGAGGGACTGCAGGACCTGGGCCTCGACGAAGTGTCCGATGCGGGACTTCGCCATCACCGGGACGGAGACGGCCTCGATGATCTCCTCGATCATGTTCGGGTCCGACATCCGGGCCACGCCGCCGTCCTTGCGGATGTCGGCCGGCACCCGCTCCAGGGCCATGACGGCCACGGCGCCCGCATCCTCGGCGATCTTCGCCTGCTCGGCGTTGACGACGTCCATGATCACGCCGCCCTTGAGCTGCTCGGCCATGCCGCGCTTGACGCGGGCGGTGCCGGTGGCCGGGGAGTCGGCGGACTGCGGGGTGGTGGGAAGCGTGGACACGGATCGACCTCACTCGGAGAAAAAGTTGCTGAAAGCACTGATTGGTGCAGTGCTTGCTGAGCAAACTCTCCGGGACCAGTCCACAGCAAGGGCCAATGAAAGGCCGGTGGATCGTTTTGCACGTGTACGGGACGGGTTGTGAGCCCAGTCAGGTACGAGCGTGGCCCCGGGTCAGCTGACGGGGCGGTCGGCCAGGGCGACAGGCGGTTCGTCGTCCATCTCGAAGGCGAGCGGGAAAGGGGCGTGCCCGGCCAGCCGGAACCACCGCACCGTGCGGTGCCGACGCAGCGCACGCGCCGCGCGCACCGCGTCGTTGTGGAACCGCCGGGCCATCGGGACACGACGCACGGCCGCGGCGAGTTCGAACGCCGCCTCCTCGCCGCCGGGGATCTCCTTCACCGACTCCACCTGCGCCGTCTCACCGAACACCGCGCGCAGTGCGGTGCTCAGCTCGCTCTCCGCGACTTCGCGATTCTCCTCCTCCGCCTGGCGGGCGGCGTGCGCGGCCTCGTACAGCACGATGGACGCGGCCGGGTCGAGGACACCGGATGTCGCCAGTTCCTGGGTGACCGATGCGCGGCGCAGGAGCTGAGCGTCGAGGGCGGCGCGGGCGGCGTCGATGCGGGTGTGCAGCCGGTCCAGCCGCCCGGCGGTCCAGCTGAGGTACATGCCGATCGCGGCGATCGCGACGGCGATCCAGATGAGGGTTTCGATCACGGGCGGCAAGGCTACCGTCGGCGCGCAGGCGGTGCGGCCGCCCGGCCCGGGATCCGGCGCGGATGCAGGCGGGCGCGGCTGCCGCCGGGGCGCTCCCCCGGCGGCCGGTCCTCAATCGCCTGAGAGGCTGTCGGGTGGCCTCTGAGAGTTTGAACCGGCCGACCGCCTATTCCCGCGCCAGTCCGAAGCGTGCGCGCAGGCCCGTGCGTTCGTCGGCCGCCACCGACGCCGCGCCGTCCGTCACCGTCTCGTACACCGCGAGAATGTCCGCCCCGACCGTCGACCAGTCGAAGCGCCGCACGTGCGCGGTTCCCCGCTCGCGCAGCTCCTTACGCCGCTCCGGGTCGCCGAGCAGCCGGACCGCCGCCGACGCCAGCGCGTCCGCGTCCTCGTTGGCGAAGAGTTCGCCCGCTGCGCCCAGGTCCAGGACCTGGGCGAACGCGTCCAGATCGCTGGCCAGCACCGGCGCACCGGCCGACATCGCCTCGACCAGGATGATCCCGAAGCTCTCGCCGCCCGTATTGGGCGCGACGTACACATCGACGCTGCGCAGCAGCCGCGCCTTGTCCTCGTCGCTCACCATGCCGAGGAATTCGACGCGCCCGCGCATCTCCTCGGGCAGTGAGGCGACGGCCTCCTCCTCGTCACCGCGGCCCGCCACCAGCAGTCTGGTGTCCGGACGCGCGGCGAGGATCGCGGGAAACGCCCTCATCAGGACGGGGAGGCCCTTGCGTGGCTCGTCGATACGCCCGATGAAGCCGATCGTGCCGCCCTCCCGTCTCCCGCCGCCCTCGACGGAGCTTCGCGCCCCCTCTGATTGCCACTCGGTCTTGGGCTCGGCCCCGGCGAAGAAGCCGACATCGACCCCGTTCGGGATGACGACCGCGTCGCCGCCCAGGTGCTCGACCAGGGTCCGGCGTGCGTACTCGCTCACCGCGATGCGCGCGCTAATCTTCTCCAGCGCGGGCTGCAGGATCGGGTACGCGGCGATCATGGCCCGGGAGCGCGGGTTGGAGGTGTGGAACGTGGCGACGATCGGCCCCTGCGCCGCCCAGCAGGCGAGCAGCCCCAGCGACGGCGAGGTCGGCTCATGGATGTGGATCACGTCGAAAGTGCCGTCGTGCAGCCAGCGGCGCACCCGGGCGGCCGAGAGGAAGCCGAAGTTCAGCCGGGCCACGGAGCCGTTGTACGGGACGGGCACGGCCCGGCCCGCCGAGACCACGTACGGCGGCAGCGGGGTCTCGTCGTCGGCGGGTGCCAGCACCGACACCTGATGTCCCAGACGGATCAGGTGTTCGGCCAGGTCCCGGATGTGGAACTGCACACCGCCCGGTACGTCCCAGGAGTACGGGCAGACGATGCCGATCTTCATGGTCGGTCCTCCCGGTTCTCCAGATCGGCCAGCCAGAGGCGTTGCAGCATGTGCCAGTCCTCCGGATGCTCGGCGATTCCGACAGCGAAGGCATCGGCCAGCGCCTGTGTCATCGAGGAGGTCTTCTCCGTACGGCTGCCTGACTCGGGCACCTCGACCGGCGCATGGACACGTGCCTTCATCACGGGCGTGTCGTCGTACGAGAGCGTCACCGGCAGCAGCAGCGCCCCAGTCTGCTGGGCCAGCAACGCCGGCCCAGCGGGCATGCGTGCGGTTTCGCCGAAGAATTCCACCTCGACGCCGGACGCCGACAGATCACGGTCGGCGACGAGACAGACCAGGCCTCCCGCGCGCAGCCGACGCGCCAGGGTACCGAAGGCGGCGCCGCCGCTGTGCGGCAGGACCTCCATGCCGAGCCCCTCACGGTAGGCCACGAACCGGTCGTACAGCGTCTCGGGCCTGAGCCGCTCGGCGACCGTGGTGAAAGGCACCTTGAGATCAGTGGTGACCCAGGCTCCGGCCAGGTCCCAGTTCGCCAGGTGCGGCAGGGCGAGGATGACACCGCGGCCGGTGTCCAGCCCGTCGGTCAGCCGGTGCGCGTCTGTCACGTCCATGGACGCCTTGATCCGCGCCGGACTCCAGGTGGGAAGCCGGAACGACTCCATCCAGTAGCGCATGTACGAGCGCATCCCGGCCTTGGAGAGCGCGGCGAGCCGGGCCGGGGACGCCCCGGGCACGACCCGCGCCAGATTCGACTCCAGCCGCAGCACACTCTTGCCCCGCCGCTTCCACACCTGGTCGGCGATGGTGCGGAAGAGGGCCCGGGCGACCGGTTCGGGTAGCTTCTTGACAGCGGTCCAGCCGAGCCCGTACAGCCCGTCGGTCAGCCGGTCCCGCAGGCCGGACTGCGTGTCACCCGGTGCGCCGCTCACCGTGCGGCCCCGCTCCCCCGGCCCGCAGCATCGGCCTCAGCAGACTCGCGGCGCACGGTCACGACCCGCTGCACGAGCGTGACCAGGCTGCCCACGGCGACGATCCAGAGTGCGATCGGCAGCAGGATCTGAACCCCGGGGACACCGAACTTGTGGAGCCCGGCGAGTCCGGCCGCGACCAGCGAGATGACCAGCCGTTCGGCGCGCTCCACAAGACCGTTGACCGCGACCGGCAGCCCGATCGACTCGCCGCGTGCCTTCGTGTACGAGACCACCTGGCCACTCGCCAGGCAGAAGATCGCGACCGCGCACATCACGTTGTCGTCGCCGTTGCCCGCGTACCAGAGCGCGAACCCGCCGAAGATCGCCCCGTCGGCGACCCGGTCCAGGGTCGAGTCCAGGAACGCGCCCCAGCGGCTGGAGATACCGGCCTGCCGGGCCATATTGCCGTCAATGAGGTCGGAGAAGACAAAGATCGTGATGACGATCGTGCCCCAGAAGAACTCTCCCATCGGGAAGAAGACCAGCGCACCCGCCACCACCCCGGCCGTACCGATCAGAGTGACCGCGTCAGGGCTCACGCCGAGACGGAGCAACAATGCGGCGAACGGTGTGAGGACACGCGTAAAAAATGCACGCGCGTACTTGTTCAGCATGGCCTTCCCGAGGGTCGGTGAGCCGAGCGGCCCCTACGGCCACCGGCTGGCCCATCGTAGTCACGCCTGCCGGACTCCACCGTCCGGGCACCCGGGATCGCGCCGCGGTGCTCGACGTATGGACGCAATCTGCCCTGAGTGGAAAGCTCGAATTACCGCGGGCGTCGCCGTAGCCGCCGCGGCGGCTCCCCGTGCCCGTGCACTCTTCTCCCCACATCGCGCCGGCTTTTCTTCCCGCTCCGCGCCACTATCTGGGAGGCACGCATCATGGGCGAAAAGGCACACGCACACACCGGGGCCGCCGGCAGGGCAGCAATGGCCGACCAGCCCTCATCCGTACGGAATGTGGTGCTGGTCGGCCACAGCGGCTCCGGCAAGACCACCCTCGTCGAGGCCCTCGCGCTGACCGCGGGCGCGGTCAACCGGGCCGGCCGGGTCGAGGACGGAGCCACGGTCTCCGACTACGACGAGATCGAACACCGCCAGCAACGCTCCGTGCAGCTCTCACTCGTCCCCGTCGAATGGGACGGGTACAAGATCAATTTGCTGGACACCCCCGGATACGCCGATTTCGTCGGGGAACTCAGGGCCGGTCTGCGGGCAGCGGACGCGGCCCTGTTCATTGTGTCCGCGGCCCAGGAGGCCGACGCCGTGGCGGGCACCACCCGCGCCGTGTGGGAGGAGTGTGCCGCCGTCGGCATGCCGCGCGCCATCGTCGTCACGCACCTCGACACAGCGCGCACCTCGTTCGACGAGATGACCCGGACCTGCGGCGAGATCTTCGGCCGCAACGACCCCGACGCCGTACTTCCGCTCTATCTGCCCGTGCTCGGACCCGAGGGCCCGGACGGGCACGCTCCGCTCACCGGCCTCACCGGACTCCTCACCCAGCGGATCTTCGACTACTCCTCGGGCGAGCGGCGGGAGTGCCCGCCCGCCGACGCCCAGCAGACCACGCTCCAGGAGGCCCGGAACCGGCTCATCGAGGGGATCATCGCCGAGAGCGAGGACGAGACCCTGATGGACCGCTATCTCGGCGGTGCCGAGATCGACATCAGGACACTCATCGACGACCTGGAGCGTGCCGTCGCCCGAGGCGCCTTCCACCCCGTCCTCACTGCGGCCCCCGCCGCCGAAGACGCCCGCCAAGGCATCGGCACCGTTGAACTCCTGGACCTGATCACCAGCGGCTTCCCCACCCCGCTGGAGCGCCCGCTCCCCGAAGTAACCCCCCTCCATGGGGCCCCGCGACCGGTCCTGACCTGCGATCCGCAGGGCCCACTCGTCGCCGAGGTCGTCAAGACGGCCTCGGACCCGTACGTCGGCCGAGTCTCGCTCGTACGCGTCTTCTCCGGCACCCTTCGCCCCGACGAAACCGTCCGCGTCTTCGGCCACGGCCTCACCGACCCCTGCCACGAGACACGCCCCTTCCACGAGGCGGAGGTACACGTCGGCGCGCTCTCCTCCCCCTTCGGCAAACAACAGCGCCCCCTCACCGCATGCATCGCCGGAGATCTGGCCTGCGTCGCCAAGCTGGGCAGCGCCGAGACCGGGGACACCCTCTCCGCACAGGACCAGCCACTGCTGATGGACCCCTGGACCACACCGGACCCACTGCTGCCGCTCGCCATCGAGGCACACAGCAAGGCGGACGAGGACAAGCTCTCCCAGGGGCTCGCCCGACTGGTCGCCGAGGACCCGACCATGCGCCTCGAGCAGAACCAGGACACCCACCAGGTGGTCCTGTGGTGTCTCGGCGAGGCCCATCAGGATGTGGCGCTGGAGCGGCTGCGCAGCCGCTACGGCGTCCAGGTCGACGCCGTACCGCACAAGGTGTCGCTGCGCGAGACCTTCGCCGGCCCGTCGACCGGCCGCGGCCGGCACGTGAAACAGTCCGGCGGCCACGGCCAGTACGCCATCTGCGAGATCGATGTGGAACCGCTGCCTCCGGGTTCCGGCATCGAATTCGTCGACAAGGTGGTCGGCGGGGCGGTACCGCGCCAGTTCATCCCGTCCGTCGAGAAGGGCGTGCGCGCCCAGGCCGCCCGAGGAGTCGCGGCCGGACATCCGCTCGTCGACGTACGCATCACCCTGCGGGACGGGAAGTCCCACTCGGTGGACTCCTCCGACGCCGCGTTCCAGACCGCGGGCGCACTGGCCCTGCGCGAAGCCGCCGCGGACACCCGTATCCAGCTCCTCGAGCCCGTCTCCGAGATCCAGGTCCTGGTCCCCGACGACTACGTCGGGCCGGTGATGAGTGATCTGTCCGGGCGGCGCGGCAGGGTGATCGGCACCGAGCAGTCCGGCCCCGGACGCACCCTCGTACGGGCCGAGGTCCCGGAGCTCGAGATCGGCCGGTACGCGATCGACCTGCGCTCCCTGTCCCATGGCGCCGGCCGCTTCGACCGGGTGTACGTCCGGCATGAAGCCATGCCCCCGCAGCTCGCGGAACGCATCCGCGAACAGCAGGAAAACAACCCGAATGGTGCGTAATCGGCTGTGTCGCCCGCCGTTGTCCACAGGGGTGGGCGGCAAATCGATCCGGACGATACGCTGTGGTCCCAGCTCAGAAGGTGTGCCGGGCACGGCAGTTGGGAAACAGCCGCAGGAGCAGTTCTCGGCGGCGAGTGGGGGCGACAGTGGCCAACAACGGATTCGATTTCTCTCCCGGAGCGCAGATCCCGCTCCAGGGCTCGGGCGGACAGGCGGTGGCGACGAACGCCCTCGCCTCCGCCGCGTACCGCGACTGCCCGGTGGAGAAGATCCTTGAAGCCAACAGCGAGTGGCACAAGTCCGAAGTGAAGGCGGGCCGTTCCAAACTCCTCAAGTCCGACTACTTCAAGCCCAATCTGGGCGAGGCGTTCTCCCGCGCAGTCCAGGAACGCATGCTGGGCGGCGCCCGCAAGGCCCTCATCCAGTCCTTCGGATCCGACCCGCAGACCGTCGTCGAGCACTGCCTGTCCGCGAACCGCCTCCGCAGGGCGCGCGACATCAAACTCACCGCCGTCACCGCCCTGTTCGGCTTTCTCTTCCTGCCCGGAATGCTGCTGTGGATCATCGCCTTCCGGCTGCGCGACTCGCTCGGCAACACCAAGGACAAGGCCCTCGCCACTCTTGGCAACGCCCTGCTCCCGGTCATCGGCATCGTGACCCTGTTCCTGCTGGTCAAGCTGCCGCTCACCGGTTTCCTCGCACTCTACGCACGGGCAATGATCGTCGCCCCCGTCATCGGCTGGCTCATCGCCAAGCGGATCGCCGAAACCTCCGCCAAGGACATGCGCGCCCGCTGGGAAGGGCTGCTCTCCGGCAGTGGCGTCATCGCCAAGATCCCCGAGGCCGTGCCCAAGAACCCCAACGAGACCTCCCGCGAGGCACTCCGCCAGAGCCTGGAGAAACTCTCTGCCGAGCAGCAGTCCAACTCGGTCTTCTACGCGGGCCCCAAGGGAATCCTCGGCATGGGAACCCGCTGGGGCAGCTGGCAGCTCGCCGAAGAACTCGTCTCCAAGGAACCCGGCAAGGAATTCCACCAGTTCCGCAGCTGGGACCTGATACGGGTCATCCACGACCAGCTCAAGATGCTGGAGCGCGGCCCGCTGAACACCGGAGGATTCCCCACCCCGTCGGTCACCCACTGGATCGTGTCACCCGTCGGCGAGAACGCCGACTCGGTCTCCCGGCCCGACGGCGAGGACGTCGCCACCTTCCAGGTCAAGCCACACGAAATACAGCGGATCTGCAACCACCAGCAGTTCGGCGGCGGCGACCGGCACTATCTGGGCGTCCAGTTCACCCTCTGGGACGGCCAGTTGGTCATCACCATGATGATCACGGTCACGGTGCTCCATGAAACCCTGCGCATCGAAGTCACCGGACACGCACTCGGCCCGGTCCACTCCCTCTTCACCAGCAAGCCGGCGGCCAAGACCAAGACGGTCAACAAGACCGTCCGGTTCTGGGAGACCCGCGACATCACCCTCGCACTGGTCGAACCCCGCGAAGTCGTCCGCCTCGCCCTGCGCGCCCCCTTCACCTGGTACCCGCCGCTCCTCGACTACCTGGGCGGCAAGATCGCTCTGCCCGAGCCGTTCGGCCTGCGCCACGCCTGGGCCGAGAAGCCATGGCGCCACCGCTTCATGGCCGACGACGCGATGCGCGCCGCCACCCCCGTCCTGCGCGCCGTGCACAGCGCCGCCCTGCGCGTCCTGGAGGAGAACGGCGTCAACACCGAACGCTTCGACAACCGCTCGATGGTACTGAGCGGACTGGTACAGGACCCGACCCCGCGCAAGGCCGATCTCTACGACGCATAGGCATGCGCAGGGCGCCCCGGCAAAGAGCAGAAACCGGGGCGCCCGCGCAGAAGCAACAGCTCGGATCAGGCCGCCGGCCAGGCGTCGGCCAGCATCTTGCGTGTATCGGCGAGCAACTGCGGCAGCACCTTCGTATGCCCGACCACAGGCATGAAGTTGGTGTCACCTCCCCAGCGCGGCACCAGATGCTGATGCAGATGGGCCGCGATACCGGCCCCCGCCACCGAGCCCTGGTTCATACCGATATTGAACCCGTGCGCCCCCGACGCCGCCCGCAGAGCCACCATTGCCCGCTTGGTGAAGTCGGCCAGTTCCATGGTCTCCGGATCGTCCAGCTCCGTGTAGTCGGCGACATGCCGGTACGGCACCACCATCAGATGTCCGCCGTTGTACGGATACAGATTCAGTACGGCGTACACCTTGTCGCCACGCGCCACGACAAGCCCGTCCTCGTCCGACTTCGACGGGATCGCACAGAACGGACAGCCGTCGCCGGCCTCCGGACCGGTCGGCTTGTTCTCGCCCTGGATATACGCCATCCGGTGGGGCGTCCACAGGCGCTGGAACGCATCGGGCGTCCCCACTCCGATCTGCTGTTCCGGCTCACTCGTCATGGCGTTCAGCATATTGCTTCACTCCCGGCGAGCGTGTCGCCGGGGCCACGCCCGTCGGCACACGGCGATGCTGAGGCGATGAGCGACCAGCCCGCGGACTCCACCCCCACTCGTTTCAGGCGCTGGGAGCAGCGCACAGAAGTGCCGCTCTTCGGCGCCTCACTACTCTTCCTGCTCGGTTACGCGGTCCGCATCCTCGCGCCCCAGAACGCCGAGCCCTGGCGCAGCCTCGCCCTCGCCCTGGTCGGCACCACATGGTTGATCTTCGCCGCGGACTACCTCGTACGGCTCCGCCTCAGCGGCCTCGGCCCCCGCTTCATCCGTGTGCACTGGCTGGACACGGCGGTACTGCTGCTTCCCCTGCTGCGGCCGCTGCGCCTGATCCAGGTCTACACCGCGGTCCAGCGGCGCAGGGAGCGGCCACGACTGAGCCTGCACGCCCGCGTGATCGCCTACGCCGGTGCGACCGCCCTGCTCCTGGGCTTCTCCGCCTCGCTCGCCGTCTACCACCAGGAACACACGGCGAAGGGGGCCTCGATCCGTACCTTCGGCGACGCGGTGTGGTGGGCATGCGCGACGCTGACGACGACGGGGTACGGGGACGCGGTGCCGGTCACGCCAGGCGGACGGGTCGTGGCGTCGGGCCTGATGGCCTGCGGGCTGGCGCTGCTGGGGGCCGTGACGGGTTCGTTCTCGTCGTGGCTGTTGCAGGTGTTCAGCCGGGAGGACGAGCAGAGCTCCCCGGAGGGCAGGTAGTTCTCCGGGGAGCTCTCACTGGGTGCCTGTCAGATCACTGGGTGACTGTCAGACCTGAACGCGGTCCTCGACGGCCTTCTGGATCTTGGCGATGGCGTCCTCGACGGGGATGCCGTTCTCCTGCGATCCGTCGCGGTAGCGGAAGGAGACGGCGCCGTTGGCCATGTCCTCGTCGCCCGCGATGATCATGAAGGGCACCTTGGCCTTCTGCTGGTTCCGGATCTTCTTCTGCATCCGGTCGGACGAGGCGTCCACCTCGACCCGCAGCCCCTTCTTCCGCGCCTTGGCCGCGAACTCCTGGAGGTACGGGATGTGCGCGTCGCCGATCGGGATGCCGACCGCCTGGACAGGGGCCAGCCATACCGGGAACGCACCCGCGTAGTGCTCCAGGAGAACCGCGAAGAAGCGCTCGATGGACCCGAACAGGGCACGGTGGATCATGACCGGGCGCTGCTTGGTGCCGTCGGGACCGGTGTACTCCAGATCGAAGCGCTCCGGCAGGTTGAAGTCGAGCTGCACGGTCGACATCTGCCAGGTGCGGCCGATGGCGTCCTTGCACTGCACCGAGATCTTCGGGCCGTAGAAGGCGGCGCCGCCCGGATCCGGCACCAGCGGAAGCCCCTGCTTCTCGGCGACCTGTCGCAGCGTCTCGGTGGCCTCTTCCCAGACCTCGTCCGAGCCGACGAACTTCTCCGGGTCCTTGGTGGAGAGCTCCAGGTAGAAGTCGGTCAGACCGTAGTCGCGGAGCAGGTTCAGGACGAAGGTGAGCGTCCGGTCGAGCTCCTCCGCCATCTGCTCCTTGGTGCAGTAGATGTGCGCGTCGTCCTGCGTGAAGCCGCGCGAGCGGGTCAGACCGTGCACGACGCCGGACTTCTCGTACCGGTACACCGTGCCGAACTCGAAGAGGCGCAGCGGCAGTTCACGGTAAGAACGCCCACGCGCATCGAAGATCAGGTTGTGCATCGGGCAGTTCATCGGCTTGAGGTAGTAGTCCACCCCGTCGTCGAGCTGCATGGGCGGGTACATGCCCTCGGCGTACCAGTCCAGGTGGCCGGACTGCTCGAAGAGCTTGCCCTTGGTGGCGTGCGGCGAGTAGACGAACTCGTAGCCCTCCTCCTCGTGGCGCCGGCGCGAGTAGTCCTCCATGGCGCGGCGGATGATGCCGCCCTTGGGGTGGAAGACCGCGAGGCCGGGGCCGATCTCGTCCGGGAACGAGAAGAGGTCCAGCTCGTTGCCGAGCTTGCGGTGGTCGCGCTTGGCGGCCTCCTCCAGGAACTCCAGGTGCGCCTTGAGCTCGTCCTTGGTGGGCCACGCCGTGCCGTAGATGCGCTGCAGCATGGGGTTCTTCTCGCTGCCCCGCCAGTACGCCGCGGCATTCCGCATCAGCTTGAACGCCGGGATGTTCCGCGTGGTGGGCAGGTGCGGACCACGGCAGAGGTCCTTCCAGCACAGGTCGCCGGTCTTCGGGTCGAGGTTGTCGTAGATGGTCAGCTCGCCGCCGCCCACCTCGACATCCGCGCCGTCGCCGGCGTTCTCGACGGAGTCGGAGCCCTTGATACCGATGAGCTCCAGCTTGTACGGCTCGTCGGCCAGCTCCTCACGGGCTGCCTCGTCCGTCACGACCCGGCGGGAGAACTTCTGGCCCCGCTTCTGGATCTCCTGCATCTTCTTCTCGATGGCTTTGAGGTCCTCGGGAGTGAACGGCTTCTCGACGTCGAAGTCGTAGTAGAAACCATCCTTGACCGGCGGACCGATGCCCAGCTTGGCCTCGGGGAAGAGCTCCTGCACGGCCTGCGCCATGACGTGCGCGGTGGAGTGCCGGAGGATGTTCAGGCCGTCCTCGGAGGAGATCACGACGGGCTCGACGACCTCGCCGTCGGCAACGACGTATGCGAGGTCCTTCAGCTCACCGGCGACCCGGGCGGCGACGACGGTGCGCTCGCCGGGGAAGAGCTCGGCTGCCGTAGTGCCCGTCGTCACCACGCGCTCTTCCCGCTCGGAATCGCGTTGGATGATCACACGGACGTCTGACACCGGTCTCTCCTGACTCAGGGGTACGCACGCGTTCGTGGTGCACGTGCGATACGAATCGTACCGAGCCGTGGGCCCCCTCTGCGAAACGGTTGAGCGCGAAGGCCCCCCTCGTGGCCGCGGCCCGCCCCCCCTGCGCGCCTATTCGCCGGTGCACGCCTCCTCGAAACAGTCGACGTTCTCCTGGAGCGATTTCATCAGCCGGTCCCGTTCCGCCTCGTCCACGTGCACGGGTACGACCTGCGAGGTCCGGGTCAGCCGCCGGAATCCACCGCGGCTCTCCAGCCTGCCCTCCACCCGGATCGGCAGCCCCACCAGGTGGCCGTGGCCGGCGATCCGGTATGCCTCCTCGTCCAGCTCAAGCCGTACGTCGGCACCTCAGCGCCCGCCGGCACCCGCAGCCGTACGATTCCGGCGCCACGCGGTCCCGACCGGCGCAGCCGGACGACGGCGCCGGTGATCCGTACCGTCGCGGGGGCTCGGCCTGGCGGTAGCGGGCACCCGCCCGGCGCAGGGCGGGCAGATCGCCGGGGGAGAATTCCACCGGCTCGGGGCGGGCCGGGCAGCCCTCGGGGATCCCGGGTCCACCGCCTCGCGGGTGGCATGCAGGGCGTGGTAGAGCCGTACGGCGACGGCACGGCCCGATTCGACGGGGACGAACGCGGTGAGCTCGCGGCCGCCGGGCGCGGGCCCGACGAGGATGCCTTCGAGGGATGCCAGGGCCCTGCGGCGGTGACGTGCGCCGTGGTAGCCGATGCGCCCCGTACGGCGAGCGCCCCTGCGAGCAGGATCTGCCGGGCGGCGGTGTGCAGCTGCTCCACTCTCGTCCAGTCGGCGGCCCCGGCCGCCACCTGTGTTGTCACCGCACAGGGCGGCGCGCGAACGGCGTATCAGGCAAACGGTGCGGGTATCACCGAACCGGGCAGGGGAAATACGCCATCTGCCGTTCGCGCTCAAGGAGTTCGGGGATGACTCACTGGTACGAGGGGCCGCTGGCCGCTTTTGACACCGAGACAACGGGAGTGGACGTCGAGGAGGACCGGATCGTTTCGGCCGCCCTGGTCGTCCAGGACACGGCGGGCGGGCGGGTGCGCGTCACTCGCTGGCTGGTGAATCCAGGGGTGCCGGTGCCCGCCGGGGCGACCGAGCTCCATGGCCTGACCGACGATCACCTTCAGCGCAACGGCCGCTGGCCGGCGCCTGTGGTGGAGGAGATAGCCCGGGCGCTGGCCGAGCAGCGTGCGGCCGGCCGTCCGCTCGTCGTGATGAACGCGCCGTTCGATCTGACACTGCTGGACCGGGAGCTGAAGCGTCATCGCGCGTCGTCGCTGGCCGGGTATCTGCAGAACGCACCGCTGTGTGTGCTGGATCCGCGCGTACTCGACAAGCATCTGGACCGCTATCGCAAGGGCCGACGGACGCTCACCGATCTCTGCGAGCTTTACGGGGTGGTGCTGGACGGCGCACATGACGCGGCGGCCGACGCGGCGGCCTCGCTGGAACTGGTGCGGGCGGTGGGGCGGCGGTTCTCGTCCCGTCTGGAGCGGCTGACGCCGGCGGAGCTGCACACCTTGCAGGCCGTGTGGCATGCGGCGCAGGCGCGCGGACTGCAGGCGTGGTTCGCGAAGAACGGCACGGCTGAGACGGTGGACCCTGCGTGGCCGCTGCGCCCGGATCTTCCTGCTGCGGCGTGATCGGCTGCGAGCCGGAACCTGTTCCCGGACACGCAGAGGCCGGTCCGTCGATTGTGCTGACGGACCGGCCTCTCCCGGGTGGGCGATACTGGGTTCGAACCAGTGACCTCTTCGGTGTGAACGAAGCGCTCTCCCACTGAGCTAATCGCCCGGGAACGGGTTGAACCATACAGGGCTCGGCGGGTCTGGTTCAAACTCCTTCCAGCCAGGCCGTGAGGCCTCGCCGTCCGGCACGCATCATCAGGGCGTGGTTGGCCCGGAAGACTGCGCGTCCGGGCACCGCGAGGAGCCGCATCAGCCGCCTGTGCACCTCGACATCCTGCTCATAGGTGGCACGGCTGCCGGTGCCGTGCGCGGTGACCGTCCACCGGGCCCAGCCGTCGAGGTCGCCGCTGAGGGTCACTTCGAGAACCCTGGCCCGGGGATCGCGGCGGCGTTCACGGACGGTCATGACGAGGTCGTACGGAAGGAGGGAGCGGATGCGGGTGGTGCCGGTGGCGCCGTCGACCGACGTGACCTCGCGAATCTGCGGCCACCATCGCGGGTAGTCACCGGCACGTTCGAGGATCTCGTACACGGTATCGGGTGCGCCTGGAAGGTCCCAGATACTCACAAATCGGTAGTGACTCCAGTCCATGGTCCCAGTCTGCGCGTACTCAGCCGGAGAACTGAGTACCCGAGCGCATGTCCGAACCTGAGGCTGGCGCCACACTCCCGTTCATGGAACATGTGCCGCCGCCTGCCGAGGAATTGGCGCTCCTCGAGCGCGAGCTGGCCTGGTTGGATGCCCGCCGGTCCCAGTTGCTGGCTCGTCGTGCCTGGCTGCTGAGTGTGCTGACGCCGAACGTCGCGCGCCCTGCCACACAGCCGTTCGCCGCTCCGTTCGGGCCTCCTGCCGCACCTGTCGGGCCGCGCAGTGCGCAGAATGCGCTGCTCACCCTGGGCGGTCTGCTGCTGACGATCGCGGCGATCGCGTTCACTCTGGTCAGCTGGGGCCACCTGGGCATCGGCGGCCGCTCGGCGGTGCTCGGGGTGGTGACGGGCGCGGCACTTTTTGCTCCTGTCGTGCTGCTGCGCCGTGGGCTGCCCGCGACAGCCGAGTCGCTCGCCGCCCTGGCCTCGGTGCTGATGGTGCTGGACGCGTATGCGCTGCACCGGGTGGCGGTGCCGGCTGCCGACGGACGAGGTTTCGCCGCGGTCGCCGCGGCGGTGCTGGCCGTGCTCTGGGGCGGGTACGGGCTGCTGCTCGACCGGCTGCGGCTGCCGCTGCTCCTGGCGGTGATGAGTGCGCAGCTGCCGCTCCTGCTGTGGGCGTGGGCGGCGGGTGCGGGAACCACAGCGTTCGGTTGGGCATTGCTGGTGACGGCGGCGTCGGACTGTGCGATCGCGGTGTGGGGCAAGGGTGTTGCGGTACGGGTGACGTCCTGCGTCTGCTGCTGGGCGACGGGTCTGCTGGGCCTGCTGGTGGCCCTGGCGCAGTCGGTGTCCGCCGATGCGGCGTCGGCCGCGGTGATGCCGGGTCTGCTGTTGCTCATGGGTGCGGTGATCGCGGTGTCCGGGGCGCGGCGTGCACCGGCGGGGCTTGCGGTGGCCGGTGGTGTGGTGGCGGGGCTGTGCGGGGTGGCCGCGGTGGGTGGTGTGCTGCGTGCCGGGGTGGCCTGGGACTGCTCGGTGCCGGCGTATCTGCTGTGCGGTGTGGCGCTGTTGGTGGGGGTGCGTGCTCCGCTGCCGCGCCCGGTCGGGCAGGGGCTGGTGTGGGCTTCGTCGATAGTGACCGTCGGCGCGGTGCTGGCCGCGGCGCCAACGGTCGGTCTGTCGCTGATGGGTACGGTGTCGCAGCTGGCCCGGGTGTGGTCGGGGATGCCGGAGGGTGGTGTCCGGGGTGCGCTGGATGTGGAGGGCCTGGCGTGGTCCCGGATGGCTGCGGCACCGGTGGTGCTGCTGGTGGTGTCCGGCCTGTTGGGGACGGTGTACCGGTCGTGGGCGCGGCTGGTACGGGTGGCCGGCCCGGTGCTGTCACCGGGTGCGGCGTGGCGGGGTGCGGCGGGGGCGGGTGCGGTGGCGCTCGGCTGGGCGGGGTTCACCGTGTTGCCCGCGATGCTGGGGATGTCGTACGCGGCCGCACTGTCGGTGCAATTGGCGCTGGCCGCGGGCGTGTTCGCGGTGGCGGTACGGGGTCTGCGCCGTGGGATGGATGTCGTGGGGCTGACTGCGCTGGTGTGCGGTTCGGTCGGCACGGTGAGTACGGGGATGCTGTCGCTCGCGGCGGAGGCTGCCACGTACGCGGTGTTCGCGGTGCTGCTGGTGGTGTCCGGCGTGGCCGCGGTGATGCTCGGTGGCACTGAGGTGCCGGCGGCGCGGGCGATGCCGCCGCTGCCGTCCGTTCAGACGGCGCGGGCCGTACGGGCGTTGCAGATCGCGCAGGCGGTGCCGGCGTGCGGTGCGGTGGTGTGCGGCATGGTGCTCGCCCGTGCGGTCGGGGCCTCGCTGGGGCTTGCCGGGGATCGGGCGGCGCCGGTCATGCTGGCCGTCCCTGCGGTGACGGTGTTGCTCGGAGCGCGGCTGCAAGGTCTCCCGTCGGCTCTGCCGGTCGAGCTGACCGGGGCCGTGGCGGGCGTGGCGGCGGTGGCCATGGCGGTGACGGACCGGCCCTTCCTGGCGTTGGTACTGGCACTGTGCGGGGTACTGGCCGCGGGTACGGCCGTACGTGCCGAGCGGCGGCCGGTGGCCGGGTATCTGGCGATGGCGCTGTTCGTCCTGGCGGCCTGGCTGCGGCTGTCGGCTTCGGGGGTGTCGGCCCCGGAGGCGTACACCCTGCCGGTGACCGTGCCCGCTCTGACGGTCGGTGTGCTGCGTCGGCGCCGTGATCCGGAGGCGTCGTCGTGGACGGCGTACGGTGCGGGCCTCGCGGCGACGCTGGTGCCGAGCCTCTTCACGGCATGGTTCGATCCGCACTGGATCCGGCCGCTGCTGCTCGGTGCGGCGGCACTGGTGATCACCCTGTCGGGCGCGCGGCTGCGGTTGCAGGCGCTGCTGCTGCTCGGTGGTGCGGTGCTGGCCCTGGACGCCCTGCACGAACTCGCGCCGTACGTGGCCCAGGTCCTTGGCGCCCTGCCTCGTTGGCTGCCGCTCGCGGTGGCCGGGGCATTGCTGCTGACGATCGGGGCGACGTACGAGCAGCGGCTGCGCGACGCCCGGCGGCTGAAGAAAACGCTGGGACGCATGCGTTGACTGCCTGTCACATGACCGGCCCGGGGCACTCTCATATCTTCGGGCCGGCTTGTGGTCATCAGGTCGCCGTCGGAGGCGTACCGGACAAGGCAGTGTTTGCCGCCGAACTGCCTCCCGAAGTCGCGCAGTACGCGTTTCTCATCGCAGTTGCACAGAAATGCGACGGAGTTCCGGAAGACGGCGGGAGATGCTTTTACCCATGCAGGCTTGGGTGTTGAAATCTTTCCAGAAATTCTCGTAGTCCTGGAAGGAAATGCCGACAGCCCGTCCCGCCCCGGATATCCGGATGCTTCTTCTCGAAGAACGAATCCCGGCGCACCCGCTGCCGTGGCCGATTGAATTGTTCGCGGTGGCATCGTAACGAGTGAACGTAGAAATACAGAGGGCCCATGAGACTCTGCAGTCTCATGGGCCCTCTGTCCAGGGTGGGCGATACTGGTTTCGAACCAGTGACCTCTTCGGTGTGAACGAAGCGCTCTCCCACTGAGCTAATCGCCCGGGTGCAGGCCAAACATTACCCCATGACAGCGGCGCCCCATGACCATCCCCTGGTCACTCGTGGATCTTCCACGGCATGGTGATGCCGAACTTCCAGAGGTAGACCCCCACCAGCACCGCGATGATCACCAGGCCGGTCACGGTGAGGATGATGTTACGCCGCCGGACCTTGGGGTCGAGCGCCCGCTGAGCGGCCTCGGTGACCTGCCGCCGCGTCCAGCGCAGCACCAGCTGCGCCCAGACGAACTCGGTCGCCCAGATCGCCATGCCGGCGAAGATCACCAGCCAGCCGGGGCCGGGCAGCGGCAGCATGACGGCACCCGCCACGACCACCGCGAGGCCAACCACGAAGACGCCGACCTGCCAGCTCAGATGCAGCACGCGGGAGGCCTTGATGTAACCGGGCGCCCTGGAACCGAGCTCCCGGACCTCCTTCGTCACACCCTCCGTAGCATCTCCCGTCACGCTTTCCGTCACATCCCCCGTGGCGGACACTGGCTTCGCCGACGCTGCACGCCCGTCCCGCTCGTCACTCTCCGCATTCATGGTAGCCAACCTACCGGAACAGCCTTCGTCACCGGAATGGCCGAATAACCCAAAGTTACACACCGCCGTACGAGCTACCTGAAGGAACACAAAAAGGTCAGAGGGGTTTACAACGCCACCGTAGGTGGCATGTCGATTTCGCCGACGTGCGAATCCCCGAGCGCACACTGAGCGAAAGGCCCTGGCGCTTATGAACACCACGGTCAGCTGCGAGCTGCACCTGCGCCTCGTTGTGTCGAGCGAGTCCTCACTGCCTGTACCTGCGGGCCTGCGGTATGACACGGCCGATCCTTATGCCGTGCACGCCACCTTTCATACCGGAGCGGAGGAAACGGTCGAGTGGGTTTTCGCCCGCGACCTCCTCGCCGAGGGGCTTCATCGGCCCACCGGCACCGGAGACGTCCGCGTCTGGCCATCCCGTAGTCACGGTCAGGGCGTCGTCTGCATCGCGCTGAGCTCCCCTGAGGGTGAAGCCCTGCTCGAAGCCCCGGCAAGGGCCCTGGAGTCGTTCCTCAAAAGGACCGACGCCGCGGTTCCGCCAGGCACCGAGCATCGCCACTTCGACCTCGACACGGAGCTCTCACACATCCTGGCCGAGAGCTGAGCCAGGCCGAGAGCTGCACGGCGCCGTCCGACTCGGGGAGACGGCGCCGCGCGGAAAACCTCATAGGGCTGACACCGACGCCGTCACCACGGAACCCACCATGGTGACGGCGTCGGCGCTCGTTCCCCCGCAGCCGTGACCGCGCACCGGGTACGCATCCGCGGAGCCCCGGAGTGCCCGTCCACGGGCTGGACAGGCGGCCTCCGGCCCACACCCGGCCCCACAGGTGGCCGGGAAGCGCTCCCTGCACCCCTCATGGACCCTCTCGGGCCGCTGTGTGCCGAGGCCGAGCCAGTAGAGTCAGCCGGCATCGGCGGGCGCCCGCCCGCCGGAGGCCAGGGAGCGAAAGCGTGCTGATCCCCCACGACACCCGGATCGCCCTCGACACGGTGGTCGATCTGCTGAACACCGCACCCGAGAGCGAACCCCCGGGGAGCGGGCAGCCGGAAGGCGAACCGGTCGACAGTCTTGCCGACATCGAAGCGCTGTACGACTTCGCGCGGCGCCATCGCATCAGCGGCGTGGGCGAGCTCCACGAGAAGGACCTGCGCGCCGTACAGAGCGTACGGACGCGCTTCGCCGCGATCTTCGCGACGGACGACGCGCAGATCGCCGCCTCGCTCGTCAACGCCCTCGTCGCCGCCGCCGGTACCACACCGCAGCTCAGCAATCACGACGGCTACGACTGGCATGTCCACTACTTCGCACCGGACGCCTCGATCGCCGACCATCTCGCGGCCGACTGCGGCATGGCGCTGGCCTTCATCGTGGTGGCGGGCGAGCAGGAACGGCTGCGGCGCTGCGAGGCGCCGGACTGCCGGCACGCCTTCGTCGATCTCTCCCGCAACCGCTCCCGCCGCTACTGTTCCAGCCGGACCTGCGGCAACCGTCTGCACGTGGCCGCATACCGGGCACGCCGCAGGGAAGCGGCCGGCTGACCGTTCACAGCATGAAGAGATCATGCAACGCGGCCATCAGCAGCAGACTGCCGACCACCGCGAGGAAGATCATCAAAGGGGGCTGGGAAAGCGCGAAGAGGCAGCCGCGCGGCTCTTCGGCAGGGGTTGCGGGGGCATCGCCCCGGGAGGTGTCCACCATCTCAGGACGATCATGACTCAGTCCGGAGCCGGTTGGCGATCAACACGCCTTTTTGCATGGGGAGTTCACCCACCCTGGCGCCGGGCGCGATTCGCTCCGATGTCCGGTCGGCCGTCAAATTTTCGGTACGACGACCGGTGTGCGCCTCCATCGCACGCGACACTTCGTGGACGTCCGCGTTGCTCAACATCACTTCATGCAAGCTGAATTCGAGGTCCGGCGGGTGAGCAGCAGACTGGTCGAGGTTGGTCTGTCAGAAGACATCGAGGCCCTCAGGTTGACCGGACTCCGGTCGCCAGTCGTCGAGTTGGGCCGGAACGGCGCGAAGCAGGCGGGAACGGGCGAGCCGCGGCCTCAGTGCGGTGTTGCGCTGGAGGCACGCACCACGAGTTCCGGTTGGAGCACCACGCTGCGGTGCTCGTGCGTGCCGGTCTCGTCGTCCGCCTCCTCCAGCAGGAGCTCCGCGCGCCCGATCGGGGGGCTAGCTCAGGGCTAGCTCCACCCCCGGACACCGTCAAGATGCGGGATAAATCGATTCACTCGACCGACAATGCACCCGCTCCCCCGCCGGAACGGGGCGGGGCGCGGGTCAGATGCCGTGCTTCTTCAGAATGGCCTCGATGTCGCTGAAGTCCTCGCCCGACGAGGCTGACTGCTGCTTCGGCTTCGCGTTCGGACGCGCCTGCGTCCGCGTCGCCGGGAGCCCGGACCCCAGGGAGGGCGCCGAAGCCGCGCGAGCGATGGCCTCACTCTGCACCGCCCGCGCTGCGGCTTTGCGTTCCTTACGGGTACCAAGGCGGCGGCGCTCGGCCCTACGAGTGGTCATGAACAGCAGCCAGGCCACGGCGAGCAGCCCGAAGCCGATCCAGACGCTCGGCTTGAAGGCGATTCCGGCGACCCAGTCCACGATCCCGGTCAGCACCAGGCCGATCGGCACCAGGGAGTAGGCGGTGATCCGGGCCGCGGCAAGGAATCGCTTCCGGTACGCAGTGACGGCGGCGATGCCCAGGCCCGCCGCGGACGCCGCGGAACAGATGGTCTCGGCAAGCATCGGAGCCTCCATACGCAGGGGGAACGTCCCCTCCATCCTGCACCGGTCACCGCCCGCGCGGCCACGTTCCGGGACCACATCAGGGACATTTCAGGGCCAGGATCCCCCCAAGGTGCCGATCGAAAGCGATCCGGTCGTACGCAGCCGGAGCGGATCAGATGCCGATTGGGACGCTCGCGCAGGCCCTGGGAGACTGGCCGCATGAGCGATTCCACCCCTGCAGCGCCCGTCGTCCTGGACGTCTGGTGCGAGCTCCAGTGCCCCGACTGTCACCAGGCCCTTACCGATGTGCACGCCCTGCGGGCCAAGTACGGAGACCGTCTGGAGGTGCGGCTGCGGCACTTCCCGCTGGAGAAGCACAAGCATGCCCACGCCGCCGCGCAGGCCGCCGAGGAGGCGGCGGCCCAGGGCAGGGGCTGGCCGTACATCGAGGCGGTGCTCGCCCGTACCGACGACCTCGGCCGCGCCGGCGAGCCGCTGCTGATCGAGGTCGCGCGGGATCTCGGTCTGAACGCCGAGGAGATGGACACCGCCCTGATCGACGGACGCCACATGCTGATCGTCGACGCCGACCAGGCCGAGGGCAAGGCAATCGGGGTCACCGGCACGCCGACGTATGTGATCGGTGACGAGCGGCTGGACGGCGGCAAGAGCCAGGACGGGCTGCGCGAACGGATCGAGGAGATCGCCGACCGGCTGCTCGCCGAGCGGGACTGACCGACGGGCCCCGGGGCGTGCCGGTGGCCCCGCCCACCCTGGGGCCGACGGGGCGGCTTCCGAACGTCCTACAGCGTTTTGGCCAGGTTGTACTGAGTCGTCCGGTAACCGAGCGACTCGTACAGCCGCAGGGCCGGTGTGTTGGACGCGAAGACGTGGAGCCCGAGGCGATGGGCACCCGCTTCCAGCGTGATGCGCTCGGCCTGCCACATCAGGGCACGTCCATGACCACGGCCCCGGTACTCCTCGTCCACCTCGACGTCGAAGACGTATCCGGTCATCTCACCCGGGCCGTCTTCGTGCACCGACACCCACACGTGACCGACGACCGCGCCCTCGTGCACAAGCACGTGGAAACGCATGCCCGCGGTGTCGATGCCGTTCGGCAGGTTACGGGCGTGGTCGGACCTGGACTTCTGCAGGGCCTGCTCGGCGGGGACACCCTGGTCGATCCAGGACTGCGCGTAGGTGTCGACGCTGGTGAGCTGCCATTGCGCGAACTCCTCGGCGCTCATCGGGCGGGCGGCGACACCGTCCGGGAGCTCCGGAGCCGTCCGGTCCAGGTCCTTGAGCATGTTCCGGCTGCGTTCGGTGTAGCCGAGTGCGGCGAACAGCCGCTGGGCTCCCTGGTTGCGCGCCGGTGCCGAGAGAAACACCTGGCTGCATCCCCATCCGCGCAGCACCTCTTCGGCGGCAAGCGCGGCTATGGTGCCACGCCCCCGCCGTCGGCTCGGCTCGTCGATGCTGAGGGAGCGGAGCTCACCGGCCGTCGCACCGAACCTCGGATCGGTGCCGATCTCGACGGCGCCGACGGGCCGCCCGTTGTCGCACACGTCGTACGCGCGGCTCTTCGCGCCGTCGGCGCCTTGCTGGATCGGCCCGGTGGGCCGGAGGGTCGTGGTCATCGGCAACGTTCTATCCGCTGATCCCGGGCCCGTCACCCGGTTTTACCGATCCGAGGTGCGGGTCCTACGGGTCGAGGTCGTTCCCGGCCCGTTCGTCGAAGATCCGCATGGCCTTGACAGTCACCGGACCGGGCCCGCCGGGCAGCTCCCGGCCGTCCACCCGGTGGACGGCCTGGACGTCACGCAGGGTGGAGGTCAGGAAGATCTCCTCGGCCCGCTCCAGGACATCGAACGGCAGGTCGGTCTCCTCGGCCCCCGTCCACTCCACGGCCAACGCGCGGGTGATCCCGGCGAGGCAGCCGGAGGCGACCGGCGGGGTGTACACCCGCCCTTCGAGGACGACGAAGACATTGGACCCGGTGCCTTCGCAGAGCTGTCCGGCCGTGTTGGCGAAGAGGGCCTCCGACGCGCCGTGCTCATGGGCGCGGGCGAGGGCGACGACGTTCTCGGCGTACGAGGTGGTCTTGAGCCCGGCGAGCGCACTGCGTTCGTTGCGCGTCCAGGGGACGGTGATCACGGCGGTCGTGTCGGGGCGGCGCCCCGCCTCCCCCAGGGCGACGACGAGGCCGGGGCCTGCGTCGCCGCGGTCGGAGCCGAGCGGGGAGACGCCTCCCGTGCAGGTGATACGGAGCCGGCCGAGCGCCATCGGGTTGGCATCGATGACGGCGGCGCAGGCGCGGCGCACCTCGTCGAGGTCGGGGTCGGGGAGGCCGAGGCCGCGGGCCGAGCGGGTCAGCCGGTCGAGGTGCCGGGTGAGGGCGAAGGGCCTGCCGTCGAGGGTCTTGACCGTCTCGAAGATGCCGTCCCCCACGGTGAGTCCGTGGTCGAGCACCGACACCCTGGCGTCGTCGGCGTCCCGCAGTTCGCCGTTGACCCAAATCCTCATCACGCGGTCCTTCCAGTCGCTTCGTGCGCGCCCGACGCTACAGCGAGCAGCCGGGAAGCCTTGAGTTCGGTCTCGTCCCATTCGCGCTCCGGGTCGGAGCCCCAGGTGATGCCTGCCCCGGTGCCGAAGCGGAGTACCGGGGCGGTCCCGGTCCGGTCCATCCAGAAGGTCCGTATGCCCACGGCCAGGGAAGCGGTGCGGCGGTCGGCATCGACCCAGCCGATCCCGCCGCAGTAGGGACCGCGCGGGGCAGTCTCCAATTCCTCGATGATCCTGAGGGCGCTGGACTTGGGCGCCCCGGTGACGGAGCCGGGTGGAAACGCCGCGTCGAGGAGTTCGGGCCAGCCGACCCCCTCGGCGAGCTCGCCGCGCACGGTGGAGACGAGGTGGACGAGGCCTGGGTGCTTCTCCACCACGCAGAGGTCGGGGACCGTGACCGATCCGGTGGCACAGACCCGGCCGAGGTCGTTTCGGACCAGGTCGACGATCATCACGTTCTCGGCGTGGTCCTTCTCCAGCAGATCGTCCTCGGTCCGTCCGGTGCCCTTGATCGGTCCTGACTCGACGGTCCGGCCGTCGCGCCTCAGAAAGAGTTCGGGGGACGCGGTGGCGATCTCCACGCCGTACCCGGGCAGCCGGATCGTTCCCGCGTACGGGGCGGGGTTGCCGAGCGCCAGCAGCGCGGTCAGCGCGTCCACGTCCGCGGCGGCCTGCTCCGGCAGTGCCGCGGTCATCACCCGGCAGAGGTTGGCCTGGTAGACCTCGCCCGCCGCGATGTACTCGCGGATCCGCCGTACGCCCGCGGTGTACGCGGCACGGTCCAGGGACGTTTTCCAGTCACCGGCCGCGGGTCCACGCCAGGCGCCGCGTACCGGGGCGGGCACCGCCTCGGTACGTACGGCGGCGAAGCGCGCGCAGACGGGACTGCCCTCGAAATCGACGGATACGGCCCAGAAGCCGGACGAGTCGAGAGCTGCGGGATCACTGGTCACGTCCTGCAGATCGGACGCGACGAGGCCGCCGAAGCGGGCCATCGGAGCAAGGTCGTGCACGCCGTTGAGTCTAGGAGGGCGCGCGATGACCTGCGTCGGAGCGAACGCACCTCAGCACGCTGTACAAACGCGTTTTTGTACTGGCCCGGGAATCCGCTAGAGTTCAACACGTCGCCGGGACGCGCAAGCAGACCGGGAAAGACAAGCGGACGTAGCTCAGTTGGTAGAGCGCAACCTTGCCAAGGTTGAGGTCGCCAGTTCGAACCTGGTCGTCCGCTCGCAGAAAGTGAGGGATCTTCCCGAACCCTCACTCCTGGTGGAGTGGCCGAGAGGCGAGGCAACGGCCTGCAAAGCCGTCTACACGGGTTCAAATCCCGTCTCCACCTCCAAGGACGATTAGCTCAGCGGGAGAGCGCTTCCCTGACACGGAAGAGGTCACTGGTTCAATCCCAGTATCGTCCACTGATCCGCAAGGATCCACGCGCGATTAGCTCAGCGGGAGAGCGCTTCCCTGACACGGAAGAGGTCACTGGTTCAATCCCAGTATCGCGCACGCAGTACACGCAGTTCACCCTGCGCGATTAGCTCAGCGGGAGAGCGCTTCCCTGACACGGAAGAGGTCACTGGTTCAATCCCAGTATCGCGCACCAGCAAAAGCCCCGATCGTCTCGGCGACCGGGGCTTTGTCGTTTCCGCGATGGGCGTCAATGAGTAGCGGTGAGCGGCCGGGGCGGAGGGACGCGCCGCGGGCCCGGACGGAAGACGTCCGGGCCCGCGGTCAAGCGCTCACCGGTATCAGCCCGCTCAGGACGAGAAGAGCATGCGACCGAAGCTCCTGTGCCGGTAGTGACCGCCGTGGTACTGCGGGGCGCCCCAGGCGGGCGCCGGGGCGGCCGGGTAGGCCTGCGGTGCAGGCGGGGCCTGCTGCGTCCACTGCGCCTCGATGCGGGTCAGGGCCTCCAGCTCGCCGTAGTCGAGGAAGATCCCTCGGCAGCCGCTGCACTGTTCGATCTGTATGCCATTGCGGTTGTACGTCTGCATCTGTGCGTGGCACTTGGGACACTGCATGGTTCGGCTCACTCCTCGCGCGTCGGGTCGCCGTCGCCGGGATGCATGCCCGCCGACGGTCGGTTCAGCCTACGACGAGCGCTCGGCGGCCGGCTCGGGCGGGAGGGAGGCAATGCGGACACAGGCATCGATCATCGTCTGCTCCACCTCGTCCGGAGTTCGGCCCTCCGCCGCGGACTTGGCGAATGCCAGTGCCGCGGTCTGAACGGTCAGGGCACGGGCCGGGACGTCCAGTTCGGGCCACGGGTCGCCCTCGGCGCGTACGGCAGGTCCGCCGGCTGCCCGATAGGCGTCCAGGAAGCGGAGCCAGACCTCGGGGGGCAGCAGCCCGGCCGCGTACCAGGCAGCGGGGCGGGCGAGGTCCCATGCGGGGTCGCCGAGGCCGGCGTCGTCGACGTCGATGAGCAGCCAGGGGCCGTGCGGGGCGGGGTGGCGGACGAGTTGCCCGAGGTGGAGATCGCCGTGGCACAGGAAGCGGGAGCAGTGCCGGGGCGCCGCGGCTTCGTCGCGGGCCCAGGCGGGCAGACGGTGCCACGCTTCGAGTACGGGGATGGTGGCCGGGTCGCCGGGCCGGGCGGCGCGCATCCGGGCAACAGCGAGCGATGCCTTTGCGGGGCCCCGCATGGGCGGGAGCGCGAGGGAGGGCGGGGCCGGGGTCAGGTGCAGCCTGGCCAGCAGAACGGCGGCCTCTTCCCAGGGAGCGGAGTCGGGGTCGCCGGGGTCGACGGGCTCGCCGTGGGGCCACAGGGTGACCGGGCGGCCCTGGATGGTGGTGGAGGGTACGGCGGGCCAGGGCTGCAGAGGGGCCAGGAGGATGCCGGTCAGGCGGGGGTCGTTCGCGAGGATCAACCGAGTCAGCAGGTCGGGAGTGTCCGTGCCGGGGGCGTGGGCCTTGGCGACGACGGGCCCGCTGCGGACCACCGTGCCGTCCGCGCGGTCGGCGAGGACGGACGGTGGCGGGCAGGCGCAGATGTCATCGGGATGTGCGTGGGCGGCCCGGTGGGCGAGGGCGCCCAGCGCGCGTACGACTGCGGTGGTCACGGACTCCCCCGGTGGCGGACAGGTGCGGGTGGCCCGATACGCGCCGGGCCCACCGATGAGCGTACGCGTGTCTTATAAGGGCTCCGGACAGCGCGATGTCCGGTCAGCTCCCCAGCTGACCGGACAAACGCTGCCGTCCGCCGCACCCCCGTCCCCACGGGGTTGTTGGCCGGATGTCCCGGTCCGGACCGCTCTTCCAGACCCGGGGCGCCGCTCAGCGCCCCAGCATCACGCCCACGGACGACGCCTGTGTGACCACTGCGTCCCAGCCTCCGAAGGCAACTACGAGCAGGGCCGCCAGAGGGAGAACCATCGCCGTCGCCACCAACGGGTGGCGCGTACCGGACGACGGGCGGCTGTCGAACGAGGCGTCTACCCCGCGTCCCCGTGTGCGGATCATGGTCCGCGCTGCCGTGTCCGTCATGGTTCCTCTCCTGACTGGATGTGGAGCAGCGGGCGTGTGACCTCGGGGGACGAGTGCTGCGCCCGCCGCTTGGCGTCAACATTAGGGACGCGGACGGCGTACTGCGTCATGCCCGCGTACCTAGTTCCGGGCCTCCCGGAGGATGAGCCCCTGATAGTCGATGTACTCCTCTGGGTGGAGATCGGGCACCTGAACCTGGGGTCGTCCCGGATATCCGGACATCTCGTCCTGGCGGGGGACACCCGCGCGTCAGGACGTTTCGCGGCCCCTCCCGGGCCGTGACTTCACTCACTCCCCCCTCCGCTTCTCGGCAACGGCCCCCCGGTGTGCCGCCGGAGGAGCCGCGTCGCGCCCGGTCCTGCGTCGACGCCCTGCGGCCCGTCGTCTCCGCTCGTCCTTCAACCCCACGTCGTCGCAGCGTCTTTGAGAACCGGATCCGCCCGGCGCGGGAGCCGCTCGGGGCCCACACGCCGTCATGGGCCGTGCCGTGCACCGACAATCGATCGGCGGGCGAGGGCGCGGCCTCTGAGCGCCCCGGGCGCCGGGTACGTAAGCTGTGCCTCGTCAGGCGTACCAGGCAGCGGGGATGGGCAGACATGGCGATGATGCGGCTCCGGCGCGAGGACCCGCGTGTCGTCGGCTCGTTCAGGTTGCACCGGCGGCTCGGGGCGGGCGGCATGGGTGTCGTCTATCTCGGTTCGGACCGACGGGGCCAGCGGGTGGCGCTGAAGGTGATCCGTCCGGATCTGGCGGAGGACCAGGAGTTCCGCTCGCGGTTCGCGCGCGAGGTGTCCGCCGCGCGGCGGATCCGCGGTGGCTGTACGGCGCGTCTGGTGGCCGCCGACCTGGAGGCGGACCGCCCGTGGTTCGCCACGCAGTACGTCCCGGGGCCCTCACTGCACGACAAGGTGGCCGAGGAGGGTCCGCTGTCGGCGGCCGAGGTGGCCTCGATCGGGGCGGCGCTCTCCGAGGGGCTGGTGGCGGTGCACGAGGCCGGTGTCGTCCACCGTGACCTCAAGCCGTCGAACATCCTCCTCTCCCCCAAGGGCCCCAGGATCATCGACTTCGGGATCGCCTGGGCGACCGGGGCGAGCACGCTCACGCATGTCGGTACGGCGGTGGGCTCGCCGGGATTCCTGGCGCCCGAGCAGGTGCGCGGCGCGGCTGTGACGCCCGCGACGGACGTGTTCTCGCTCGGTGCCACGCTGGCGTACGCGGCGATGGCCGACTCACCTTTCGGACACGGCAGTTCCGAGGTGATGCTGTACCGCGTGGTGCACGAGGAGGCGCAGTTGTACGACGTGCACGATGCGCTCGCGCCGCTGGTGAGTGCCTGTCTGGCGAAGGACCCCGAGGAGCGGCCGAGCACGCTTCAACTCTCCATGCGGCTCAAGGAGATCGCGGCGCGGGAGGCGCAGGGTCTGCACGAGAGCCGTCCGCCCGTTCAGCGTTCGGCACAGGAGCTGGAGCGGCCGACCGGTCGTATCGACGGTCCGTACACCGTGCAGCAGACCCGGCGTGAGGCTCCTCCGGCAACCCGTCAGCAGAAGCAGCCTCGGAGCAGCCGCCAGGCCGCGTCGTCGCGGGCCGGGTCGCCTCGCACCGGTGGTTCGCGCCCTCAGCGGCATCAGCCGCCGCGCAGCACAACACGGTCCGGCAAGCGCCCGCAGGGCACGAACGGGACAAACGGCCGACCGGGAACGCGGCCCGGGGCCCGTAGGACTTCGACGGGGCGGCGTCCCGCCAATCCGCGGCTGCTGCGGCAGCGGCTCGTCGTCTTCGTCGTGGTCACGCTGCTGGTCGCGCTGGGCATCGCGGTGGCACAGGGTTGCCAGGGGCCGGCCCGCGGGCTGGGCACGAGCGAGAGCCGGACGCAGTCGCAGAACCAGAGCCAGGATCAGGGCCCGCAGCCTCGGTAGGCGGTCAGTTCTGCGGGCGGCCCGATGCCACCGCGTAGAAGGCGACCGCGGCGGCCGCTCCCACGTTGAGCGAGTCGACGCCGTGCGCCATCGGGATGCGCACCCATTCGTCGGCGGCGACCAGGGCCTGGGTGGACAGTCCGTCACCCTCGGCGCCGAGCATGAGCGCCACCTTGTCCATCCGGTGCGGTGCCGCCTCGTCGATGCTGCTGGCCTTTTCGTCCGGGGTCAGCGCAAGGAGTTCGAAGCCCGCTTCCCGTACGGTCTCCAGGGCCTTGGGCCAGGTGTCGAGACGGGCGTACGGGACGGAGAAGACCGCGCCCATCGAGACCTTGACGGAGCGCCGGTAGAGCGGGTCGGCGCAGTCCGGGGAGAGCAGTACGGCGTCCATACCGAGGGCGGCGGCGCTGCGGAAGATCGCCCCGATGTTGGTGTGGTCGTTGACGGCCTCCATGACGACCACCCGGCGGGCCGTCGCCAGCAGTTCGTCGGCCGTCGGCAGCGGTTTGCGCTGCATCGAGGCGATGGCGCCGCGGTGGACATGGTAGCCGGTGACTCGTTCGGCGAGCTCGGGGGTGACCGCGTACACCGGGGCCGGGACCTCATCGATGACGTCGCGCATCAGATCGATCCACTTCGCCGAGAGCAGCATCGACCGCATCTCGTACCCGGCATGCCTGGCGCGTCTGATCACCTTCTCGCCCTCGGCGATGAAGAGACCCTCGGCGGGCTCTCGCCTGCGCCGGAGTTCGACGTCGGTGAGTCCGGTGTAGTCGCGCAGGCGGGGGTCGTCGGGGTCGTCGACGGTGATGAGATCAGCCACGGGTTTGATACTGCCTTGTCCGGTGTGTGGTGCCAACGGCTTGGGAGAAGATCCACTACCGCTGGTTGCTCGGCGGGGTGCGGGCGGCGCTCGCGTCGGTGGGGAGCGATGCGGTACTCGCGCCGACCGCGACGACGTCGCCGATGACGATGACGGCCGGAGGACGTACGTCTTCGGCGACGGCCCGTTCGACGACGGTCGCGAGCGTTGCGTCGACCCGGCGCTGGGCTGCCATGGTGCCCTCCTGGACGACGGCGACCGGGGTCTCGGGGGCCTTGCCGTTCGCGATGAGGGTACGGGCGATGGCGCCGATCTTGTCGACGGCCATCAGAAGCACGAGCGTGCCGCGCAACTTGGCCAGGGCCGGCCAGTCGACCAGCGAGCGCTCGTCGTCGGGCGCGACATGGCCGCTCACGACGGTGAACTCATGGGCCACACCGCGGTGGGTGACGGGGATTCCGGCCGCGCCGGGCACGGAGATCGAGCTGGAGATGCCGGGGACGACGGTGCAGGCGATGCCTTCGGCGGCGAGCGCCTGGGCCTCCTCCATGCCACGGCCGAAGACGAACGGGTCGCCGCCCTTGAGCCGCACGACGGACTTGCCCGCCTTGGCGTGCTCGATGAGCGCCTGATTGATCGCCTCCTGGGCCATGTAGCGGCCGTACGGAATCTTCGCTGCGTCGATCACCTCGACGTGCGGCGGGAGTTCGTCGAGCAGGCCGCGCGGGCCGAGCCGGTCGGCAATGACGACGTCGGCCTCGGCGAGGAGGCGGCGGCCGCGCACCGTGATCAGGTCCGGGTCACCGGGGCCGCCGCCGACCAGGGCGACGCCGGGGGTCCGGCTGCGATGGTGTGGTGCGGCGAGTGTGCCGTCGCGCAGGCCCTCGACGACGGCGTCGCGGACGGCGGCGCAGTGGCGCGGGTCGCGGCCGTGGGTGTCGGTGGTGAGGACGGCGACGGTCACGCCCTCGCTACGGCCGGTGGCCGGGGTCCAGGCGGTGGCGGCGTCGGCGTTGTCGCTGCGCACACACCAGGTGCGGGTGCGCTCAGCCTCGGCGGAGGCGGCGTCGTTCGCCGAGGTGTCGTCGGACGCGATGAGGGCGTACCAGGTGTCGGCCAGGTCACCGTCGGCGTACGGGCGGCGCTCCCAGCGGATCTCGCCGGCGTCGGCCATTGCCTCGACGGACGGGGTCGCGGCCGGCGACACGAGGACGATGTCGGCGCCTGCAGCGATGAGCGCGGGGAGGCGGCGCTGGGCGACCTGGCCGCCGCCGACCACGACGACTCGGCGGCCGCTGAGACGCAGTCCGACGGGGTACGCAGGATGATCGGCGTGATCTGCGTGCTCGGCCATGGCGGTGCGGGCTCCTCGTGCAGGGGACGGAGTGCGACGGCCGCTGTGGCGGTGGAGCGGCTGTGACGTGCGGGTTCGTGGGGTGGAATCCACGATACGCGTGCGGGGGGGGTGCGGTGGGCGCCTGCGGCGGGCTTCACCCGCCCGTGCCCGTAACCGGGGGCTCTGCCCGGACCCCCGCTCCTCGAACGCCGGAGGGGCTGGGGTCCGGTGGAGGGGCTACTTCTCCGTGACGCCTGCCGAGTCGAACGACGCCACCTCATGCATCGCCCGCGCCGCACTCTGCACGATCGGCAGCGCCAGCAGAGCACCAGTGCCTTCGCCGAGGCGGAGGTCGAGGTCGACCAGCGGACGCAGGCCCAGCTTGTTGAGTGCGGCAACATGGCCGGGCTCGGCGCTGCGGTGGCCGGCGATGCAGGCGGCGAGGGCCTCGGGGGCGATCGCCCGGGCGACCAGGGCGGCGGCGCCAGCGCTCACGCCGTCGAGGATGACGGGCGTACGGAGCGAGGCACCTCCCAGCAGGAAGCCGGCCATCGCCGCGTGTTCGAGGCCACCGACCGACGCCAGGACACCGATCGGGTCGGCCGGGTCGGGCTGGTGGAGTTCGAGGGCCCGGCGGACCACATCGACCTTGCGGGCGTGCATCTCGTCGTTGATGCCGGTACCGCGGCCGGTCACCTCGGCCGGGTCCAGACCCGTGTACACGCAGATCAGTGCGGCCGACGCGGTGGTGTTGGCGATGCCCATCTCACCGATGAGCAGGCCCTTGTTGCCCGCCGCGACCAGATCGCGGGCGGTCTCGATGCCGACCTCGATGGCCGAGAGGACCTCTTCGCGGGTGAGGGCCGGGCCAGTCGTGAAGTCGGCCGTTCCGGCGCGCACCTTGCGGGGAAGGAGGCCGGGTGCCGCGGGCAGTTCCGTGGCCACGCCGACGTCGACCACGCACACCTCGGCGCCGACCTGGGCCGCGAACGCGTTGCAGACCGCGCCGCCGCCGAGGAAGTTGGCGACCATCTGGCCGGTGACCTCCTGCGGCCACGCGGTGACGCCCTGGGCGTGCACCCCGTGGTCCCCCGCGAAGATCGCGACGGCCGCGGGCTCAGGGATCGGCGGCGGGCACATCCGGGAGAGTCCCGACAGCTGCGCGGAGATGATCTCCAGCATGCCGAGCGCACCGGCGGGCTTGGTCATCCGCTTCTGGCGTTCCCACGCCTCGCCGAGCGCCTTGGCGTCCAGCGGACGGATGTTGGAGATGGTCTCCTGCAGCAGGTCGTGCGGTTCCTCGCCGGGCAGGGCGCGGCGACCATACGTCTCCTCGTGGACGACCCAGGCAAGCGGGCGGCGCTTGGACCAGCCTGCCTGCATCAGCTCGGGATCCTCGGGGAACTCGTCGACGTAACCGACACAGAGGTACGCGACGACTTCGAGGTGCTCGGGCAGGCCCAGGGCGCGGACCATCTCGCGCTCGTCGAAGAAGCTGACCCATCCGACGCCGAGGCCTTCGGCGCGGGCGGCGAGCCACAGGTTCTCGACGGCGAGCGCCGAGGAGTACGGGGCCATCTGCGGCTGGGTGTGCCGGCCGAGGGTGTGCCGGCCGCCGCGGGTGGGGTCGGCGGTGACGACGATGTTGACCGGGGTGTCGAGGATGGCCTCGATCTTCAGTTCCTTGAACTGCTTGGCCCGGCCCTTGGGAAGCGACTTGGCGTAGGCCTCGCGTTGACGCTGTGCCAGTTCGTGCATGGAACGACGGGTCTCCGCCGAGCGGATGACGACGAAGTCCCAGGGCTGCGAGTGGCCGACGCTGGGCGCCGTGTGCGCGGCTTCGAGGACGCGGAGCAGCACCTCGTGCGGAATCGGGTCGCTGCGGAAGCCATTGCGGATGTCGCGGCGCTCGCGCATGACCCGGAGTACTGCCTCGCGCTCCGCCTCGTCGTAGCCGGGGGCGGGCGGGGAGGCGGGAGCCTCGGTCTCGTCGGGCTCGGACGCCTCGGGGGCTTCGGCTTCCTCGGCGTGGGGCTGGAGCTGAGGCTCGGGCCGGACCTCTGGCTGTACGGACTCCACGGGCGCGGTCTTTGTGGGCTCTGCACGCTCCGCGGGGGCCGTGACGGCCGGGGTCTCGACGGCTTCCGGGCCCGGCTCGGGCTCCGGCTCAGCCACCGTCAGAACTTCGGCCTCGGGGACAGGGACAGGCGCGGGGGTCGGCTCAGGAGCTTCGGCGGGCGCGGCGTTCTCGACGGCCTCAACAGTCTCGACCGCTTCCGCGGACCCGGCGGCCTCGGGCTGAGCGGGCTGTACCGGCTCCATGACGAACGCCACGCGCTCGGGCTCGGGCTCGGGTTCCGTTTCCCCGGGCTGCTCCACGGCGGGCGTCGGGGGCAGGTGCGGGGGCGTCGGCACCGAACCCTCCACGGGCACGAACTGGCCCGTGGGAGCGGCTTCCGCGACGTCCTCCGATGCGAGGACAGCGACTTCGGCGGGTGCTTCTGCCTCTGCCTCTGCCTCTGCCTCTGCCTCTGCCTCTGCCTCTGCCTCTGCCTCTGCCTCTGCCGAAACCTGTACCGGAACCTCGACGGGAGTCGCCACAGCGGTCGGTGCCGCGTCGGCCTCGGGGGCACTCACGGCCTCCGGCACCGCCACCTGAGCGACCTGCACCGGCTGTTCCTGCGGTTCCGGCTGTTCCTGCTGTGTCGCCGGTACCGGCTCGGCGACCGGCTCCGGCACGACCGTTTCCGCCGCCACCGGGGGAACGACCGGCTGCGGCGCCTCGGCCGCCCACGGGCTCCCGCCCTGCGGCAGGATCTCACCGAGCTGCGGGCCCGGCAGCGCGGACACCTCGTCAACCGGCGTCTCGAAGTACTCGGGCCCGGTGGTCGGCGGTCCGGCGTGCCGTGCGGGGGCCTGGCTCTGGGCCTGTGGCTGGGCCTGTGGCTGGGCCTGTGCCTGCGCCTGGGGCGCGCCCGCGGGTCCGCGGTCGGCGAGCGAGCGGACCACGCCACCGGTGGGCGTCCCGCCGTAGGAATGCCCACCGTCTGCCACGACCGGGCCGCGATGCAGCGGTCGTCGCACCGGGGCCTGGCTCTGCACCGCCGTGGCCGGAGCGGGAGCCGGGGTGGGGGACGGAATGCGTACGCCCGTCAGGTCGACCGAACCGGAGTCGCGGCCACCTGACTCGTGCGTCCCCTGGCCGGCCTCGGGCCCGGGTTCGGCCACCGGCTGCTGCGCGGCGTATGCGTCAGCGACCTGTGCCTGAACGGGTTCCTGCGCCTGTACCTGCACGGGCCCCTGGGGCTGCGCGGGAGTCTCGCCGACCGGCTGGGGGTGGGCCGCTTGTGCCGAGGACTGGGCCTGGTAGGCGCCCTGTTCAGGCAGCAGTGCTTGCGCGGCGACACCCCCGGGGTACTGACCGGGGGGCGGTACCGCCTGCGGGTCGCTCCAGGCGCCCTGGGGGCTCGGCATCAGCAGGAGATCGTCGTCCTCGGACACATGCTCGGAGGGAGCGAGGTAGGTGTAGGCATCCGGGGCGGCGATGCCCGGCTGCTCCACCATGCCTGCGTTCTCCGGCAGTCCCTCACCCGGGATCTGGCCGGTGTCACTCATGCGTACCCCTCGCCCATCGTCAGTGCTCCTTCGGCCCTTCGCCCGGGACGCCCGACCACGGCACGCCGGTGCTCGTCAACAAGAACGAGCGGGCGCGCCGCGCGGCACGAAACGGTCGCGGACATACTGCATTCTCGCGGCCATTCGCCGCCGCGGCAGCTCATTTCGCCACGGCCCGCTGTGGACTGCGCCACGTCGCGCGTCCCCCAGGTTCTGCCGTACCACAACGGGTGCCAAAACAGCCCCCTTTTCCGGACATTGACGAACGAAGCGACGAACGTCCAGCCGCGGTGCAACAATCGGCCAGCCTACCTCGCGCTGCACGTCGGCCAGGTCAGGGGGCGAGGTCCGAACGCAGCGCCGACAGCAGGAACACGACCGAGCGTTCGCGCTCCGACCATGTGGCCGTGTCGAGTTCGACGGACTGGAGGAGCGAACACCGGATGGTGTACCCGTTCCCGGTGAGTGCGGCGCCGAGCGCCTCGGCCTCGTCGCGCGTCGACGCATGGGTCACGATGCGCTCTGGCCGGCGCTCGGTGACGGCGGTGACGACGGGGACTCCCCCGCCCCCGATCCGTACGACATCGGGCTCCGGCAGCCGTTCCAGCACATGGGGTGCCCGGCCCTCGATGACCTGGAGCTGGACTCCGAAGGACCGGGCGGCCGCCGCCGTGCGGGCGCAGGCCGCCGGGTCACTGTCGACCGCCAGGACCGCCGCCCCGAACCGGGCGGCCTCCACCGCCAGGGCCCCGCTGCCGGAGCCGATGTCCCACAGGAGGTCTCCGGTACGGGGGCCCAGGCGGGCCAGTTGGGCAGCGCGCAGCCCCGGGGACTCACCCTCGCCGCTCCCGTCCCCGGTGTCCGTGGCGCCGCCCGGGTAGGCCTGAGCGGGCAGTGCCCAGCCGCGTACGCCACGGGGACAGGCGGGTTGACGGCCGGCGATCCAGGCGCCGGTGGCCTGCGGTTCGGGGCCGCCGCCGATGACGATCACCACGTTGGGGTCGCGCCAGACGTGGTCTGCGGCCTTCTCGGAGGTGACGACGCTGACCTGTTCGCGTGCGGTGCCGAGTTCCTCGCAGATGACAAAGGTGCGGGGGACGCCCTCAAGGAGCAGGGCGAGTTCGGCGGGGCCCGCGCCGGGCGAGGTGAGGACGGCGACCTTGTGGTGGGCGCGGCAGACGTTGACGGCGCGGCGCAGGGTGCGGGGGTGGGCGACGACGATCTGGGCGTCCTCCCACGGCATCCCGGCGCGGGCGAAGGCGGTGGCGACGGAGGACACCGCGGGCACCACTTCGACTTCGAGGCCGTGCTCGGGTGCACGGAGACTGCGTACGACTCCGAAGAAGCCGGGGTCTCCGTCGGCGAGGACCACGGCGCTGCCGCGGTGTCCGGCGATCCGGCGGGCGGCCAGGTCGATGGAGCCCAGGCGGATCCGTTCGGCGTTCGCCGGGACTTCGGGCAGTGCAAGGTGGTGGGCGGCTCCGGCGACGAGCGTGGCGGCCGAGAGGGCGGCCGTGGCCGCTCCGGTCAGTGGCGAGCCGTCCCAGCCGATCACGGTGACCCGATCGGCCATCTGTCGTCAGTCTCCTGGAGTTGTCACAGGTGGGGATTACCCGTGAGAGGCGGAACAGGGTGAGAGTACCCGGTCCGTACCCGTACGGTGCCAGGACCCCTTCGAGGGGTCAGTTCCAGTCGTTGTAGGCGCCGTAGCCGCCCGTGTCGGCGAGCTGCTCGGCGACTCCTTCGAGGTCCTCGGGGAGCAGACCCCAGACGATCAGGTCGGTCCTGATGTCGGTCCAGCCTCCGTCTGTGCCGTTCTCGGTCCGGGTGCGCGCTATGAGGGCGTTGCGCAGGACGCCCTCGCTGATGCAGCCGAGCTTCTGGGCGACGTGCTGGGAGGCGGTGTTGTCGGCGGCGGTGCGCAGTTCGATGCGCTCGAAGCCTTGGTCGCGGAAGAGCCACTGGGCCAGCGCCAGTACGGACTCGGTGGCGTATCCCTCGCCGCGTGCCCAGGGGGCGGTGATGTACGCGGCCTCGGTGGCGCGGGTGCGCCAGTCGGTGTTGCGCAGGCGGACCGAGCCGACGAGTCGCTGGGTGAGGAATTCGGTGACGGCGAAAACGATACCGTCGCCCGTGGTGCGCTGTGCGGGTGCGATCCTGCGGACCCAGCGTTCGGCGTCGACCTGGGTGTAGGGGTGAGGGGCCTCGGTCCAGGCGGTGACGAGTTCGTCGTTCATCATCTCGATGTACGCGGGGACGTCCGCCATGTCGAAAGGGCGCAGCACCAACCGATCCGTGCTGATGGAGATGTCCGGAAAGGTGGAAGTCATGCGCAGCTCCATGCTGAAGACCGTGTAAAGGCACAGCATGCAGCATCGGGCCGGCGCTGCGCATGGGCGGGTCCGTCCGACGGCGCCCCGCGCCCGTGTTGGGGTGCGCGGGGCGCCGTCGGACAGATCCCGTGCAGGTGTCAGGACTTGGCGGCGGCGCCGAATGCCGGGACGACCGAGCCCTGGTAGGTGTCCTCGATGAACTTCTTGACCTCGTCGGAGTGGAGGAGCTTCACGAGCTTCTGGACGCGGGGGTCCTTCTCGTTGCCCTTCTTCACGGCGACGATGTTGGCGTACGGGTTGCCGTCGGCCTTCTCCAGAGCGAGGGCGTCTTCGGCGGGCTTGAGATCGGCCTCGATGGCGTAGTTGCCGTTGATGACGGCGGCGTCCACATCGTTCAGGGCGCGGGGCACGGTTGCGGCCTCCAGCTCCTTGAACTCCAGGCCCTTCTTGTCGGTGATGTCGCTCAGCTCGGCGTCAGTGCCGACGCCTGGCTTGAGGGTGATCAGACCGTTGTCGGCGAGCAGCTGGAGGGCGCGGCCCTCGTTCGTGGTGTCGTTGGGCACCGCGATCGTCTGGCCGGACTTGATGTCACCGATGTCCTTGACCTTCTTGGAGTAGAGGCCGAGCGGCTCCAGGTGGACGGTGCCGGCGGAGACGAGGTGGGTGTTGTTCTTCTTGTTGAAGTCGTCGAGGTAGGGCGCGTGCTGGAAGAAGTTGGCGTCGACCTGACCGGTCTCCGTGGCGGTGTTCGGCAGGACGTAGTCCGTGAACTCCTTGACTTCCAGCTTGAGGCCCTCCTCGGCCGCCAGGTTCTTCTTGACGAAGTTCAGGATGTCGGCGTGCGGCGTCGGGGACGCGGCGACGACGAGCGCCTCGGAGGTGTCTGCCTTGGCGCCGGTCTCGCTCTTGGAGGCCGGGTCGGACGACGTGCCGCAGGCGGTGAGGCCGAAGGCGAGGGCGGCGGTGGCGGCGGCAGCCGCGGTGATCTTGATGCTCTTACGCACGAAAAGTGCCTCTTTCTGGTGGTGACGGTGGTGCGCCCGGACAAGGAGTTCGGGCTTGCGCGGAGAGGAAGTCTCAGATGGTGGTGCGGCGCCGGCGGGCCACCAGGCGTACGGCTCCGTCGCCGATCAGCTGGATCACGGTCACGATGACGATCAGCAGTGCGACGGTGACGAGCATGAACCGGTTGTCGAAGCGCTGGAATCCGTAGGTCACGGCCTTGGAGCCGAGCCCTTCGCCGCCGACCGCGCCGGCCATCGCGGAGTAGCCGATGAGCACGATGACGGTGGTGGTGACGCTGGAGATGAGCGAGGGCAGTGCCTGCGGCAACAGCACCTTGCGGACGATCGTCGGGATGGATCCGCCCATCGACTGGACGGCCTCGACGAGCCCGTGGTCGACCTCGCGGACGGCCGTCTCGACGAGCCGTGCGAAGAACGGGATGGCGCCGACGGCAAGCGGCACGATCATCGCGGTCGGGCCGATGAAGGTTCCGACGATCCAGGTGGTGAAGGGAATCAGGGCAATCAGCAGGATGATGAACGGCAGTGAGCGGCCGATGTTCACGATCACGCCGACCACCTTGTTCAGCAGGGTGTTCTGGAGCAGTCCGCCCTTGTCGGTGAGGACCAGCAGGACGCCGAGCGGCAGCCCCACGAGAACGGTGACGACCGCGGACCAGAGCACCATGTAAAGGGTGTCGATGGTTCCCTGGGTGAGCAGCGGCTGCATTTCGGACCAGGTCACTTCGCCACCTCCTTGATGAGCGGGGCGGGGGTCTGTACGGGGATGGAGGCGGCGTCGTGCTCCACGACCTCGGCCTGGAGGCCCTGCTCGCGCAGGAAGCCGATCGGGACGACGTTCTCCTCGAAGCGGCCGGGCAGCTCGATGCGCATCCGGCCGATCTGGTTGCCGCCGACGGTGTCCATCGCGGCGCCCAGGATCGAGATGTCGATGTTGTACATACGGGAGAGCTGCGAGATCACCGGCTGGCTCGCGGCTTCACCGTGGAAGGTGACGTCGACGACCGTGCGGTCGGGGCCGGAAGCCGTACCGCCGACGGGGAACAGCTCGTGGGCCAGTTCGGAGCCGGGGGTGGCGAGCAGTTCGCCGACGGTGCCCGACTCGACGATGCGCCCCTTCTGCATCAGCGCGGCGGAGTCACAGATCGTCTTGACGACGTCCATCTCGTGCGTGATGAGCAGAACGGTCAGGCCGAGCTGCTGGTTGAGGTCGCGCAGCAACTGGAGGATGGAGCGGGTGGTCTCGGGGTCGAGGGCGGAGGTCGCCTCGTCGGAGAGCAGCACCTTGGGGTCTCCGGCGAGCGCGCGGGCGATGCCGACGCGCTGCTTCTGACCGCCGGAGAGCTGGCCGGGATAGGCCTTGGCCTTGTCGGCGAGACCTACCAGGTCGAGGAGTTCGAGGGCCTTGCGGGAGCGGTCCTTGCCGAGGACGCCGAGGATCTCCAGCGGGAGTTCGACGTTGTCCTGGACGTTCCGCGAGGCCAGCAGGTTGAAGTGCTGGAAGACCATGCCGATGCGGCTGCGCGCCTCGCGCAGTTCCTTGCCGGCCCGGCGGCCGCGTCCGGCGAGGGCGGTGAGGTCCTGGCCGTCCACGGTCACGGTGCCGGAGGTGGGGCGTTCCAGGAGGTTGACGCAGCGGATCAGGGAGGATTTTCCGGCGCCGCTCTGTCCGATGACGCCATACACCTCGCCCTCGCGGACGTGCAGGTCGACGCCGTCCAGGGCGGTGACATCGCGGCCGCGCGACTGGTAGACCTTCGTGAGGCCCGAAGTGGTGATCACAGGGTTTCCGTCACTGTCGAGTGCGCGGCGCGGTGTCCGCCGGGCACGGGGCATTCGTCTGATGAGACTGTTGGGACGTTTCGATCGGACGTCCAAGCGGGGGTCTCGGCACGGCCGGCTGCGGCAGGGGCCGGGCGGCGGTGCTCGGGCTGGCTCGTTCCGCCGGGCGCGGACGGCTCGGCTCGGTCTCGCTTCGGGGCGCGAGGCTCAGGCGGGGGCCCTCAGAAGGCGCGCATTCGACGCATACAACGAGCACCGGGCGTCGTGTTCGCCTCGGTCGCAAGGGTGCGGTTGCTCGTCGTGGTCATGCGCCAAGTAAAACAGACGTAACGTTTCGCCCGACCCGCCTGTCCGTATGGCGGACAGCCGTGGATAGTGGTGCGAGCCGGTTCAGCCGGCTGTCGTGATTTCCACTCCCTCGGCCGTGACCTGTACCGATACGGCAGAGAGATCGTCGACGACGACATCCGCGTCCAGCTCGGAACGGTCATGTGTTGTGGCCAAGGCCACGGTCGCCATGCCTGCCGCCCGCCCGGCCCGCAGTCCGGCGGGGGCGTCTTCGAAGACCACGCAGCGGGCCGGGTCGACGCCGAGCCGCCCGGCGGCCAGGAGGTAGGGCTCGGGGTCGGGCTTGCCCCGGGTCACGTCCTCGGCGGCGACCATCACGGGGAAGTCGACCCCCACTTCGCGCAGCCGGGCCTCGCCGAGCGGCCGGGTGGCGGAGGTGACGACGGCCCATCGGTGCGCGGGCAGCGCGCCGAGCAGCTCCTTGGTGCCGGGCAGGATGACGACTCCGCCGGGTGCGTCCTCGATCTCCAGTTGCTCTATACGGGCCAGGGCCCCGTCGACCCGGTCGGCGGGCAGCAGTTCGGCGATGATCTCGCCGGCCGTCCGGCCGTGCAGTTCGACACCCTGGAAGTCCTCCGCCGTCATCCCGTACTCCTGGGCCCATCGGGTCCAGCAGCGGTACACCGACTCGATCGAGGAGAGCAGGGTTCCGTCGTTGTCGAACAGCAGGGCTTCGGCATGGATCTTCATGTGCATCGACACTAAGGCCTCGCCCTCGGGCCGTGCCCTCCGGGTACGGGGGCGCACGCAGCGGGACTTTTGGTCCGTAATACCCTCACCTCATGCTTGACGCCCTGACGGTCGCGGTCGCCGTGACCGCGCTCGCCCTCGCCGCCTGGTGCGGATTCGCCGCATACCGGGACCAGCCGACCAAGGACTGGCATTTCATCGGAATGGCCGTGGTGTCGCTGCTGGCGCTGGCCCAGATGGTGGTGGGCATCGTGCAACTGTCCCGGGGTGAGCGGCCCGAGCAGGGCATGACAATCTTCATCGCGTATCTGATCGCGGCCTTCCTCGCCGTGCCCGCGGCCGGTTTCCTGTCGCTCACCGAGCGGACCCGATGGGGTTCGGTGACTGTGGCGGCGGGCGCGGTCGTGCTGGCCGTCCTCGAAGTGCGGCTCTACGACATCTGGGGAAGCTGACCGTGACCGACACCGACCGCACCCCCGCAGCGGCCACCGGCGAGAAGCAGCCCTTCGACCTGGGCACCGGTCCCGGCCGGGTACTGGTCTGGTTCTACGGGGTGTTCACCGTCGCGGCGGCCTCCCGCTCGATCGTCCAGATGATCCTGGATTTCGACAAGGCGCCGCTCCCCTATGTGCTGTCGGCCGTTGCCGCTGTCGTCTACGGATTCATCACGTACTCGCTGGTGCGCGGCGGCGAGAAGGCGCGCAGATCGGCGCTGGTGTGCTGCGCCGCCGAGCTCCTGGGTGTGCTGGTCGTGGGGACCTGGACGATGGTGGAGCCGTCGGCGTTCGCGGACGCCACCGTCTGGTCCGATTTCGGCATGGGCTATCTGTTCATTCCGGTGATCCTGCCGATCACCGGAATGATGTGGCTGCGCCGGGCGAAAGTCGCGTAGGGCGCGAAAACACGTAACCGGGCCTACGCGCTGGCCGCATAGGTGGGTGCCGTCGCGTCCTTCTCCAGCAGGATCATCCGGACGCCGTCCTGACCGGTCTCGTTGCCCACGCGGGCGTAACCCGCCCGCTGGTAGAGCCGCAGATTGCTCTCGCTGCGATGCCCGGTGTGCAGCCGGAAGCGGGTGGCCGACTGCTCGTCGACGAGGCCGGACTCGGCGGCCCGCAGCAGCCGGGCGCCGAGCCCGTGTCCCTGGAGCCGCGGGTGGACGCAGAGCCTCCCGATCTGCCCGGTGCCGTCCTGGTCGGTGGATCCACGGACGGAACCGACGACTTCGTCCCCCAGCCGCGCCACGAATACCAGATTCGTGGCGATCTCGGTGCGCACCGAATCGAGGGTCTGGACGAGCGGGTCGATCCGGTAGTTCCCGTACAGCTCTGCCTCGCTCTGGAAGCTGAGGTACTGAAGTTTCAAGATCTGTTCGGCGTCCTGTGCCGTCGCCGCCGAGATGATCACGCTCATGCCCATGTGCGCATGCCTCCGCCCACCTGATCCATCGGTTGTTTCTCACGCTCCTTTCCCCGCGGTAAAGGAGCTACAACCTCCGCCGCGAGCATTCTGCGCAGACATCCAAGGCATCGGGAACGGACCGGCCCCAAACTCCCCTGTGACATACCCAACTTCCCTGCGATTTCTCGGTAAGTGGGATCACCGGGCGCAAGCATCGCCGCCAGCAGCCGGGCACACCGGCCGGGCAGCCGGTCCACCGCGGCGCGCAGCGCCCGGCGTTCATCGGCGCCGACGGCGATCCGCTCCGGGCAGCCGCCCGGAGCCGCGGAGGTCTCGTCACGGTAGGGGCGTTCGTGCCGGGCGGTTCGGCGGGCCCGGCGGGCCTCCGCCCGTACGGCGTGCCGCACCCAGCGCGCGGTGTCCACCGGCGGCCCGTCCTGCGCGAGCCGCTCCAGCAGCCGCAGCCAGACGGCCTGTTCGAGATCGGCGGGTTCGATCGCCGCGCCTGTTGCCGAGGCGGTCGCCTCGGCCGTGGCCTCGGCGCTCACCAGCGGATACAGGGCATGGACGACGGCCGCGGGGGCGACGGCGGTACCTGCGGGGGCAAGTTCGAGAAGCCTCATGCTTCGGCCGACGCATCTGTGCCGGCGGCCGGTTGCCCCACCCGGCGAGCACCACCCGACCGGAGCACTCCCCGGCCGGGTGCTGACGCCGGTGTCACTTCGCGGCGAAGTCCGCCGCGGCGAGAAGCGCGGTGTCCGGGTTGTCGGAGAAGACCCCGTCGATACCCGTCGCGAAGTATGCCTGGAACGCGCCGAATGCGTCACCGTAGGCGCTGGGGTCCGTGCCGCGTCGGAAGTCGGCGGGCAGGAAGGTGTTCTCGTTGCGCATGGTGTACGGGTGCAGGACCAGCCCCTGGGCGTGTGCGTCCTTCACCAGGGCGGTCGGTGCGGTGAGCCGACCCGAGGCGTCCTTGGGAATGATCAGGTCCAGGGTGGGTCCGATGCCCTGGGCGAAGGACGCGATCCACTTCAGACCCTCGGGCTTCACCAGATCGGCGACGGTACGCGGATCGCCGGACGTCACGAAGTCCCAGGGCCGCTCGCCCGCGCCGGAGAGCAGTACGACGCGCGGGGTGGCGACGAGTCCGGCCAGCCGCTGAATGCTGCCGGGCTCGAAGGACTGGAGGATGAGCGGCGACTGCTTGCGGTGGCGGTTATAACGGCGCAGCAGCTTGGCGAGGGGCTCTTCGAGGCCCAGACCGAGGCTGCGGAAGTAGGTGGGGTGCTTGGTCTCGACGTACAGCCAGACCTGCTTGCCGCGCTTGCGGCCCTCGCGGTCGGCCCACTGGAGCACCTCTTCGAACGTGGGGATCTCCCAGCGGCCGTCGTAGAGCGTGTTCTTCTGACGGGTGCCGGGTATGCGCTCCTTGGCGCGGAGCGTCTTCAGTTCGGCGAGGGTGAAGTCCTCGGTGAACCAGCCGGTGAGGGAGACCCCGTCTACCTTCTTCGTGGTTCTGCGGCTCGCGAACTCGGGATGGGCAGACACATCGGTGGTGGCGGTGATGTCGTTCTCGTGACGGCAGACGAGGTGGCCGTCCTTGGTCGGCACCAGGTCCTGCTCGATGATGTGCGCGCCCATGTCGAGGGCCAGCTGGTAGGAGCCGAGGGTGTGCTCGGGCCGGTAGCCGCTGGTGCCGCGGTGTCCGATGACGGTGGGCACCGGCAGGTCGAGACGGAATCCGTGGCCGCTGGACCCTTCGGAGGCGTTCTGGGCATGGTCGGCGGCTTCGGCCGGGCTGTCGGCCAGTCCGAGGGCGGCCGTGCCCAGTACGGCGGCTCCCGCTCCCAGCAGGGTTCTGCGGCCGGGACCTGCCTGCGCGCGCTCTGTCATGGATGCTCCTCGCGTGTGATGTCTGGCACCTGTCGGGCGAGGCCCGAGCGTAGGGAGTCGTACCGTCACAGGAGCAGCTCCTGGACGAACTTGGCGGAAACTCACGTCAACACTGTGTATCCAATCTGTGAACCCGATGTGCGATGGGAAAATAGCCGCGAGTATCGTCCTCACCTGCATGCAACGTCACGATCCCGCGCCTCGGCCGGCCCGGCCATTACACCGGAGGAACCGTTGTCCCGACACGCACTCATCAAGGCAGTGCTCGGACCGATCTTGCGTCTGATGTTCCGCCCTCAGGTGGAGGGTGTGGAGAACATTCCCGGGGACGGTCCGGTGATCCTCGCGGGCAACCATCTGACCTTCATCGACTCGATGATCATGCCGATCTGCTGCGACCGGCAGGTTTCCTACATCGGCAAGGACGAGTACGTGACGGGCAAGGGGCTCAAGGGCCGTGCGATGGCCTGGTTCTTCACGGGCTGCGGCATGATCCCGGTGGACCGTGACGGCGGCCGCGGCGGTGTCGCGGCGCTGATGACGGGACGCCGGGTGCTGGAGGAGGGCAAGGCGTTCGCCATCTACCCGGAGGGCACCCGCTCCCCCGACGGCCGCCTCTACCGGGGCCGTACGGGCATCGCCCGGCTGACGCTGATGACGGGTGCACCGGTGGTGCCGTTCGCGATGATCGGTACGGACAAGCTGCAGCCCGGTGGCGCCGGTCTGCCCCGTCCCGGCAAGGTGACGGTCCGTTTCGGTGCGCCGATGGAGTTCTCCCGCTACGAGGGCATGGACCGCGACCGCTATGTACTGCGGGCGGTGACCGACTCCGTGATGGCCGAGGTGATGCGGCTGTCCGGCCAGGAGTACGTCGACATGTATGCGACGAAGGCCAAGGCCGCGTGAGCTGACGCGCCCCCCGGAATTGACCAACAGCGTCCTCCGGTCGGTGGCATGGGCCCTTCCGTGTGCCGTCGCAACTCGTACGGCGCGGGCGGCTACTCGATGCCGTCCTCCAGCTTCTGACCACGCAACAGGAACCAGGCGGCGACGGCCGTCGCCAGCAGGACCGCTGCGCCGACACCCGCGGCGAGCCGCAGTCCGTCGACGAACGATTCCTGTGCCGCGGAGACCAGTGCGCTCGCCTGCTGTGCCGGCAGGCCGTGGGCCGCTTCGACGGCGCCGCCCAGCGATTCATGGGCCGCTGCAGCGTTGGCGGACGGGACGCCCTTCGGGGTGGCGAAGTCCTGGTAGACGCCGGTGACGCAGGAGCCGAGCAGGGCGATACCGAGGGCCGCACCGAGTTCGTACGCCGTCTCCGAGACCGCGCCCGCGGAGCCCGCCTGTTCCTTCGGGACGCTGGAGAGGATCACATCAGAGGTGACGGTGAAGGCGAAGCCCGCACCGAGGCCGACGACCAGCAGCACCGCACCGATCAGCGGATAGGCGGTCTCCTTGTGCATCAGGGTGACAGCGGCGAGCGCCAGGCCGATCGCCCCGAGACCGCCGGACACCACCGACCGCACCGAGTAGCGCCGGGCGGCCCGGCCCGCGATCAGCCCCGCGGTGACCGCACCGATGGCTGCGGGCAGTTCGGCAAGTCCGGCCTCCAGGGGCCCGCGTCCCTGTACCAGTTGCAGGAACTGGGAGAGGAAGAAGACGAGCCCGGACAGGCCGAGGATGGTCAGCAGATCGGCGAGGACCGCACCCGAGAAGCCCCGGTGGTGAAAGAGCCGCATGTCCAGCAGGGGTGCGGGGAGCGTGAGTTGCCTGCGTACGAACCAGCAGAGCGCGGCCAGGCCGCCGATGCCCGCGATGGCGATCCCCCAGCTCGCGCCGTGCGCGGCCAGCTCCTTGACGGCGTAGACGACTCCGATCATGCCGATGAAGGAGAGAGCCACGCTGAGAAGGTCCCAGGGGCCCGGTGCCGGATTCTTCGACTCGGGAATCATTTTGCTGCCGACAGCCACGAGGACGGCCATGACCGGCAGGTTGATCAGGAAGACCGAGCCCCACCAGAAGTGCTCCAGGAGGAATCCGCCGACGATAGGTCCGACGGCCGTACCCGCGGAGGCCATGGCTCCCCAGATACCGATGGCGAGGCTGCGCTCGCGCGGATCGTGGAAGAGGTTGCGGATCAGGGCGAGCGTGGACGGCATGAGCGTGGCACCGGTGACACCGAGCAGCGCCCGCGCCAGGATCATCGTCTCGGGCGTGCTCGCGTACGCATTGAGCACGGAGACCGCGCCGAAGGCAACGGCCCCGGTCAGCAGCAGCTTCTTGCGGCCGATGCGGTCACCGAGGCTGCCCATGGAGACGAGCAGCCCGGCGATGACGAAGGAGTAGACGTCGCCGATCCAGAGCAGCTGGGTGCCGGACGGCTTGAGGTCCTCGGTGAGGAAGGGGGTGGCGAGGCCGAGGACTGTGGCGTCCACGGCCACGAGCAGCACGGCGAGGACGAGGACGGCCAGCGCGATCCACCGCCCGGGACGGTGCAGCTCTTGGGAGGTTTCCGCGTGCTGTTCGAGGGTGCTCATTGCTCCGCGCTCCGGCGTGCGCCGCCGAGCAGCAACTCGACGATCATGTACTGGAATTCCTGCCCGGCGACCCGGCCCACCTGAACGGCCCAGGCGCCGGCGGAGACGAGTCCGTAGAGGGCCTCGGTCAGCCAGGCGGGGGTGAGGTCGATCCGGAACTCGCCGCGTTCCTGGCCGCGCCGGAAGAAGGCGGAGACCCGGGCGTCGAGCCGGTTCCAGCCCTCGTTCACCTCGTCGCCCTCGAAGAGCTGGTTCTCGGTGACGAGGAACGAGAGCAGTCCGGCGCTCGACTCGACGGCCGCGACGAGTCGGCGCAGCGCCTCCTCGCAGCTCCCTTCGTCGAGCGCGGCATCGTCCAGGGCCGCTTCGAACTCCTGGATTCCCAGGTTCTCCAACGCTTTGACCAGGGCGTCCCGTCCGGCGAAGTGCCGGTGCAAGGTGGCGCGTCCGATGCCTGCGGCCTTGGCGACCTCGTCCATGGTGGCGGTCGACTTACGGGTCAGCAGGGCGGCGGCGCTGCGCAGCACCTGCTCACGGTCAACAGTCATGAGACGACGATAAACCAAATGAGACAAAATTGTCTCATTGCAAGCAGGCCTCGCCCTCCTTGGAACGGAGAGAGGACGATGTCGACATGAAGCCGCTGCTGCTGATCGACATCGACGGTCCGCTCAATCCGTACGCGGCACTGATGCTCCGCCGCGTCCCGGACGGCTATGCCCTGCATCTGATGCGGCCCACGGGGTGGGACTACGGGCCGCCACTGCCCGTCCTGCTCAACCCGGAACACGGCCAGGCGCTGCTGGCCCTCGCCGGCCGTTACGAACTGGTCTGGGCGTCGACCTGGGAGGGCGAGGCCAACAGGTGGATCGGACCGCGGCTCGGACTTCCCCCGCTGCCGTACATCGGCTGGCCGTCGATGTTCGGCGGCGCGCCGGACGGTACGTACTGGAAGACGCAGTACATCGTGGAGTACGCGGCCGGCCGGCCGTTCGCCTGGGTCGACGACGAGATCGCCGAGCAGGACCGGGAGTGGATCTCGGGGCAGGGAGCGGCCGAGACGCTGCTGCTGTGGATCGACCCGCGGATCGGACTGCTGCCGGCCGATTTCGAGAGGCTGGCCGTGTGGGCGGACGGCCACCGGAGCAGCGGACACTGAGCGGTGGATCAGCGCCGCGTCACCGGCGCCGGGCGCGCCCGGTCAGCTCCACGGCAGCCCGGCGCGGTGCCGCCAGTACGCCTCCGGCTCCTCCACGAGCGCATCGAGCCGGGCGCGCCGCTCAATGTCGAGGTCGACGACGGCCGCGTGCAGGTTTCCGGCGAGCTGGTTGACGGTCGCCGCACCGGAGAGCGCCACACCGGCCCATGGCTGGTGCAGTACGAACGCCAGGGCGACCGCGTCACTGCCCAGGCCGGCCTCGGCGGCGATCTCCTGGACGACGGCGGGGGCTTCCGTTCCGGCGAGCCGGCCGTTGGCCATGGCTTCCTTGACGATCACGGTGAGCCCGGCGTCATGGGCCTCGGCGAGCGCCGCTCCGGCCGAGGTCTCCAGGACGTTGTAGGTGGCCTGGACCGTACGGAAGAGCGGCTCGCCGTCGACCGTGACGGCAAGAGCGGCCCGGATGGCGTCGGCCTGGGCGGGTCCGCTGGTGGACAGGCCGACACTGACCCCCTCCGCGGCAAGTGCGGCAAGCCGTGCGTGCAGCGCCTTGTCGGTGAGGGCCGGGCTGTCGGCGGTCACGGAATGGATCTGGTAGAGGTCGAGACGGTCACCGAGCAGCGCGTCGGTTTCCGCCCGCTGGCGTTCGAACATGGCGAGGCTGTGGTCCTTGACCTCGTGCGCCTCGGCTTCGACGCTCCAGTCAGCGGTGTAGGTATAGCCCCACTTGCTGCCGACGACGACATCGCGCACTTCCGGGCGCGCCGTCAGCCACTCGGCCAGGAACTCCTCCGAACGGCCGTAGGAGCGGGCCGCGTCGAAGTAGCGGACGCCCTGCGCATAGGCGGCATCCAGCAGCTCGTGGGTCCGCTCGCGCAGCGCCTCGACGCTGCGGTCCCCGGGCAGATCGCGGTCGCGGTGGAGGTTGATGTAGCCGGGCCTGCCGACCGCTGCCAGACCGAGCCCGATGTGGGCGGTCGGAGTCGTCGCTGTGGCCAGCCTGGCGAAAGGCATTGTGGGCTCCTCGTCGATCGGGTGCGCTCTCCGTCAACGTCAACGTAACTCAGCTCGGGAAAACCGAAAGGCGGGGAGCGTGCGGCCGCTCCCCGCCTCTATTCGCCTTCGGCGATGCCGGTTCTCCGCTGTCAGTTCTTCGCTGTGGCCCACGCCTGCTGGGCGGCGAGGTCGGCCTTGACCTCGGCGAGTTGGACGGCCACGGCAGACGGGGCGGTCCCGCCGCGGCCGCTGCGGGACGCGAGCGCGCCGGACACATTGAGGACCGTGCGGACCTCGGGGGTGAGGTGCTCGGAGATCTGCGCGAACTGCTCGTCGGTCAGCTCGTCGAGCTCGATGCCGTGTTGCTCGCACTCCTTGACGCACTCGCCCGCGACCTCATGTGCGACGCGGAACGGCACGCCCTGCTTGACCAGCCACTCGGCGATGTCGGTGGCGAGCGAGAAGCCGGCCGGAGCCAGCTCCTGCATGCGCTCGCGGTTGACTGTGAGCGTGGCCATCATTCCGGTGAAGGCGGGCAGCAGGACTTCGAGCTGGTCGCAGGAGTCGAAGACCGGCTCCTTGTCCTCCTGGAGGTCACGGTTGTACGCGAGCGGGAGGGCCTTCAGCGTGGCCATCAGACCCGTCAGATTTCCGATCAGCCGACCGGACTTGCCTCGGGCCAGCTCGGCGATGTCCGGGTTCTTCTTCTGCGGCATGATCGAGGAGCCGGTGGAGAAGGCGTCGTGCAGGGTGACGAAGGAGAACTCCTTCGTGTTCCAGATGATGACCTCCTCCGCGATCCGGGAGAGATTGACGCCGATCATCGCGGTGATGAACGCGAACTCGGCGACGAAGTCGCGGGAGGCCGTGCCGTCGATGGAGTTGGCGACGGAACCGTGCTCGAAGCCGAGGTCGGCGGCGACCGCCTCCGGGTCGAGCCCGAGGGACGAACCGGCCAGTGCACCGGAGCCGTACGGGGAGACGGCGGTCCGCTCGTCCCACTGGCGCAGCCGCTCGGCGTCCCGGGAGAGGGACTGCACATGGGCCAGGACGTGGTGGGCGAAGAGCACCGGCTGGGCGTGCTGCAGATGCGTACGACCAGGCATCGCAACATCCGGGTGCGCCTCGGCGAGGCCGACCAGAGCGCCCTGGAGCTCGGCGATCAGACCGCCGATGATCCGGGCGTGGTCGCGCAGGTACATCCGGAAGAGCGTGGCGACCTGGTCATTGCGGGACCGGCCGGCGCGGAGCTTGCCGCCGAGGTCCGGACCGAGGCGTTCCAGCAGACCGCGCTCCAGCGCGGTGTGGACGTCCTCGTCGGCGATGGTGCCGGTGAAGGAGCCGTCCGTGACATCGGCTTCGAGCTGGTCGAGACCGGCGATCATGCGGGTCAGCTCGTCCTCGGTGAGCAGGCCCGCCTTGTTGAGGACGCGCGCGTGGGCGCGGGAACCGGCGATGTCGTACGGCGCGAGCCGCCAGTCGAAGTGGACGGAGGCGGACAGCTTGGCCAGCGCCTCCGCCGGACCGTCGGCGAAACGGCCGCCCCAGAGGCGTACGTCGCTGTTGCCGGTGCCGTTGCTCACTGCGTGCTCCTCGGAAGAACAAGGGGTGGATGTGCAACCGCCTCCCCGTATGGAGGGACGGGGAGGCGGTGACGTAACTACTGGAAGTCGGGCGAGGCCTGCAGATCGCGCTTGGCGGCGATCTTCGACAAGAGGCCGAAGATCGCGATGAAGCCCTGCGCCTTGGACTGGTCGAACCTAGGTATAACTATGCAGTCGTCCGTATGAATTGTCAAAGCTACTGGTCACAGCTCACCTGAACGTTCGAGCCCGGGCCGTAAATGGATCGGTTGTTGCGGGCCCATGTCCGCGCGATGGTCCGGCAGCGGCGACCCACCGGCTGAGATACCGCTGCCGGGCACCGTGGTTGGCGACGACGATGGCCCTCATGGGGAAGACGGCCCGGGGCAACTCCGGCCCGCTCAGCGCTCGTTCTGGGCCAGTCGCAGCAGGTGGTCGGCGAGCGCCTGGCCGCCCGTCGGGTCGCGGCTGATCAGCATCAGGGTGTCGTCGCCCGCGATGGTGCCGAGGATGTCGTGCAGTTCGGCCTGGTCGATGGCCGAGGCGAGGAACTGCGCCGCGCCGGGGGGCGTACGGAGCACCACGAGGTTGGCCGAGGCCTCCGCCGAGATGAGCAGTTCGGCGGACAGGCGCCGCATCCGCTCCTCCTTCGCGGACTCGCCCAGTGGTGCCTGCGGGGTACGGAAACCGCCCTCGCTCGGCACCGCGTAGATCAGCTCGCCGCCGGTGTTGCGGATCTTCACCGCGCCCAGCTCGTCCAGATCGCGGGAGAGCGTCGCCTGGGTGACGCTCAGCCCGTCGTCTGCGAGGAGCTTGGCCAGCTGGCTCTGCGAGCGCACCGGCTGCCGGTTCAGGATGTCCACGATCCGGCGGTGGCGTGCGGTGCGGGTCTGCGGCACGGACGGCCCGCCGTGCTCGGATTCCTGCGCCTCGGTCATCGTCGTCGCCTCATTCTCCGGATCGTCCGTCCCCTTTTGCCGCGTCGAGAGCGCCGGGCAGCGCCTGGAGGAACGCGTCGACCTCCGTATCACCGATGATCAGCGGCGGCATGAGCCGCAGAACATCGGGGGCGGGTACGTTCACCAGGATTCCGGCTCCCTGCGCCGCCTGTTGCACCTGCGGTGCGCGGGGCTCGGTGAGCACGATACCCAGGAGCAGCCCGGAGCCGCGGACATGGGATACCAGAGGGTGCCTCAGCCCCTCCACGCCGTCCCGGATCTTCTCGCCGAGCCGCTTCACCTGGTCCAGGGCACCATCGGCCGCCAGGGTGTCCAGGACGGCGAGACCGGCGGCGCACGCGATCGGGTTGCTGCCGAACGTCGTACCGTGCTGGCCCGGCTTCAGCAGATCGGCCGCCGGACCGAAGGCCACGGTGGCGCCGATCGGCAGCCCGCCGCCGAGACCCTTGGCAAGGGTGACGATGTCGGGTTCGACGCCCTGGTGGGCCTGGTGCTCGAACCAGGTGCCGCAGCGGCCGATGCCGGTCTGCACCTCGTCCAGCACGAGCAGGGTCCCGGTGGCCCGGGTGATCTCCCGGGCGGCCTCCAGATAGCCCTTGGGTGGTACGACGACACCGTTCTCGCCCTGGATGGGCTCGATGATCACCAGCGCGGTGTCGGTGGTCACGGTGGCCCGCAGCGCCTCGGCGTCCCCGTACGGGACATGGGTGACGTCGCCGGGCAGCGGCTCGAAGGGCTCGCGCTTCTTGGGTTGGCCGGTCAGCGCGAGTGCGCCCATGGTCCGGCCGTGGAAGCCGCCGTCGGTGGCGACCATGTGGGTCCGCCCGGTCAGCCGGCCGATCTTGAAGGCGGCCTCGTTGGCCTCGGCGCCCGAGTTGGCGAAGTAGACCCTGCCCTTGCGGCCGAAGAGCTGCAGCAACCGTTCGGCGAGGGCAACGGGCGGCGGTGCGATGAAGAGATTGGAGACGTGGCCGAGGCAGGCGATCTGGGTGGAGACCGCCTCGACGATGGCGGGGTGGGCATGGCCCAGTGCGTTCACGGCGATCCCGCCGACGAAGTCGAGGTACTCGGTGCCGTCGGCGTCCCACACATGGGCGCCTTCGCCGCGCACGAGGGACAGCTGGGGGGTGCCGTAGTTGTCCATCAGCGCGTGCTGCCAGCGCTGCGCGAGCTCCTGGCCGTTCATGACTCCCCCTGTGCGTCGGGCACGACCATCGTGCCGATTCCTTCATCGGTGAAGATCTCCAGCAGGATCGAGTGCTGGACCCGGCCGTCGATGACACGGGCGGTCTCGACGCCGTTGCGTACGGCGTGCAGGCAGCCCTGCATCTTCGGCACCATGCCGCTGGACAGCTCGGGCAGCAGCTTCTCCAGCTCGGTGGCGGTGAGGCGGCTGATCACGTCGTCGCTGCTCGGCCAGTCCTCGTAGAGGCCCTCGACATCGGTGAGGACCATCAGCGTCTCGGCGTTCAGCGCGGCGGCGAGTGCGGCGGCCGCGGTGTCGGCGTTGACGTTGTAGACGTGGTTGTCGTCGGCGGAACGTGCGATGGAGGAGACGACGGGGATCCGGCCGTCGTCCAGCAGTGCCTGGATCGCCCCGGTGTCGATGGCGGTGATCTCGCCGACCCGGCCGATGTCGACGAGTTCGCCGTCGATGGTCGGCCGGTGCTGGGTGGCGGTGATCGTGTGGGCGTCCTCGCCGGTCATGCCGACGGCGAGCGGGCCGTGCTGATTGAGCAGGCCGACGAGCTCGCGCTGGACCTGTCCGGCCAGCACCATCCGTACGACGTCCATCGCCTCGGGCGTGGTGACGCGCAGACCGGCCTTGAACTCGCTGACCAGGCCCTGCTTGTCGAGCTGGGCGCTGATCTGCGGGCCGCCGCCGTGCACGACAACGGGCTTGAGGCCGGCCTGGCGCAGGAAGACGATGTCCTGGGCGAAGGCCGCCTTCAGTTCCTCGTCGATCATGGCGTTGCCGCCGAACTTGATGACGACGGTCTTGCCGTTGTGCCGGGTCAGCCAGGGCAGCGCCTCGATGAGGATCTGCGCCTTCGGGAGTGCGGTGTGCTTCCGCGCCGTGGTCATGAGCTGTACGCGCTGTTCTCGTGGACGTAGTCGGCGGTGAGGTCGTTGGCCCAGATGACGGCCGACTCGGTGCCGGTGGCCAGGTCGGCGGTGATCTTCACTTCCCGGTAGCGCATGTCGACCAGGTCGCGGTCCTCGCCGACGCCGCCGTTCCGGCAGACCCAGACGCCGTTGATGGCGACATTCAGCTGGTCCGGATCGAAGGCGGCCTTCGTCGTGCCGATGGCGGAGAGAACCCGGCCCCAGTTCGGGTCCTCGCCGTGGATGGCGCACTTGAGCAGGTTGTTACGGGCGATGGACCGGCCCACCTCGACGGCGTCGTCCTCGGTCGCGGCGCCCACGACCTCGATCCGGATGTCCTTGGAGGCGCCCTCGGCGTCACCGATGAGCTGCCGGGCGAGGTCGGCGCAGACGGTCCGTACGGCCTCGGCGAACTCGTCCTGCTCCGGGGTGATTCCACTCGCGCCGGAGGCCAGCAGCAGCACGGTGTCATTGGTCGACATGCAGCCGTCGGAATCGACCCGGTCGAAGGTGGTGCGGGCGGCGGCGCGCAGCGCGGTGTCCAACGCCGCCGCCTCCACGTCCGCGTCGGTGGTGAGGACGACCAGCATGGTGGCGAGACCCGGGGCGAGCATGCCCGCACCCTTGGCCATACCGCCGACGGTCCACCCCTCGCCGCCCGCGACTGCGGTCTTGTGGACGGTGTCGGTAGTCTTGATCGCAATGGCGGCCTTCTCGCCGCCGTGCTCGCTGAGGGAGGCGGCTGCCTTCTCGATGCCGGGCAGCAGCTTGTCCATCGGGAGCAGCGTGCCGATCAGCCCGGTCGATGCGACCGCGATCTCGCCCGCGCTGTGACCGGTGAGAACCTCGGCGGCCTTCTCGGCGGTGGCGTGGGTGTCCTGGAAGCCCTGCGGGCCCGTACAGGCGTTGGCACCACCGGAGTTGAGCACGACGGCACTGACCTCGCCGCCCTTGAGCACCTGCTCCGACCAGAGGACGGGGGCGGCCTTGACGCGGTTGGAGGTGAAGACGCCCGCGGCGGCGCGACGCGGACCGTGGTTGACCACAAGGGCCAGGTCCGGGTTACCGCTCTCCTTGATTCCCGCGGCGATGCCCGCTGCCGAGAAACCCTGTGCTGCCGTGACACTCACGGTGCGACTCCGATCGTGGAAAGACCTGTGTCCTCGGGAAGTCCGAGGGCGATGTTCATGCTCTGCAGGGCGCCGCCGGCGGTGCCCTTGGCGAGATTGTCGATGGCGCTGATGACGACGATCCGGCCCGCCGCCTCGTCGTACGCGACCTGGATCTGTACGGCGTTGGAACCGTGGACAGAGGCCGTGGCGGGCCACTGCCCCTCGGGGAGCAGGTCGACGAACGGCTCGTCGGCGAACGCCTTCTCGTACACGTCACGGACGGTCTCGGCACTCACGCCCGGTTTCGCCTTCGCGCTGCACGTGGCGAGGATGCCGCGGGGCATCGGCGCCAGGGTCGGCGTGAAGGAGACCGTGACCGGCTCACCGGCCGCGGCGCTGAGGTTCTGGATCATCTCGGGGGTGTGCCGGTGGATCCCGCCGACGCCGTAGGGGGACATGTTGCCCATCACCTCGGAGCCGAGCAGATGCGGCTTGGCCGCCTTGCCCGCCCCGGAGGTACCGGACGCGGCGACGATCACGGCCTCGGGCTCGGCCAGGTGGGCCGCGTACGCCGGGAAGAGCGCGAGGGAGACGGCGGTCGGGTAGCAGCCAGGCACCGCGATGCGCTTGACCCCTGCCAGGGCCGGGCGCCCGCCCGGCAGCTCGGGCAGACCGTAGGGCCAGGTCCCGGCGTGCGGCGAGCCGTAGAACCTCTCCCAGTCCGCTGCGTCCCTGAGCCGGAAGTCGGCGCCCATGTCGACGACGAGCACCTCGTCGCCGAGTTGCTCGGCGACGGCGGCGGACTGCCCGTGCGGAAGGGCGAGGAAGACGACATCGTGCCTGGCAAGGACCTCGGGCAGGGTCGGCTGAAGCACACGGTCGGCAAGCGGCCTCAGATGCGGTTGCAGCACACCGAGCTTCTGCCCCGCGTTGGAGTTGGCGGTGAGGGCCCCGATCTCGACCTCGGGGTGGACCAGCAGGAGACGGAGCAGTTCCCCGCCGGCGTACCCGCTCGCCCCTGCCACTGCTGCACGTACCACCATCGAAATCCTCCTTGTCGATGGCATGACTATACGCAGCTGTGCAGTTTTATGCAAAGCCCTCTTGCTTGTCCGGCGGGCGCCGAGGGCCGCTCCCGATGCCGCATCCGGTCGCTGCGGGGGCGACGAGTCCGCGTCCCCGCAGCGACCGGGGCAATACACCTAGCCGAGCGCGCGGTCGAGATCGAAGGCCGCGCTGATCAGCGCCAGGTGAGTGAAGGCCTGAGGGAAGTTCCCGCTCTGCTCCCCGGTGTGGCCTATCTCCTCGGCATACAGACCGAGGTGGTTGGCATACGTGAGCATCTTCTCGAACGCGAGTCGGGCCTCGTCCAGCCGGCCGGCGCGGGCCAGCGCCTCCACGTACCAGAACGAGCAGATCGAGAACGTGCCCTCATCGCCCCGCAATCCGTCCGGGCTAGCCTGCGGGTCGTAGCGGTAGACCAGCGAGTCGGACACAAGGTCGTCGCCCAGTGCGTCCAGCGTGGCGAGCCACTTCGGATCGATGGGGGAGACGAACTTCGCCAGCGGCATCATCAGCAGGGACGCGTCGAGGACGTGGCCGTCCTCGTACTGGACGAAGGCATGCCGCTCGTCGGACCAGCCATGGCGCATGATGCGGCGATAGATCGCGTCCCGAGCCCGCCCCCACCGCACGATGTCGACGGGCAGGCCGCGATGCTGGGCCAGCCGCATGGCGCGCTCGATGGCCACCCAGCACATCAATCGCGAGTAGAGGAAGTTCTTGCGCCCGCTGCGGGTCTCCCAGATTCCCTGGTCGGGCTGATTCCAGTGGTCGCACAACCAGTTGACCGCCGCGCTGATGCTGTCCCAGTGCGCACTGGAGATGGGCTGCCCCCACTTGTTGTAGAGATAGAGGGCGTCGATGAGCGCCCCGTAGATGTCCAGCTGCAACTGGTTGACCGCGCCGTTGCCGACGCGTACGGGAGCCGAACCCCGGTAGCCCTCGAGATGGGTCAGCTTGCGTTCGGGCAGCTCGCGGCGCCCGTCGATGCCGTACATGATCTGCAACGGGCCGGTGGAGCCGGCCGCCTCGGTCGCTTCGAGACAGACATGTTCGGAAAGGAAGCCCATGAATGCCTCGGCCTCCTCGGTGAAGCCGAGTCTGAGCAGCGCATACACGCAGAACGCCGCGTCACGGATCCATACGTAGCGGTAGTCCCAGTTACGCTCGCCGCCGATGCGTTCGGGCAGGCTGGTGGTCGGCGCGGCGATGATGGCGCCGGTCGGGGCGTAGGTGAGCAGCTTCAGGGTGAGGGCGGAGCGGTGCACCATCTCCCGCCAGCGACCTCGGTACCTCGACCGGGACAGCCACCGCCGCCAGTACTCGACGGTGGCGTTGAACTGCTGCTCCGCCTCGGACAGCGGGCAGAAGCGGGGTGCCACGTCCCCGCCGACCCGGTCGAGGGCGAAGACGGCGGACTCGCCCTCGTGCAGCTTGAACAACGACCAGACGTCCTGGCCGGCGACCTCGATCGGCACACTCGACGTCAGAGCGAGAGTGAGTGAGGGTGATTCGAAGACCGCCTGGCCGTGCTGGGCATGCACGGTGTGCGGCTGCGTCCCGTACTCGAAACGGGGGGCCACACGGGCGCGGAACGGCAGCGATCCGCGCACGCACACCACGCGGCGGAACAGCCGGTGCCGGTCGGCCTCGCGCGAATCGTCGAGTATCGGCATGAAGTCCTGGACCTCGCCGACGCCGTCGTCCGCGAAGAAGCGGGTGATCAGCACATTGGTGTCGGGGAAGTAGAACTGCTTGGTGCGCGTCGGGGCATCCGCGGCGAGCTCGAAGGACCCGCCCCGGTCCGCGTCGAGGATCGAGGCGAAGACACTGGGCGCGTCGAACCGCGGGCAGCAGTACCAGTCGATGGTGCCGTTGGTGTCCACCAGCGCCGCGCTGCGCAGATCGCCGATCAGGCCATGCTCGGCGATGGGCGGATAACGGGTCGAGCCGAAGCCCGGAGACGCACCGAAAGCATTGAACGTCCCGGCGCTCGCGTTGGCATCTTCAGTCACGTCGGACCTCCCTGGCCTCCGCACCCCCTCATCAGGCTAATGGCCTCACCCACGATTGGCAGCGGCGTCGCAGCGCCTGGGACCTCCGCCTCCCGCGTTGTCGTCTAGGGCCTTCGCAGCCCTCACCTCACTGTCAACCGACAGTTGACACCCCGATGCCGTCAACCTACGGTTGACACATGGTGAATCCTGTACGCCCAACCAATCCCGTACGCCTCGACGACCTGATCGAGGCCATCAAAAAGGTCCACACCGACGCCCTTGACCAGCTCTCCGACGCGGTCATCGCCGCAGACCACCTCGGCGATGTGGCCGACCATCTGATCGGGCACTTCGTCGACCAGGCCCGGCGCTCGGGCGCTTCCTGGACGGAGATCGGGAAGAGCATGGGGGTGACCAGGCAGGCGGCCCAGAAGCGGTTCGTCGCCAAGGACCCCGGCGAGCCGTCGGACCTCGACCCCAGCCAGGGGTTCAGCCGCTTCACCGAACGGGCCAGGAACGTCGTGATGGCCGCGCAGAACGAAGCCCGTGCGGCAGGCAACGACCAGGTGCGCACCGAGCACCTGGTGCTGGGGCTGCTCGCCGAGCCGGAGGCGCTCGGGCCCGCATTCATCAAAACCCAGGGCGTCACGCTGGAGGCCGTCCGCCGAGCCGCGACCGAGGCACTGCCGGCCGCGGTCGACGAGGTGCCGGATCTCATCCCGTACGACGCCGGGGCCCGCAAGGCGCTGGAGCTGACGTTCCGGGAGGCCCTGCGGATGGGCCACAACTACATCGGCACCGAGCATCTCCTGCTCGCTCTGCTGGAGCAGGAGGACGGCGCGGGTGTGCTGACGGGGCTCGGCATCGACAAGGCGACCGCCGAGACGGGCATCGCCGAGGCCGTCACACTGATCGCCGCCGCCTCGGAAAAGGAGGCGTGAGCGACGCAGCCCTTCCGGGACGGGCGCGCCCGGCATCCGGGGTGAGAACCACGCACCTTCCACCGGGCGAAGTCGCTTTTCGGTCATAGACTTGTCGACAAGGACCGCACCCGTGAGGAGGTCACTCCCGATGGAGGCACAGGCGGGCGACCGGCTGCTGACGCACGGCAGGACCGTGGGACAGCACGACCGTGTCGCAGAGATCGTCGAAGTGCTCGGGGCCGGGGGCACCCCCCCGTTCCGCGTCCGCTTCGAGGACGGACACGAACACCTGATTTCGCCCGGTCCCGACAGCGTCGTACAGCACACCGTCGTCCGGAAGCAGGCACCGGAGAGCCCGTAGCGGCCTCCGGCGGACGCGGACGACACTGCTCTTCGCCCCCGGGCCATGGGCGGGCCGATCGGATCCCGGCAGCCCGCCCAGGACTTGGTGCGCCCACTGCGCTTCTTCTGTCAGCGAGGTGGGCGCGCCCTGCTGCGATAGTGGTCGGCCACCACCCGGTCCATGGTTCCGATCCGGTCCGTGACCACGTCCCTGCCGGAAAAGTAGACATGGCCGCGCACCTGGTCGTAGGCGGCGGCGAAGTCGATGTGGCGGGAGAGTTCGGCCGGGTCCTGCCAGGCGGCGGGCTGGGCCGGGTCACCGGCCTTGTAGAGCGCCTCGCCCACGAACAGATCGACGCCCGTACCCCGTACGACCGCGTCCCACCAGGGCAGCAGCTTGGCGTAGTCGGCGGCGGCGAAGCCGATGTTCCAGTAGATCTGCGGGCATGAGTAAACGTTGGCACAACGCTGTAACCTCGAGGTATGTCATCGAACACGCTTCCCGCGGCCGTCAGCGCGCCCACAATCGGGGTCACCTGGTCCGCCGACGAGATCAAGGAACTCGAAGCCCTCAAGGCGATCAACGAGTCCCTGCCCGAAGATGCCCAGCGGGGCCTTCTCTCGGTCCGGCTGTCGATCCTGACTGAGGACACGACCTCGCCCATCCGCCAGGAACTCGACCTCTGGCGACAGGCCAACTCAGACGGCGTGAGGGTCGTCGGAGTCGCACGAGACTTGAACGTGTCAGCGACCAAGGTCCCGCCGTGGAAGCGCAAGGATCTTGGTGACTGGCTTCAGAACCGAGTCCCTGAGTTCGATGTCCTTTACTTCTGGAAGCTCGATCGCTTCGTCCGGAGGATTCTCGACCTTCAGGTCATGATCCAGTGGTGCCAGCGCTACGAGAAGAACCTCAAGTCCCTCAATGACCCGATCGACCTCTCAAGCCCTCTCGGCACGACGATCACAACCCTCATTGCCGCCATTGCAGAGATTGAGGCCGCTAACACCGGCGTGCGGGTGGCCTCTCTCTGGGAGTTCAACAAGACACAAGACAAGTGGCTGACAGGTGCCCCCATGTACGGCTACAAGACCGTCAAGGGGCCTGACGGCAAGTACGTCCTGGACTACGACGAGGAGCCCTACCGCAATCTCAGGTGGGTGATCGAAGCGCTACTGAAGCGGAAGAAGAAGCCTTCCGCCTACAGGCTGTGCAAGATCCTCAACCGGGCTGGCATACCTGGCCCGAACGGTGGCCTCTGGTATGGGACCTCTCTCTTGATCATCCTCAGGAACCCAGCCCTGATGGGTCTGAGAACTGAAGAGAGGAAGGAGTACGACGGCCCCAAGAGGTCCCAGCTCGTCTACGGAAGCGACGGCAAGCCGATCAAGGTCGGACCTCCCATCGCCACGCCGGAAGAGTTTGAGGAGCTGCAACAGGTTCTCGACGGCATGAGTCGGAGGAACCTCACCCCGTGGACTCCTGGCGCCACCAAGTTCCTCGGGGTCATCTCCTGTGCACGGTGCGGCGGCAACTACACCAAGCGCACGTCGGTGAACCGAGGGAAGCAGTACACCTACCTCAGGTGTCGGATCTGCAAGAGCAAGGGTGAGAGCCCTGAGGAGCTGTACAGCTCCCTCGTTGACGTGGTCCTGGATGAGCTGGGTGAATACCCTGTTGAGCATCGGGAGTACGCACGAGGGGCTGAGACCCGCAAGAAACTCAAGGAGATTGAGGCCGGCATCTCGCACTACATGAAGGAGCTGGCGCCGGGCGGCAAGTTCGCTCGCGGCGGCTTCGTCCAGGAGACCGCCGAAGAGACACTGAACAATCTCATGAGGCAGATGGACGAGATCGACCCCGAGGCCGCCAAGGACCGATGGGTCTACACAGCCGGTGGGAAGACCTATCGGGAAGAGTGGGAGTCCGGAGGCATGGAACAGATGTCGAAGGATCTACTTCGGGCTGGCATCAAGTTCGTGATCAGCGAAGGCCAAGCCGGGGAGGACACCGTTGGAGCGCTACTCATCCCCGAGGATGTGAAGCAGCGGCTAGCGATACGGGAAGACCACTTCGAGAGACAGTTCTGAGAAACGCAAAGACCCCCGCCCTGATGGGCGGGGGTCTTTCTATTTCTCTTTGACCCGGATCAGGGTCTTGTTTCCTTCCGAGTCCACCCGATACACGAGAACCCTCATACCGACCACCGTTGGATCTCGATCCCGCGTCCGAGCCACACCACGTGAGCGATGCCCACTCCGCGGATCAGCTTCCGGCAGTCCCCACAGGGTTCGAACGTGACGTACAAGGTGGCGCCGATGCGGTCCTCTGGACGGCTCCACATGATTGCGTTGGCTTCAGCGTGGTACTCGACGCAGTTCTCGTAACCGGTTCCGGCCGGCACATCACTGAGGCACCTCGGGCACTCGCCTTCGAGGCAGCTCGGGCCTCCCGGCTCGCTCCCGTTGTATCCCGTGATGACGGCCCGATGGTCCGGGCGGACCAGGACCGAGCCGACCTGCTTACGGATGCAGTCCCCGCGACCTTTTGCGGCCTCTGCGATGTCCAGGAAATAGCAGTCCCAACACGGACGCTTCTCGCCGTGGAGCACGGTGCAGGCGTAATGGGTATTGCAGCTCACTCAGTGCCTTCGTCCGCGTCTCGCACGAGTGCGGCAATGGTGTCTGCCAGCATCTCGGCCTTCCAGAAGTCCGTAGCCATCTCCTCGGCCAGGGCATAAGGAACCCCGTACGCCATAGCGGAACTCATGACCTTCCCGGCCATAATGGCGATGCCGGCCGCATAGTCGCCCCGCTTTTCCAGACCGTCAAGGGCCATCTGGCTTTCGAGTTCAGCCATGATGGACTCTGCATCGTCGCGCTTCTCATTCATTCGAAAATCTCCGCGTTCTGAGCTTCTGCACACTCATAACAGAGCCAGGCTTCTACGCCGTCCCAGTCAGAGAGCAGGGTGTTATCGGTGTTCTGGCAGCTCTCGCAGTCCTCGCCGCCTTCAACTTCCTCGTACAAGGGCTCAGCCCACAATGAATGCGACAGGTACCGCGACAGGGTCATTACCTCCCATCCAGACTCGAACAGAGTTCTTATTCACGCCAGTCTCGGCCTCCTCGTAATCCCCGGTTGAGCAGCAGCTACATCCCGGATCGGGGACGACAACGGGAATGTCTCCGAAATCCTTCAGCGTCCGCTCAGCATCGGAGATGAGTTCACTCAGCTTCATTCGTTCCCTCGCTTGGAAAGCCACTCGTTGTGGATAGTCACTATGTGTGTCGCTATTTCGAGGTAGCAGAAACCAGCTATGGGACGTACACCTTCGGCAGGCGTTCTCTTATCGTCCTCACGAGTCACGCACCAGCCGCCTATCAGGTCATCTTCTTGGACCCTCCAACGGAACTTCCGCAATTCCCCTCCTAGTGCTTGCTGTCTTCAAGGTCGAGAATGGAGCCCCAAGAACGCTCACCGATCTCACCCTCAGCAGGGATAAGAAGCCCCTTGAAGGTGAATTCCATGATTCGAGCTGCCTTCTCGGTGAGTTCCTTTGCCCTCTCCTTGGGGAAGGAGAAGACCAGTTCGTCATGCACCGGGAGACGCATCCACTTTGTGTATCCAGCTCGATGGAGATTGATGATTGCCCGAGCAGTAATGTCCCTCGCGCTGCTCTGGATGTAGTAGTTCAGGGCGGAGTACAGGCGTCGGCGGTCTACAGGCAGGCGCCGGCCTGTCGCTGTGAAGATGTAGCCAGTCCTTCGGGCTTCATCCTTGAGCTTGTCTCCGAAGCGCCCGACACCCAGGTACGTTTCCCAGAAAGCGTCTACCGCCTTCTTCGCGTCCTCCTCGGGGACTCCGAATCCCTCAGTGACAGCCCGCCACGTTCCGCCAAATCCAATGGCGAAGTTGGTTCCCTTACCTGCGGGCCTTTTCTCGTGCTTCTTCTGGCCCGGCTTCATCGGCCCGAATGCTGCAATAGCCGTGATGTTATGCAAGTCCTCATCAGCAAGGAATGCCTTCATCATGATCGGGTCATCCGAAGCCGCGGCCATAACCCGGAGTTCCATGTTTCCGAAGTCAATCGACACGGAGACATGACCCTCTTCGGCCAAGAACGCAGAGCGCACATACCCATCCCCGGCAGGGAAGGTCTGTGCCGGGATAGCTCCCGTAATGCTCATCCTTGCCGTCCGCGCCTGAAGCGCATTTATGCTGGCGTGCACCCGACCTTGAGAGTCCATGCCCTTGAGGGCAGCCTCGAACCAGGTCTTCCGCCACTTAGCGGCCTTCGTCGCCTTCTTTACTGCCTCGGCCAACGGGTGATCGATGGAGTCCAGAACCTCGGCATCCATCGAGAGGTTGCCCTTTTTGGTTTTCTTGGTCAGCCTGAAGCCGAACCCTTGGAAAGCCGCAATGAGCTGTTTGTCGGAGTTGACATTCTCGACGCCCCACCTGTGGACCTCTCGAAGCCACTTCTCCTCTTCGGCCTTCAGCTCTGCTATTCGGGCCTTGACGTACGGAACGTCCACGAGGTAGCCGGCACGTTCCATCAGGGCCGTGATGTGGGCCAAGCGGTGTTCCCAGCCGATCAGGCCCTTCCGGAGGGAACGAGCTGGAACCTTTGGGAACACGATGTGGAACAGCCGGAAGGCAAGGATCGGGTCCATACCCGCGTAGAGCAGGTATTCCGGGTCGAACGTCCGGACAATGGGCCAGATGTCTTCCTTCTTGACCTTGTACCGCTTGGCTATCGCTGTCATCGAGCCCTTGACCTCTGTGGCCAAGGTCTTATCGATGTAGTAGCCGGTCAGCTCTTCGAGTTTGAGGCCGGGACCGAACTCCTTGACCTGGCGAGGGTCAACCAGGTGGCTGATGATCTTTGTGTCCAGCACCTTCGGGGCCAGCTCTTCGAGCGTGACGCCGAGGCAGCCCTCTACAACGTGCTGGTCAAACGTGCCGTTGTGAGCGATGAGACGTGAGGCTTTCCGCACGGCCCACCGAACTGCTTTCCCGAATTCGGGGTGGACCTCGACCGGCAGAACCCAGCTCTCTACGGCATTACCGAACTGCGCAAGGCGCAGTCGGAATCCACGGTCTGTGTTCCACCAGTCGAGTCCCGTCGTCTCCGTGTCGAAGCCCATTACCGGATTGGCTTCTACGAAATCGATGAAGCGGTCAAGGTCCCAAGGCGTCTCACAGACATTGATCCGGACCGCTTGGCGCCTGATCTGGTACCGCAGGACCTTCACTCAGTCTCCTATTCGACGGTGACAGCCTCGAAAGTGACGGACTTGATTTCGTCCTCGATGAGGTATACGTCGGGGTACATAAGGAACGGGCTTGTCTGCTCGTCGAAGGCCGCAGCCTCCGCAACCGACTGGCAGTCGGGGTAATTACTGAACGTCGGCTCGTACTCCATGACGACCGTGACGCGGACAACTTCCTTGTTCATGAGCAGTCCTCTTCGCATTCGTGCTCGACTTCGGCCGTTGTTAGCAGGTCGGCCAAAGTCACGTTGTTTCCAGGGCAGCAGTCACAACCACCGCCACCCAACTCGAAGTCGCAGTCTTTACAGACGACGCAAACACCGCCGCCCTCCAAACCAATGATGTGAATCTCGTCTGGAAGCAGGCGCTTAGCAGCCAACTACTTACCGCCTTGGATAGCCTCGATTACGAGAAGAATCAGATACATGGCCGCCATGCCACATATGAAGTTCACGATGCCCAATAGATCTCCTCGGTAGGTGTCACTGATTACGGGGCAACCCGCCCGTTGCGCTGGAATGCCCGCCAGGTCTCGGGCATGTGGAAGTGGAAGAAGTCCTCCATCTGCTCTGCGACCATTTCGATTTCCCGCTGAGGGAAGCTCGGGAACTTCGAGGTCTCGTCCTGCGTACGGAGCGAAAGGAAGTGCATAAGCGAGCGAGCGTTACAAGTCGCGTAGAACGACGAGTAGATGTTCACCGGGAGAACCATGCGGGACACTTCGCGGGCAACGTCGAGATCCAGCAGCCGCTTGTATGTGCTGTAAGCCTCGGTACTGATTCGCTCAATGTCACCGCTCACGGTGCGCTTCTGCATGTAGTCACCGTCAACGAACTTGTACTTGCCGGCCTTGCCGATCTGCCGCAGTGGGCGACCATCCGCAGGCGTGTAGAAGACGGGCTCCAGTTCCTTGTACCTGCCCGACTCTTCGTTGTAGGACCATCCCGCCCTGTGGCGCATGAATTCTCGCACCACGAAAATGGGAGCCTCGATATAGAAGGTGAAGCTGGTGTGCTCGAACGGGGAACCGTGACGGTCCCGCATGAGGTAGTTGATCAGCCCGGCGTCCTTCTCAGGCGTCTCGTTGAGCCTCGACTCTCCGCCGAGAGTGGAGACACGGGCGGCAAACGTCACGTCGGTGTCTTCAGCCGCGTACTTAATCAGGTGGACGGTCATGTCAGACCGGAATTCCATGTTTCTCCCATGCAAAAGGGGAGCCAGGCCGAAACCCGGCTCCCCATCACGTCATGCGGTGTTACTTGTTGGCCTTGAAAGAGCCGTCCTTCTGCTTCCACAGCGGCTCGCACTTCTCGCCGTCAGGACCTTCACAGAACAGCGCAGTCCAATTCGGCTTCTCGACGAGCGCCCGGCCGTGCAGGCATTCGTCGCCAGCAACAGATCCCCGGCCGCCCTTCGGCTCGACCTTGCCGCCGCTGAACCGCTTCGGCGCCGACCCGCCACCGGGATTACCTGCACTGCCCTTGAACTGACTGCGGGTGTAGTCCGCGGCCTTCGAAGTCAGCTCGATCAGCCCCTCAGACTTGAGTGCGCCCAGCAGCTCGGCGCCGCGCTTCGCGGTCTCCTCCGCGCTGTGTCCGTAGACGGTCGGGGTCAGCCACTCGGCCTCGTAGGTGCTGCCGGCCTTGAGAGTGAAACCGATCTTGAAGGGGGCAGGTCCAGCGGCGGTATCGGTCATAGGCGTTTTTTCCTTCTTCTTCGGGGCCTGGGGCTCTTCGTCCCAGGGTGAACGCTCGTCAAACGGGTCCGGGTAACTCACTTCGGATTCCCTTCCTCTAATTCCATAGTGCAATACGTGTGCCACAGATTCAAGTTTAATGAGCTGTGACGACATTCACTAGGTATTTCTAAATGGGGCAAGCGCCGCTTGCACAGATCTCATCGAAGCCGGTGTCCTCGGTCTCGATGCCGAGACGGGTAGCCATCTCGATGTACTGGTCCCGGCTGATCCGTTCGTACGGCGCCTGTGCGCGGGACATCTCCGGGAAGATGGTGCTTCCCTTGAGCTTCGGCATGAACTCCAACAGGACCGCGGCCACGTCGTCCACGGTGTACCGCTCCGGGTCGACGGAGGCCGTGTAAGACACCGCCTGGTCTGCCCAATGCTCCTGATAGAGAGCCTGGACGCTCAGCATGTCCTCAAGGGACAGCACGCCAGCGTGCTCGATCACGGACGGGTCCATGACCTGACTCACTAGCGGGTCCTTGGTCGGGATGCTCACGACTGCCGTGTTCGCTGCGTAGATGCACGGCTCAACGTGGTACCCCTTCGCCCGGTACTCCTCCACCTGTCGCACTTCTTCCGGCTCCACCAGAGAGAAGCGGATACGTCGAATGAAGTAATCGCCGAAAGGAGCATGGGTGGCCTCACCGGAGACGCCGGCCACCTTGGAGATCGTCCCGGTGGGGGCGATTACCCGCTTCTTGATCGGGACCGGAATCCGCATCTCGTTGGCGTACTCAGCCGCAGCCTCATCCACCTCTTCGGCCAGGAGATCAAGGGTGGCCTCAACCCGCCAATTGGTGGCTGCCTCGCTGTACCGGATGCCAAGCTTGGCAAGGAAGTCCGCGAAGCCCGTGTGACCGACACCGATGCGCCGGTACCGAGAGATGGCCTCCTTCGACTTCGGATCAGCGACCTCCGCACACGTGGCCCGGATCAGGTACCGGGTCACCAGGCGGTGAGCGTCCAGCAGTCCAGGCACGTCCATCTTGCCGAACTCGTCAACAAATGCACCCAAGTTGACCGAACCGAGATTACACGGCTCATATGGGGTCAAAAGAGCTTCACCACATGGATTGGTCGTGTACACACCATCGACTTCCCCCACAGCCGACGTGGAGGAGTTCCAGAAGCCCGGCTCCCCGTTTTTCAATGCACCCTCTGCGAGGCTGCGGAGAACCAGCTCGGCGCCCATGTGACCTTCGTAGACGGCATCAATGAACGCATCGTCGATTTCGACCGATATATTCGTCGTCCAGTGCTTCGACATGTCTGCCTTGCAGGCCAGAAACTCGTCAATCTGCGGATCGTCCCACCGCATGATCGACATTCGGGCGCTTCGCCTCACACCGCCGCTGACTATGCAGCGCGCAATCTCGTGATCGATTTCCGTGGCGTCGATGCCGGTCAGGCGGCTACCGAGGTAGCGAACGAGTCCGTTCGGGTCGTCGTCGTCCTTGGAGACCTTGCGGGCGAGGATCTCGCCGACGTTGATCAGCATCTCCGCGAACGGAGCCGGCCCGCTCGCAGTGCCACCAAACGACCGCAGCGGAGCGCCCTTGTACCGCACCCGACTCACGTCATACACACGGTCGTTGTGCCGTGTCTTGGGGTAGTGGGCGGTTCGGATCAGGTCGCCCAGAGCCTCGGCCCAACCCTCGCGGGAGTCCTCGACTCCGTAAGCACCAGCCCATGTGTAGGCGTACTCCGTGGAGATGAGTCCCGCTTCCACCATGTCCAGGTAGTCAGGGTGATCCGGGTCGCAGACGACATGCACCTTCACCGGACTGACGACGGATGGGAAGCCGGTCAAGTAGTGGTTGCTGTAGTTGGCGCCGACACCACCGCCTTCGGCCAGCCTCAACAGGGTGAAGGTGAAGTGCTCGGTGGGATCACTGGCTTCCCAGCCGGCAGCCCAACAGTTGTTCAGCGCATAGTCGTTGACTCCCGAGGACTTCAGGTGACGTCCCGCGGGCATCACCTTCCACGACTCGATCAGCTCGACCAGGCGCTCGGCCTCGCCGGGCTCGATGTACCTCTCGGGGACCAGGGCCACGTTGCCGGCCACGACCCGGCGAACGGTCTCAGGCCAGGTCTCCAGCTCTCCGTTCGGCTTCTCTCGCCGGTAGGTTCGCTCGTAAACAGTCTTAGCGGTTTCAGTCTTCCAGTTAGTCAGGGTCTTACCTTCCCGTACGTATGCTTCGGTTCATCTCTGCTGTGAGTGCGTCGATAGCTCGGTATCCACGCTTTCGATCGGTGTCGTTCGCGGGGCTCATGCCATATACGAAGAGCCGCATGACTACCTCTTGGTAATCGGCGTTTAGGCGCTTGATGCCCTTCTCGGCATCCAGTCGCGCAGAGAGAATGTTGTCTGTGATGACGCACCGGGTTAGGTCGTCCTTCTTGCCGATCTGCTGACTGACCTCGGCGTCGGTGTAGATGAACGACCGCATGACTCCCCGCACTTCATCGGGGGTGTAGTGGTATTGATCGTCCATCAGGTCCAGGTATGCCCGCTCCTTGGCGGCATAGCGCCGGCCAGCGTTCCAGAAGATCTTTCGGAGCACTTCTTCATTGCCCTGGTACTGGGCGATGATGTGCTTCTCCTTGACCGCATGCAGCATGATTTCCTGCTTCACGTCGTCGGCCTCTACGATCTGCCACTTCGTAGTGATCTCGTAGGCAACCTTCTCAGCCAGGACCTGAAGGGATTCCCAGTTGATTTCCGTCACTTGTAGGTCTCTCCCTCCACGATGAACGAGCCGTTCCGGCTGACTGGGATGATGTTGGGCTGGACGTTCGAGCCGTCCACGTAGAACAGGCCGAATGCCGATTGCCAGTTGGCGAACTTGGCGGCGCCGAGATATTCGGCCTTCCTCAGGTCCATGAGGTGGCCGACTTCAACGCCGGTAAGCGTTTTGGACGCACCCATGCCCTTCGACTCGCTGACGATGCCTGCCCGATGGGTGTGGCCCATGACGACGCTTCGCTGAAAGAGCCGAGCGGCGTTCATGGCCGTGCCGCCTGCAATCCGGCTGAAGCTGATCCCCTTGGCGTGGCCGTGGGTCGCAGTCCAGTTGGGCGCGAAGTCGTACTTCAGGGCCTCGAAGCGGACGCCGTAGTCGTCGAGCTGGAGGAGGTTGTTCTCCTTGTACTCGTCTCCGTCCGCGAGGGCCGGCGCACGCTCTACGAGGTACTTATGAGGGCGTTCACCGTGGTTCGAGCCGAGAAGGGTGTACTCGCCGTCATAGACCTCGCGGAAGGGGTCCAGGTGGACCCGCTTCGTGTACGCGGCCTCCTCCCTCACTGACATGCCGTACTCGGCGCGCTTACCCGCACTCCAACGGGCGGGGGCCGTGTAGTCGGTGATGTCACCGATGTTGATCACTTCGTCGGGGGCGTAGTCGCCAATGAAGTTGAGCAGGTTGGTATGCGCTCGGCGATTCTCCAAAGGCATCTGGAGATCGCTGATGATGACGATCCGCTTCACGCAGACTCCAGACGATCGATCTCACGGTTGATGTACCAGGCCGCCTTACGCAGGTCCGTAAGCGGCTCCTCGGTCTTGTGGCCAGCACGAAGGGCGTACTTCACGACGTTCCCGAGGTTGAAATTCAGGTTCTCAGTTACGTCGATTACCTCAAGGCCGTTGGGAAGCCAGGTGTAATGCGTCGGGTGATTAATCTCGTCCGCGGCCTGGTCCTCGACTCGGGACATCTCGAAGTCTGCGAAACCAAGGGAGAAACCGTTAGCAAACACGACCTCGTACGGGTAGCTCTCGTCTTCCTTGAAGTCGGTTACGACGGCTCGTTCGTCCCTGAACTGCTCGGTGAAGGCGGTAGAGGGGTCAGATATAACTACGACCTCGCCAGGCTTGAACTTCACTCTGCCTCCAACTCGTCGTCCTTGAAGTAAGCACCAAGAGGGGCGTACTCGTTGTCAGGGTCGTCCAGGAAAACGGAGGTCGCTTCCTCGAACTTGGCATAGTTCACGGACTCGATGACACCCGTCAGGCCGGCAAGTCCGTCAGCGACACTGACCTTGACCCGGACTCGGGTTCCAGGCTTCCACTTGCTCTTCACAGGCCGATCCTTTCTCGCAGGGCAACAGCCCCGAACTCGTGGAGGAATGAATTTGAATCGTGGCCTTCGCCAAGGACGATGACCTTCGAGTTAGGTAGGGATGCCGCCAGCTTCTCGGCGGCCTCAATACCTGGGGTGTCTCCGTCAGCGATGATGTAGACCGTCTCGAATCCGAGCAGTGCGGGTATGAAGTGGTCGCGCCAACTCGACGTGCCTTGATAGGCGATGGCCGGCACCCCAACCGACTCCCACGCCATCGCGTCGAACTCGCCCTCGGTGATGACGATGGACGAGCTTCCGGTGATGAGTGCCTTGGTGTTGAACATCCGGGGTTGGTCGCCGGGGATGGTCAGGTATTTGCCGTGCCCGCGGTGGTTCTCCTTGCAGGTGGGGGCGAGGTAGTTGCCGTGCTCGTCTCGTACGCACTCGTCGGCTATGCAGCGGAATCGGATCGTGGCTACACCGTGGGGCCCGTTGGCCGGCCGCAGGTACGGGAGAACGAGCATCCCGGTCCGCTGTTCATGACCAGTCAGCGCCGAACCGACGTATCCCAGAGTGAACTTGTCGGCTACGTCGCCCAGGCCGCGAGCCTTGATGTACTCCTCGGCTGGGCTCCCCTTGAACTGGTGGTAGTACGTCCTCGCCGCCTCCACCGAACCGGGCATGTGCCCATGCCTGGGCTTCTCGGAAGCCAAGTTTTTCCTCTCGCATCACAACGTCTATCGAGTCCTCAGAGACCTGACAGACGAAACAGTTCCATCGGTCTTTCTCGGTATTGACCGAGGCGCTGGGGTTCTCCTCAACGTGAAGCGGGCAGAGTGTCTTTGACCACCCTGCCCGCTCTTTTACGTCTATTGAGTAGTAGTGCTTCAGAACCGCAGCAATCGGAGGCTTACTTACTGAGCTGCGGGTTCGGGTCACCGATCCGCCTCACGTGGACGGGGAAGACGTACTGCCGGTTCGTGCAGTTCATGAGGTTCTTCTCGCCCCGCCACTTGCGGTAGTCGAGCTTGATGGACGCCTCACTCATCGGTAACTCCTCGCGTATCCACGTGAAAGCGCGGTCCTAGGAACCGGACCGCAGGCGGGTCATCTAGGTAGTCAGCTGCGGAACGCAGCGTCTCGGGGTTGTCCTTGGCCCCCGGCAGGATTCGCCGGTTGCACAGTCGGCAGGTGAGTCCTCGGACCATGCCGGTTTTGTGGTCGTGGTCTACGTCAAGCCGGTAGCGCCTTGGCTGCTGACAGATGGCGCACACGCCGCCCTGGTAGTCCATGAGGGCTTGAAATTCGCCAGGTTCTAGGCCGTAGGTGTTGGTGACCCGAGCCTCATGGGATGAAGCCCTGCGGGTTTTCTTCCTACAGGACGAGCACACCCGCCCCTTGGGGGTGAAGAACCGAACTGCCCTGTTCTTCTCGCACTTTGAGCACTTCCGGTATCCGGATCGGGGCTTAGACACGCGGCCTCAAAGCAGCCTCTAGCCTCTTCTGGTCCTTCGTAGAGACTGCCTCGTCGGCAAGACCTTGGAGGTAAGAGAGGGGGACGACCTCCCATTCCGTACCGCCCTTGGTCGGCATTGATACCGCGACGACCTGAGCGGTGCTGGAGCGGGAGTGGAACTTCAGTTCCTTGGCCAGCCGGTAGATCCTCATTCGCCTCGCGCTCTCGACGGAGAGAATGAGAGCGACTACGCCGCCACCAGCTTCCTGGATCTGATTCGTGGAGATTTGCGGGTTCTCTTCGAGTAGAACACCTACGATTTCCCGCTCAAGTGTGTACCCGCAAGTCGCGTTCATTTCCCGCCCTTTCCCTTAATTCCAATGTAGATCACACTTCCCCCAGATTCAAGTTTAGAGATCTGTTTGGGCTGTGACGTAAATTACTTAGAGATCGTCCGATACGTCTGTGAGCTGCATGTTCTTCGAGTTGAACTCGTACGAACTGAACGTCTGCCCGCTAGGGTCGGCAAAGCCTTCCCGGTTCTTCACGTCGGAGACGTGCAGGATCGTGCCATCCATCTCGTCCGTCTCTTTATGCATCGTCAGGATGACGTTCGGGATGCGCCCGATCTTGCCCTTCACGCCGGACAACGGGATGGGCTGTAGGCCGTCGCTGTACTCGCCCGTGACGTGATGCAGGGACAGGACGTGAGCCCCGGTGTACCGGGCCATATCTGACATGAACTCACACATGGCCTCAAGGCCGAACGTGAAGGACTCCGCGTCACCAACTGCCCCAGCATCCACGTTCGTAATGTTGTCCACCACGATCAGGTGCGGGAACATGCCGAAGACCTCGAAGTACGCCCTTAGGTCCGTCTCAATGACTGAAAGCGTGGGTCGGGCCTCGTAGTTGAAACGGAGCCACCACCGCTTTGCCAGATAGGCCGTGTACTCCTCGAAGTCGTCCGCCAGAAGCTTGCGCTTCACGTCCTTCACGTTGTCGCCCGTGAGGATGGCCGTGGCCCTGGTGAGCTGCGTTGCCGCATTGCTGTCGGCGCTGTAATACATCACCGGGATGTTTCCGTACAGCGCCAGGTTCAGGGCGAACAGTGACTTGCCAGTGCCGGGGCCGGCAGCGATGAGCGAGAACTCGCCGCGCCGGAACTCGACTTCGTGACGAGCCAGCCCCCTAAATGGCGAAGGAAGCGGTTCCCCTGCCGCTCCCTTGACCAAGACTGACTGTGCCAGGCTGTAGATAGTGCTTCTCCTTAGTCGTGCTCGTAGGACTCAACCTCGATGCCGTTCTTGCGAACGGTCACCAGGGCGTGATCCCCGAACGCGTTGAGGAGGGCCGTGTCGTACCAGCCGGACGCGATGGCCGCGTTGAGGGCCTTCACCTGGTGGTACCGCTCCTCATCCGGACCCTTATAGCCCAGACCGACGTACTCACGGTTTGGCCATTCGCCGCGGTACTCCCAGCTCTCACGCCCGAGGCTCGGGTGATAGTCCCAACTGAGCTCGTAGTTGTCGTACTCATGCTCTTCGGTGTCGACCTCTTCGATGGTGCGGACCCAGACCTCACCCGCGCTGAACTCGCAGACTTCACCGTCATTGAAATAGGGCGTGTACTGCGCCCATCCGAACTCGGTGATGGTCGGGTCATCCAAGAGGGCCTGGAGCAGTGGGGCCAACTCCTCAACAGGATTCTGATCGTGACGGGGGAAACCCTGACGGATCTCGCCAGAGACAGGCATACCAAGGAAGTTGCGCTTGATCAGGTCAGACATTCACGCTCCAGGCTGGTTGAGAAGCAGAGTAGACAGGGGGACTTCCTTACGCTTGGCGCCGGACATCCAGCGCTCGACGGGCATCCCCTTGATGTAGTCGGCCGGCGAGGGTAGCCAGCCGAGATCCTCGATAATGTGCCGCTCGGCAATCAGCCGAGTCGGAACCTTCACGATGCGATTGCCCTTCGGCACGTCAAGCGTGGTGCCGAAGATGCGCTGCACCAGCCACACACCCTCGGTGTGGTGGTAGATGGACCGGTGACGGACATCGCCCAGAACCTTCTTCGAGGAGTCGATGAACTCCTCGATCGGCAGATACACTTCCGGCTCGCCGCCCCACTTGCGGGATGCGGATACCGCATGATGCCAGGAATTGATGTCGCTCTCCTTTCCTCTATTTTCAAGGTAGATCACCTTGCCCACAGATTCAAGTTATGGCTTAAAAAACAGGCGTGCGACACATCACAGAAGCGGCAGCCGAAGCCGGGATTCGCCGGGAAGTTGCCGGCCTTCACCGATGCATCCATGTCCGCGAACCTCTGGCCGATCTCGTCCTCAGACACATCCTCGACCTTCACAGGCCGGGAAAGGCGGCCAGTCTTAGCGAGGTACCAGTCAGCTTCTTTGACGCTCACACCCCACTGCTGACGCAACGCCACGGCGTACGTCTGGAGCTGGAACTTGCTCTTCATGGTGCCGGTCTTCAGGTCCCGGACCTTCACGGTGGCGTCGTCCTCTTCGGGGTCCTGGTCCTCTTCTAGGGTCTGGTCGATGAAGCCGCGGACCTTGATGCCGCCCAGCTCGACCATGAAGGACAGTTCTAGTGCCGGCGCTCCCTCGTTCGGCTCCGTCCAGATGGCTGGCTGGTTCGTCTGACTCCACTCGACGTACGCGGCCGTCTGGTCCAGCCCCAGGACGTAGCGGCGCTCGATGTCCTCGCCGCCCGTGTAGCGGCCAGCAGCAAGCCACAGGTCGGTGTTGGCCTCCTTGTCCAGGGCCTTGTTCACCATGGCCGTGTACTCGTCGCGGAAGACCTCTACGACCTCTTCGGCCCCCATGCGACGAGACGACCTCTCAAACGCCTCCGCAGCGCTGTGAAAGGCCGTCCCATGGAAAGACCAAGCGGCCGGCCGCGGTACGACGCGCTCAACTCGCTGGAGGTACCAGCGCCATGAGCACTTCTCGTACTGCTCTACCTGAGAGACCGACCGCGGCTGATTCTCTATGCTCAAACTCAACTCGTCTCTATTCGGCTCAGCCGCATGAGGGTGAACGAACTCGACCACGGGACTTCCGCATGGCCATAATCGAACTCCCGCTGCACCACTTCCAGTTCAGCAAGCGGTGCCCCCAACTCGGCTTCCACTTCGGCAATTCGTTTCTCGGTGAGTGAAGACGGGGCGAGATCTGTAATGACCAAGTCAACCCAGTCTGTTGCGGAACCCTTCGTGTATAGTGCAACCATTCCAAGAGTGTGATGATCTGGAGACACATTCCGAGTCTCCTTGTCCCAGGTGCATCCGGTAGTGCAAATACGGCCGTCCTCGTCCGGACGGCCGCCCGTACATCGGGCCACACCCTTGGGGCAAGCAACGCCCTTAAGGCAAGCCGCGTCCTTGAGGCAAGCCACGTCCATTAAGCGTTCCTCCTGAGTTGCTAAAAATCAGGAGGACCGCCTCCCTGAGTCCCATTTTGTCACGTTGAATCTGTGGGGACAACCCCCGGCGGTGCGGTCGAAATCACAGTGCTCCCACAGGGAGGGGGGCACTATCATCTATAGCCGAGGCAAGGGGGGTACATAAAGGACAAAGGCCCTCCGCAGTGGGGTGCGGAAGGCCAGCAATGCTTGCTGTGGGTTCCTTGTATGAGTTTCCTTCCTGGTTGCCTCCCCCTCCAAAAGTTACTTGAAGGCAACCTCTAGGGCGCCTTCCAGAGAGTCGACCTAAGGGAGGGTGATCGCCTTGAGGTGCGCCCCCCTCGGCAGCTCTCGACCTTCCGGCCACCGCAGAACGCGCCGGCCGTCGCCCTCCTCCCTGGGTAGCCACACCCACGGGGACTTCTGTGTCAGGTCGAGAGACAGCACTACGTCATGGTCTGCCGCGTAGGCAGAGAAGCGCTGTGCGGCAGTGAGCTGCCTCTCTGAGAGTGTCGGGTCGCCTAGGCGCCAACGCAGGAATGACCACAGATCACGAGCGCGCTGAAGTTGAGTAAAACGAGTGCGATCGAATTCCGAGGACGGCCAAGCCGCTTCTACAATCGCCGTTGCCGCATTACTCCACGGCTTTCTTTCAATACCGAGTTTGACGAAACGTAGATTTACGGCCTGAACAGAAACGCCATAGGCTTGGGCAATTTGCTTATCTGTAAGCCCTTCTCTGTAATACCGAAGTAGCGTCTCGTTGTCTGGAAGCTTAGCCACATTCGCCCCTCACTTGTTTGATATCCCAATGTACATACACCTCACCACGGAATCAACCGCGAGGGGAGGTACAGGGAAAGGCAACCTTGCATCTGGGGCTAAACGATCTTGATTATGTGACCTGCATCTCACTTTGGCTCAACTCTGTCCCAGACCAAGGGCTTTGACACCGACATCCTTAGTGAGAGAGCGAGTGAAACGAGCGAACAAACGAGCGAACAAGACAAAGCGAAGCTCTCACCCATCACTACTCCTGATGTATTTGTCATCTAGGGTATACATAGAGTTATTTTTTGAAGATTAAGTAATACTTTTGCCGAACTCTCCTGTCTGACCTCCTGTTGAGCCCAGCTCCAGTGAGCGCCCAGGAGACGGCCCCGGCCGCCAGACAAGAACCCGGCCGGGGCCCAATACCACAGGGGGAGACATGCCTAGGGCCAAGAGCATCTGCCTAACTCAGGGCTGCCTTACCCCGACCGTTCGGGACGGTCGCTGTAGCGAGCATCAGTTGCGTAAAAGCTGGAATAGAACAAGTGCTCGAAATGCTTCAAGGCCATCCGACTGGCACAAGCGGAGGGCTCGAACCCTCGCCAGGGACCGCTTCACCTGCCAGCAGTGCGGATCGCATAAGGAGCTGGAGGTAGATCACATCGTCCCGGTAGCCCGCGGTGGCTCCTGGGAGCCAGACAACCTTTGGGTTCTATGCAAGACGTGCCACAAGCGCAAGACATACAGCGAGGGTCGTTGACCCTCCGATGACACGTAGCTCAATGGGCAGAGCAGCGGACTGTTAATCCGCAGGTTGCAGGTTCGAGTCCTGCCGTGCCAGCCATACGGGTAGCGCCCGTAGGTGCTGAATCTCCCCCTGATCAGGGGATGGAAGCACGGTGTCTGTCGTCTAGCGGTCTAGGACTCCTCCCTTCCCGGAGGCGACGCCGGTTCGAATCCGGTCAGACACACCATCACGACCGCCCCTTGAGGGCGGTTTTTTCATTCCTTCCTACTCCCACCCTTCGGAGGTGTCCCATGTCCGCCCAGTGCAACGGTCGCTGTCTCGACTGCCCCTATGACTTCTGCGGGCCCGAGGCACCAAATCACCGGCCTAGCAAGGCCGCTGAGCGGTCCTGGCGTCAGGAAGCAATGTTCGAGCTTGAGGAACTGGGCGACCTCTACGGGATCGATCCGAGCGCGGTGAGGCTGTGACCCGAGGACCGAAGCCGAAGGAAAACGCCCAGCGGCGCAACAAGCACGAGCACGCCCAGACACTCAGCAGCTCGACCACTGAGGGCCGAGCTCTCCCACCCGGCCTCGGAATCAAGACTTCCGGCGCCCGCCGCTTCTGGCGCACCTGGGCAACTTCGCCGCAGGCCGGCGCATGGGCTGAGACCGACTGGGCTGAGCTGGAAATCACCGTGAAGCTCGTGGATTCCTTCTACCAGGGAGACGTCAAGTTGGCCGGTGAGATCCGGCAGCGCGTCGCCAAGTGGGGCGCCACCACCGAGGACAGGGCGCGACTGCGCATGTCCATCGAGGACGACCAGGACCAGGAGCAGGCCGCCGAGACGGCCGCCGCTGAGCCGACCACCACAGACCTAGACGAGGAGCTGTTCCGACTCCTGAACAACTGAATAGAGGTGAACGCCCTTGCAGACCGGAAACCTTCCGGACGGGGTTCCCTCTCCCAAGGAGACCTTGGGGTACGAGATCATTCGTTGGGCTCAGAAGTACATTGTTCAGCCTGACGGAGATCGAGCCGGTGAGAGCTGGCAGTTCACTAAGGAACAGCTCAGGTTCGTCCTGTGGTTCTACGCAGTCAAGCCTGATGGCACCTGGCGCTTCTCGGCTGGAACGCTACGGCGCGCAAAAGGGTGGGGGAAAACGCCCCTCCTCGCTGCTCTGGCCATCGTCGAGTTCATCGGCCCTTGCCGGTTCAGCCATTTCAACGCCTACGGCCTCCCTGTAGCCAAGCGGGTTGCCCTGCCCACGGTTCAGATCGGCGCCACGGCGTACGACCAGACCGAGCAGACGCTAGAGATGATCCGAGGAATGCTCTCGGAGTCTCCTGCCGAGAAGGAATACGCGCTCGACATCGGTAAGGCTGTCGTCCAGTTCAAGTCTGGCAAGCCTGGGAGCATCAAGCCGAAGGCCACTGCCGGCCGCACCAACGAGGGAAACCGGCCCACCTTTTGCCTGATGGACGAGTGCCACCACTGGGTGGGTAGCAACGGGGGCCCGGAATTCTTCCAGGTCTTGAAGCGGAATATCGAAAAGACTGCTTCGTCTGGCTCCCGCTGGGTGTCCACGACCAACGCTTACAACCCTAACGAAGACAGCGTTGCCCAGATCATTCACGAGAGTGACATGATCACCCAGGGCTTTTGGCTGTACGACTGCATTGAAGGCTCTATCGAGCCTGACGAGATGCGGGATGAGGCCAAGGTTCGCCAGGCCCTCACCGAGGCGTACGGCGACGCCTCGTGGGCCGACATTGACGGCCTGACTCGCACAGTCCTCTACGACCGCACCACTCCTGACTCCACCTACTTGCGGTTCTTCTGCAACCGCATTGCAGAGTCTTCGGACGGTTGGATGTCCAAGCCCGAGTGGGATGCCTGTGTGGACGACCAGGACCCCATCAAGCCCGGTGATCAGATAGCCATCGGCTTCGATGGGAGTATCCGCGGGGACGCCACAGGGATTGTGGGCGTCAGGTTGCGTGACGCCAAGCTCTTTGTCATCGGTGTTTGGGAACGCCCAGAGCACGCCCCTGATGACTGGGAAGTTGACGTTCTTTCAGTAGAGGCCGCTGTTCATCGAGCCTTCGAGACATACCGCGTCGCGTGGATGTACGCAGACCCGCCCTACTGGCAGGAAGCCATCGGGCGATGGTCCATCACGCATGGCGAGGACACCGTATTCGAGTTCTGGACCAACAAGCCTACTCGGATGGCTCAGGCCGTCGAGCGTTTCCGCACCGCCGCAATGGTGGGCGACCTCAAGCACGACGGAGATACCCGCCTAACTCGGCATGTCCTCAACGCCGTTACCAGGGAAGTCCCTCAGGGCCTTCTCATTCAGAAAGATTCCCCGCGCTCCAAGCGCAAGATCGACCTCGCAGTGTGCGCAGTAATCGCCATGGAGGCCAGAGCAGATGCCATCGCCGATGGACGAATGAAGCTAAGAAGGTCACGTGTCGTGGGCTTCTAGAAGGAGGCCCGCCTATGATCGTCCCCCCTGGAAGCCATACGGCATTCATAGGTAAGCCACAGACCCCGGACCAGTGGCTCATGTACCTGTACGGCAAGGTTCCGGGCCCGCTTCACGAATCCCACAAGTATTCGAAGTATTACGAGGGCGAGCAACAGAAGCTCGCGTTCTCGCAGATGAAGTACAAGGCGGCGTTCGCCTCGGTCTTCGAGCAGTGGCGAGACAACTTCTGCGGCACCATCGTGGACTCCACGAACGAGCGGCTTCACGTTGATTCCTTCCGGATCTCCGGAGAGGACGACGGCAAGGATGCACGCGAGTTCTGGCAGCGGTCCAGCATGGACGCCTACTCGACGTCGGTACACCTTGAGTCTCTGATCACGGGTACCTCGTACGTCGTCGTCTGGGCGGACGCCAAGGGCGAGCCGACCATCACCCCGGTTCCCGGCTCTCGCATGGCTGTCTCTTACAAGGCCGGCTCTCTGTGGGAGCTGGAGGCCGCGGCCCGCTTCGAGATGGACGCCTGGGGCCGTCAGCAGGTCACACTCTGGACCGAGGACTACGTCTATGAGGTTGCATACGGCACGACCGAGTGGGACCAGGGCGTCAGCACGCCCAACCCTCTCGGCATCGTCCCCGTTGTGCCCTTCGAGAATCGCTCTCGACTCGGCATGGACCCGGTCTCTGAACTGGCTAACTGCATCCCGATCCAGGATGCGATCAACAAGACCACGATGGATGCCCTTACGGCGTCTGAGTTCGCGGCCTTCCCCCAGCGGTTCGTCACCGGCCTGGAAATCCAGGAAGACTCGAACGGCAACCCCGTCGAGCCGTACAACGTCGGCCAGGACAAGCTACTTCAGGCTGAGGACCCCAACGCAAAGTTCGGCTCCTTCGCTGCCGCTGACCTGTCCAACTACGTTGACCTGGTTGACATGTTGGTCCAGCACCTCGCGACAGTTTCGAGGGTTCCCAGTCATTACTTCTTGGTAAACACGACCACCGCCCCATCTGGTGAGGCAATCATCTCCGCGGAAGCGGGACTTGTCGCCAAGGTGAAGGAACGGATGCTCCACTTCGGGGAAGCCTGGGAGCGAGTCATTCGACTTTGCTTCGCCGTTAAGGGTGACCAGCGCAAGGACGCCTTCGAGATGGAGACGCGATGGCGCGACCCCGAATACCGCACCGAAGCCCAGCACATCGATGCACTGCTCAAGATGAAGCAGCTTGATGTGCCTCTTGAGTTCCTGTGGCACGAGGCCGGGTTCTCCGCCACTCAGATTGCCGACTTCCGCGAAATGCGGAAGGAGGACGCCAAGGCTCAGGCAGAGATTCAGAAGCTCTTGCCCCAGCCACAGCCACAGGGCCAACAGCCCAACCCCAAAAAGCCTCCACAGGGGAACTCCGGGAACGCGAACCGGAAGATCCACGAGGCCAAGCCCTGACCCGCCGAAATGGTGAGTCCCTTCCGAAATGGAACAACATATGCCTACTCAGGACGACAACGCAGGACAGCAGGGTAACGAGGGAAATCCTCAGACTCCTCCCGCTGGTCCGACGTTGGAAGAGGTCATTGCCGACCGTGACCGTTGGAAGGCTCTCTCTCGACAGAACGAGACCAACTACAACACGTCGCGTACCGAGCTTCAGCAGCTCCAGACCGATCAGCAGGCAGCTATTGAGGCCGCCCGCACCGAGGGCCGGACGTCCGCCCTTGGAGAGGTCTCTACCGAGCTGGTGACTGCGGAACTGCGGCTTCAGGCCGTAGGTGCCGGTGCTGAGCTTCCTGACCTCTCCTTCCTCGACCTCAGCCGTTTCACGGGTGATGACTCTCGCCCGAACGGAGAGGCCGTCAAGTCGTTCATTGAGTCCCTGCCCAAGAAGCAGGCGAATTCCGGAGCGGGCTTCCCGCAGATCGCAGGCGCCGGCCACAACAAGGGCGGCAACGGCGGCGAGTTCTCCAGTATCAACCCAAACGATCTGGCGGACTACATCGCGGGTGGGGCTTTCCTCTAAGCCTCTCCCTTCCCTTAGTTCAGCCCTCCATCTGGGGGGCTTTTTTCATGCCCTCATGGAGGCTTAATGGCTACTGAGCATCACTTTAATCTTGACCCGGTCCAGGTGACCATCGCAGCACTTGGCATTCTGGACCGACAGCTCACTCTTGGTGGCATTCCGGCCCGGTACTCCGAGCTGAACTTCACCGGTGGCATTGGTGACGTGATCAACGTCAACCGTGAGTCTCGCGGTATTCCGGTCCAGGCGTCCGGCATCTCGACCCCGATCAAGAACCCCATCACGGGTGACAAGAACGTCTTCGCCGCGGCCTCCGACCGGCCGCTTCCGGCTACGGACCGACGGGCCCCGAATGGCTTCATCTCCGAGACTCGGTTCCCGGTCCAGCTCACCACGCTCGCGCAGAACGCGACCGCGATCGGCATGGAGCAGGTTGCCTTCGACCTCAAGCAGTTCGGCTCTCAGGTCCTCTCGAAGCTCACGCGAGGCTTCGCTGAATACTTCGATGACACGGTTGCCGCGTTCATCAAGGCGAACATCAACCGGACTTCGCTGACCGCCGGTCAGAAGTCTGCCGTTGGTGGCGACGTTGAGGTCTCCATCCCGCAGGCTGACGGCACTGGCGCCAACATGACTGAGCGCGCTCTTGGAATCCGCGCGGCCCTGGTCGACGCACGCATGAACATGAATCTGGCCCTGGTCCCCACCTCGGAGCGGTATCTCATTGCCGGCCCCGAGGTTGAGGCAATCCTCCTGAAGGACCCTGAGTTCGTTGCCGTCGACTACTCCGGGGACACCAACGCGCTTCGTCGGGCGACTGTCGGCCGCATCTACGGCTTCGACATCGTCATCCACAACTCTTTCTCTCTGGAGATGTACCTCTTCCACAAGTCCGCGATGCTGATTGCTTCTGCGTGCCCTGCTCTGCCGATGGGTGCTGTTACCGGCTCCATCCAGAACGTCAATGGAATCGCTACCCGGATGCTGGTCGATTACGACTACAACCAGAAGCACGACACCATCGGCCTGGACACCATGTATGGTCTCGCGACCATCAAGGAAGACCCGGAGTACAGCGTTCGGGGCACTGTTATCGGTGAGAAGTTCGTCCGCGGTCTCAAGATCTCGATCACGGAGACCGCTCCCGTTGGTGGCTGATCTCCCCTAACTACTGAGGGAGGTTGAATGCCGATAGCAACTATTGAGGATGTGGTCGCCCGTCTCGGGCGGCCCTTCTCAGACGATGCAGAGGCCACCAAGACGGCGGCCTTCATAGAAGACGCCACTGCCCTTGTGTGCGATTACTGCGGGACAGATTTCCAGCAGCCGACATGGGATGCAGTACCAGGCGCAGTGAAGGCCGCTGTTTGTTCCGAGGTAATCAGATGGTTGTCCGTCTCTCCTGGCACGGTCATGGAGAAGACCGGGGACCTGCAAGTCGAGTACGCGCAGACCGCGTACAACTCGGGTCTCTCGGAGGCCGCAAAGTCGATGCTGTCCAAGTACAGGAAGCGCATGGGGTCGATCTCACTGACCTGTTGGCAGGAGATACCCGATGGCACTGTTTAACGACTTCATCGAAGTCCGCCGAACTCCGCTTGTAGAGGACGCATACGGCCATCACCGCGACTGGGACACGTACACGGTTGTCTGGTCCGGGCTTGGTGCAGGCGTCCCCTACCTGCGGTCGCACAAGGCGGAAACTCCCGTCCGAGAGACGACCACGAACAAAGCGACGATCTACCTCCCTGGGAACTTGGAGGTGGACTCGTCCGATCAGATCTACTTTCAGTCGAAGCTCTGGACGCCTGAGGGCGAGCCATGGAAGTGGAAGCTGGGATCTCGCCAATACACCATGATCCATGTCCGGGGGGTGACTAAGTAAATGGCTCGACGTGTTGCAGCACCAGGACAGGCCAGAGGGAAGCAGTACCGCCGGTTCTCAAAGGGTGGTTTCACCTTTGAGACTGACAAGGGGTTTGAGACTGAGCTGATGAAGTCAGGTGAAGTCAGGGCCCTGGTCGCTTCCCAGACATCTGAGATGGCTGGACGCATGGTCAAGGCCGCTCCCCGCGGCCCTCATGTGAAGACTGACGCGTACTCGATCAAGAAGAACATTCACCCCTACGTCGAGCAGGTTGGGGATGACTGGGTCGGTTACATCGTCGTCGAAGAAAACGAGAAGGCTCGACACGCGATGCTCCAGGAGCGTGGTTACCGCGACCCAGCAGGGAAACGGCACAAGGGCCGCTTTTACCTGAGGTCTGTCCTCCTGAGTGAGCGAGTCGAATGAGATCAAACCCGATACCTCTGCTGGTCAGCTATCTCAGGTCCATTCCTGAGATCCCCGCAGGTGCAGTGACCGGAACCCTCGTAGGCCGGAGTGTGGGAGAGACGACCGTCTACCTCATGCAGTCCGGAGGCTATCGCAGTAGGCGGGACCGGGTTGACCGCATGTACATCGTCTACGACGTGTACGCCGAGAGCCCGGCTGAGGCCGGCGAACTGGCCTACATCGTGCGCGAGTACCTGCTTGAGCAGCTACCGGGGCAGAGCCTCAACGGCGCCCTGGTGCTCGACGTGCGTGAGGTGGATGCCCCGAGCTGGCATCCGGACATGCAGTCTCTTGAGCCCGCGTACTCGGGCGAGGTCTCTGTGTACCTCGTAGCTGACGACTGACCCCACCTCTCCGCAGCCTTAACGGCCCCCTTTGGGGCCGTTTTTTGTTTCCCAAAGGAGCCCGTATGGCTAATAACGACCCCTCGAAGATCCGCTTCGCGCCGAAGGGTGCTGTCTACATCGCACCTGCCGTAGGCGCCGCTCTCCCGACTGATGTGGGTGATGGCAAGACTGCCCCGGTCGGTTACAAGTCACTTGGGTACGTTTCGGACGCGGGGGTGGTAATTACCCCCACGGTGACCGCCGATCCCGTCAACGTCTGGCAGTCGGCAGTGCCGGTTCTGTTCAACGTCTCGGCCGCGACGTTCACTGTTTCCGCGACCTTCGCTGAGACCAACATCAACACGACTGAGCTGTTCTGGGGTGCCTCCTGGGTCGAGGTCACGCCTGAGGGTGGCGGTGCCGCAGACACGTGGCGACTGGACCTGTCCAGCACTCCGGACCTTCAGGAGATTTCCATGGTTGTGGACTGGGGCCAGGGCTCCAACCTCAACCGCGTTGTCATCCCGCGGTCGATGATCCAGGACCGAGGTGCTATCACCCTCGTCCGGAACGCGAACCAGGAATACCAGCTCACCATTGACGCCCTCGACTCCGATGGCGTCCTTGGCTACGTCCTGACGAACCAGGACATGACGGCGCCTGCCGGTCCGTGATCCCTGGGAATTAATTCCCGCCCTTGCCGGGGAGGGCTCGTAGTCCCCGGCCTCTCTCTCACCCTCACCCCCCATCCTTTGGAGTTCCCATGACTGCTGCCAAGAAGACTGCTGCCAAGAAGCCCGCCGCGCCGGCCGACGAGGTCGTTGTCGAGAGCGAGGTTCCCGACGCTGACGCCGAGCTGGGCGCCGCTGAGGCTGAGGCGAAGGGCGACGAGGTGACTGTCGAGCACCGCGGCAAGGTCTACGTTCTGCCGTCCCCGCTGGATTACCCGGTTGATGTCGTGTTTGCGGACAACGACTTCGAGGCCGTCCGCATTGTCCTGGGTGAGGCTCAGTGGCAGGAGTACCGGAAGGCTAAGCCGACCATCCGTGACTTCCAGGAGTTCAACGAGAAGATCAACGAGGCTTCGGGAAACTGAGCCGAGCTGTCTACATCATCAGGAAGTTCCCCGGAGAGCTGGAAGCGGACTTGCTCCAGTTCTTCGGGGTTGACTTTCTGGATCTGTGGCGTGGACAGCTCTCCCTACGCCGAATCAATGTCCTGATCGGATCTCTACTCCATCAGCCAGGACGCTCCGCCCTGGCGGCGGCAATTGACGAGTCCGCCGAGTGGTCTAACTCAGAACACATACTTGCTCGGGTCTCTGATGCCCTTGAGCTTTCCAACTGGCTGTTCTACCAAGCCAATTCGGGCGAGGACGCGGAAGAAATTCCTGTCCCTACTCCCATGCTTCGGCCTGGCCAAGAGGAAGAAGTCCTTGAGCCTGTACAGCCGACCTATGCCTCAACAGACGAGGTGGTGGATTTCTTCACTCGAATGAACAGTCTCTAAGGGGGATCGATGCCTGAAGCCGGAAGCATCAAGGTCGGAAACGCCTGGATCAAAATTACCCCTGAGCTGGATCATTCTCAACTGAAGGCACAGCTTGACCGGGCTGAGAAGGAAATCGCTGCGTTCAGCGGGAAGACGGAGACGCTTGCCCGGCAGACCGCCAATCTCCGGGCGAAGCTCGAAGAGTACGTGACTGCTCGCTACGGCGAAGAGGCCGCGAAGCGTGTGAAGCTGGAGCAGGCTGCCGCCGCGAAGCGCGAGGAGTACACCAAGACCGAGACGGCCGCCATCATGAGGGCGTTCGCTACGGTCACTGAGGCGAGTGCTAAGGCCGAGCAAGCGAGGACCGCGGCCAAGGAGAAGGCTGCTCGTCAGCGCGAGCGTATTGCCCTCAACGCCCGCAACCTTGAAGTGCGTTACGGCGCCGAGGTAGCCGCCTCGTATCGCAAGGACGTTGCGGCCATGATGAAGGAGAACAAGGGTCTTTCCCTTGTTCGCATCAATGAGGCTAAGCAGTGGTCCGCGGCAGAGATCCTTGAGCAGCGCAAGGTTGCCGCCGAGAACGCGAAGCAGGCCAAGGTCCGTGAGGCCCAGGTCAAGACGATGTCGGCTCTCGTCATCCGCCAGGCCCAGCTTGAGGCCACCGAGTCAGTCAAGGCAGCTCGTACGGCGCAGGCCGCTTACACGACTGCGTACGCCACCCGCAAGGCTCAGATCCTCTCGGAAATGAACAGCCTGAAGGCCGCCAGTATTGCAGCGGCTCAGGGGCAGCTTGCTGCGGCTCAGGCCGCCAAGAAGGCGTCTCAGCAGACGATTAAGGCGAACAACGAGGCGACCAAGTCGCTCCAGGACAACGCCAACAAGGCGAGCAAGTCTTGGACTAAGGCCACCTACAGCATGGGGCAGAAGCTCAATTCCTTCGGGGCCTCTGTGAGCGAGTTCGGTCGGAACATCAACAGCAACATGGTTACGCCTCTGCTTGCTGCGGCTTCCGCCATGTCGTATCTCGGTGTCAAGGCTGCTGACTCGATCATTCAGTCTCAGACGGCCCTTGAGAAGATGGGGATCTCCTCTAAGGACGCCTCGAAGCAGCTCAACACGCTCAAGAATTACGGAACTCAGACCCCTTATACCGTTGAGGACATTTTCCAGTACGGCACGCTGTACACCCGTGCAGCCCAGTCACATGGTCTGAGCTCTAAGGAATCGACTACGCGCGCCACTAACCTGGTTATGTCGATTGGTGACCTGGCTGCCTACTCCGGAATCACCGATCCTGAGATGGTCAAGCGCGCATACCAGGCCGTTGCCACCATCCAGGAGTCAGACCGTGCAAGCCTGCGTAACGTCAAGTCGCTTGCTCAGAACGCTGGTCTGACCGTTCAGGAACTCGCTAACCTTCTCGGCTTCAAGGACAGGGCCCTCACCAAAGAGGAAATAGCCAAGATCGAGAAGACGAAAAAGGAGAAGGGCGCCGACTGGAAGTCGCCCACGAAGTCTACGGCCGCTTCTCAGCTGATGGCGTGGATGCAGGATGCCATGAACACCGGGGGTGTTCCTGGTGAAAGCATCGTGGATGCCATCCTTAAAAAGGGTGAGGATATCGGCTCTGGCACGGCTGATTCGCCGGCCGTCCGCCTGGGTACCGCTACGATTTCCGCTCGTCTGTCGAACATGTGGGAGCAGACCAAGTACGGCCTGTCTGAAATGTTCATTCAGCAGAACCCCGAGACCGGGGAGTACGAGTACGCCCGTGCTGGTGAGGCCCTCATGGGTAAGAAGACCCCCGTTTACAAGAAGGACAAGGACGGGGATTACAAGCTCGACAAGGAAGGCAACCGAGTAGTTGACCACTACGAGTACAAGGGTGGTCTCCTCAACACGGTCTCCGATATCGGCTCTGATCTTCAGGAACCTGCCGGCAAGCTCATTGCTGAACTGTTCGATGACCTCACCATCGTGGGTGAGTGGGTCAAGAAGGCCGTCAAGGTTCTCAAGGACCACCCGGCTATCACTGACACGATTATCGAGATCGGCAAGTTTGCTGCCCTCGTCGGTGTCGCTTCGCTCGCACTGGGCGCCCTGATCAAGACGTTCGGTCTGATGACCAAGGTCTTCTCTCCGGTCGCCGGTCTGGCAAAGGGCGTGTTCAAGGCTGGTAGGGGCGCCTTCAAGGCGGGTGGGTCCCGCCTGATTGCTGCAACAGGCGGCATCCACGGTGACGACTACGGCAGCCGCTTGAGGAACGCCCGAGCCGCGATGAACAACGGCGACAACCGTAGCCTCTGGCAGCGGGGCAAGGACAAGGTCTCTGGCCGTAACAGCCAGGTCGAAGAGATCCAGGTCGACACTGACAAGGCGAAGCAGAAGATCGACGAGCTTGAGGCCGAGATTGAGAGTCTTCGGACCAAGATCCGGCGCTTCAGTGGCGAGAACTTCAACGAGCTCGCTGACAACCTGGCGGGCTCAGACCACAGCGTCAAGTCCGCGGCGGAGAAGGCCGCTAAGGCTGTCCGCGAGGCTGAGACTGCTACCACCAACCTCAAGGGTCTGAAGCTCCAGGCGCTCGAAGGTGAGTTCAACCAGGTCACGGAGAACACCAACTCTCTCCGGAGCCAGGTCAAGCGGGCTGCCTCCAGCGTCTCGGACCTGAACAGCAAGGGCCTCGGGTACCTGGATGGAGAACTGGACGATGCCAAGGGCAAGTCCAAGTCTCTGGACTCCGCCATGAAGGCGGCAGCCAAGCAGGCCGGGAATCTCAACGACGAGTCGCTGGGCAAGCTTGAAGGGCAGCTCGACCACGTCAAGGACGCGGCGGACGACGCAAGCAACAAGGTCGGCGGCGGTAAGTCCTCCCTGATCAGTCGAGTCGGTCAGCTCAATGCGATGAGCACGAGCTCGGTCATCAAGCAGATCAAGAGCCTGAAGGACGCTCTGAACGACGCGTCGGGTAAGGCCAGCACGCTGAACTCTCGCCTGGATGACATCTCGAACCATGCTCCCGGTAGCGGGGGCAAGACCAAGCCTCCCAAGAAGAAGGCCCTCGGGGGTGTCCTTCCGGGCTACACGCCCGGCCAGGACGTCCATGTCTTCAGCAGCCCTACGGCCGGCGAGCTCCACCTCTCCGGAGGTGAGGCGGTTATGCGGCCTGAGTGGACGGCCGCTGTCGGCGCCGGCGAGGTGACACGGCTCAACGAGATCGCCCGCACTCAGGGTGTTGGTGGTGTCCGCCAGGCAATGAAGTTCGCCAAGGGCGGCATCCTCGGCAAGCTCGGACTTGATCCCCTCGTGGAGGCTTCCAAGAACTTCAACGTAGCCAATGACGCGCGTGGCGCGATCGCCACTATGACGATGGACAGCTCCTCGCGCGCTCTGGGTGGTGGAGTTCAGAAGGGAGTTTTGGGGTCGGGAACCGACGCCTCTCACTTCGTGGGCTCGGACCTGTCGAAGAAGTTCGCCGGCATGTACAACTTCATGACCAAGGACTCTTGGGAAATTCTCCGGAAGCTTCCCATCCCTGACGGATTGACGCAGGTCATCGGAATACTTGGGGGAGCCCTCGCACCGATCCAGGGCGAGTATTTCTGGAACGATGTCTGGAAGGGAGAAGGCAACGTTCTCCAGCGCGGTGGCGCGTACCTGGATGACGTGTTCTCTTGGAAGACCTTGAAGGGGGTTGTTTCCAACCTCTTCGGAGGTATCTGGGACTCCGCTAAGGGCCTTTGGAATGGTGCGAAGGCCCTTGTGACTGACCCCATCGGCACGGTAAAGGACTCCCTCTCTGGTCTCTGGGAGCTGGGCAAGTCCCAGTACGACGGTGTGATCGACATGGTGCAGTCGCTCCGGGAGATCTGGCATAGCCCTCTCGACTACGCTGACCAGGTCGTCTCTGACGTCTACAGCACGGCGAAGGAGAGCCTTCCCAACTTGGAAGGGTTGTTCGACTTCAGCGGTGAACATCTGACCGCCAAGAAGCCGGACTTTGACAAGCTCATAGAGGGAGAACTGAGCACTCCGGGACCGGGCTCCTCGGTCACCCGCTGGACGCCTCAGGTCAAGATGGCGCTTGCCCAGCTCGGGCTTCCTGCTTCCGACTTGGATTTGGTGCTTCACCGTATTCAGGTCGAGTCCGGAGGTAACCCGAATGCCATTAACAACTGGGACTCCAACGCGAAGGCCGGACACCCGTCTCAGGGCCTCATGCAGACGATTCCCAGCACGTTCAACGCCTACGCCGGCCCGTACAAGTCTCGGGGCATCACTGACCCCATGGCTTCCATCTACGCTGGCCTCAACTATGCGGTACACCGCTACGGTTCAGGCTGGCGTAAGGCGCTTTCGGGCACCAAGGGCTACGCCACTGGTACGCCAGGGGCTGAAAGGGGTTGGGCGTGGGTTGGTGAGGAAGGCCCTGAACTCGTCAACTTCAGCGGCGGGGAAACCGTCCTGAACCACCAGGACAGCGTGATGGCTGCGTCCAACGTGAAGCGGGGGTATGCCTCGGGTACGTCGAGGACTACGGGCCTTGCCGCGGATGCCTTGAAGGGCGTTTCCACGCTTAACACTGCGGTGAAGAAGCTCTACGAGATCATCACCAAGGCGTTTACCTCGAACCGCATTGGCTCGGGCACCGCGAACAGCCTGAACAAGTGGATTGACTCGCAGAACAAGGCGCTTCAGAAGCTCGTCTCTGACCGGACGAATCTCGCAACCAAGCTCAAGGATGCTAATTCCAAGCTGGCACAGATCAAGGCAGATGAGAGCGAAATGGCCTCGTCCATTGCGGACAGGGCTTCGCAGGAGCGTTCCCTCACCTCCGTCTTCAACTCGGGGGGTGTGTCTGTCTCTTCGGGTATTTCCGGCCTGAAGGAACGCTTGGCGGCGATCAAGTCCTTCCAGTCGAACCTTGACAAGCTGAGCAAGGCCGGTTTCTCGAAGGAGATCATCGCGGAAATCGCCAACGCCGGCCCTGTAGAGGGCGGCGCCATGGCAGAGGAGTTGCTGAAGGCCACTGAGGGCCAGGTAAAGGAGTTCAACGACACCTATGCAGCGATTGGTACCGCTTCATCGTCCCTTGGTAAGTCGGTGGCGGGGACTTACTACGAGGCAGGCAAGAAGTCGGCTCAGGCTCTTGTCGATGGTCTGACCAGTCAGGATAAGAAGCTGATCAGCAAGATTGAGGGGTTGGCGGACACCATCGTCAAAACCCTCAAGAAGAAGCTGAAGATCAGCCCTAAGACGCCGGTTGATTCCTCTCTGGCGAGCCTTCTGACTTGGCTTACGGGCCAGGGTCAGGCCGTCAAGGGTGGGGGGAACACCTCGAAGAAGAAGACGACTAAGACGACAACGACTTATTCGACGGACTCTAAGGGGCGGAAGGTCACGACGGTCACCACGACCACGACTGACCCGGCTAAGGGAACTACCACCACGGTCACTAAGCGGACCGTTGGGGGCAAGACCTCGACCTCTACCAAGGTGAGCAAGATCAAGGGTTATGCGTCCGGTACCCGGTCGGCTGCCCGTGGTGTCGCTCTCGTCGGTGAGAAGGGCCCTGAGCTGATCAATTTCAAGGGCGGCGAGCGTGTCTACAACGACAAGGAAACGGCCAGCATGATGGGGCCTCGTTACGAGATCCATATTCATGAAGCGAAGGCTGAGAACACCACTCAGTCTGTTATCCGAGCGTTGCAGTACGCGGAAACGATGGCTGCCCTCTGACACTAGGAGTGCTACATGAAGGAGTGTTAAATGCCAATTCCCGCACGCTCAATACCCGTGGTCATACCACCCCCCAAGGTGGTTTATCCGGTTCCGGAGCGATGGCAGCACACCTACGTGTCGATTAGAGGCAGGAACGGTGAGGGGGAGGAAATCCCCCTCACCGGTTTCCGGTCCGGCGCGTGGCCGGCCATGGTGCTACAGCCCGGAGCTTCGGGGCTCGACCTGCCACCTTTCGCGGTCCACATGGACGAGTCCCCGAACCTCGACGGCTCGATGGTCCGCGGGGCCAGGGCGTCAGCCCGGCCGGTTCTGTTGCCCATCTTCGTCTATGGGATCGACCGTAAGACCCTCAGGCAGTTCAAGGCGAAGCTAGCCAACGCCCTGAACCCGAAGTTCGGCTACTCCGTCCTCACCTTCATTGAGCAGGACGGGGTACCTCGGCGGCTGAATTGCTACTACACCGGTGGCATGGAAGGCAGCGAAGGCGTAGGCGCCTCGGGCTTCACCTGGATCTCTTACGGCATCCAGCTCACCGCTGCTGACCCGTGGTTCTACGGGGACACAGAGGTTGCGGCCAACTGGAGCTTCGGCACCGATCAACCGTTCCTCGCGGACCCGTTCCTCCCGATGACCCTCCTCAGGGGGACCACCTCGACGGGGGCGCTCACCATATACAACCCAGGCGACATCGAGGCATGGCCCGTATGGGAGATCACAGGGCCGCTCAAGCGGTTCGAACTCACCGGCCCGGACGGTACGAGCTTCGGCATCCCTGTCCAGCCGGGCGAGGTTGACGCCGTCCCAGAGGGGCGAACCCTGACGGTTGACTGCCGCCCTGGATACAAGACCGTCACAGACGACGAGGGAAAGATTTATTTCCCTCTGCTGTCTGCCAATCCCTCTCTCTGGTCGGTGCCCCCTGGCATCTCGACCGCTAATGCGGATCTCCTCGCCGGCAGTGGCACATCCACGGTGAAGATGACTCTCTTTCCACGCTATTCGACTTACTGACATGAGGTGCACATGGGTTACCGGGTGGAGGTGCGCGATGCTGCACTGAACCGAATAGGCATCATCGACACATGGATCTCGATGGACCTTGTGGTTCGGTACTGCCAGCAAGGTACGTGGCAGATGCTTGTGGCTGCGGGGACACCTCAGGCTGACCTTCTCCAGAAGGGCGGGGGCGTCGCCATCTATCAGGATGGCGTTGAACTCCCCATCCTCACAGGGCAGATCGAGACCTTTCAGCACTACTGGACGAGTGCTCAGCACACCTCGCTCGGTTCCCTGTACTTCGGCGGGAAGTGTGACAACAAGCTGGCTTACACCCGCCTGGCGTTCCCTGACCCGTCCAAGGAAGCCACCCAGCAGTGGCAGGCCGACGACAACGGCCGGGCAGTTTCCGGCCCTGCTGGTCACCTCGTCTGGAACGAGCTGGACAAGGCGATGGGGGCCGGCGCTCTGGCCAGCCGACGCGCGGCCGGCCTCGATGTCGGGGAGGACGTCTCACTTGGCAAGTCGATCTCTGACAACCTCCAGTGGGACGTCATCGGCGCAAAGCTCGAATCATGGATCGACACCTCGACCACCGGTTACCGGTTCCTGTACGACCCCAACGCCAAGAAGATCAATCTAAGCCTGTTCACTCCGCGGGATCGTTCCAGGGAAGTCCGGTTCAGCAAGGAGCTGGGGAACCTTCGGGAATTCACCTGGTCCCTTACGGCTCCGACCGTCACACGGGCCATTGTGGCCTGCCAAGGCACCGGCAAGGGCCGGTACCTGTACCAGCAGATCGACAGCGAGACCGAGGCTGAATGGGGCCTTGAGATCGAGGCGTTCCTTGACCGCAGGGACCTGCCCATCAAGGCTGACCCAGCTACCGGGGAGCCAATTAAGGCTGACCTCTCGGTAACTGACGAGCAGTTCGCCACCGCCAAGAAGGCTGTTATTGACGCTGCCACGGAGGCCCTGAGTCAGGGCGCCAAGAACGGCAACTTCCAGATTTACCCCGTCGATACTCCGCAGATCAAATTTGGGCGGGATTACTTCGTCGGGGACATCGTCACCGTATCCATTGACGGAGTCGAGTACACGGACATTGTTCGTGAGGTTTCCATCACCGTAGATCAGGGTGGAGATGCCGAAACGGTGTCCCCGACTATCGGTGAGCAGGGGTCGGGTAACCCGCTCAATCTCTATAAGACGGTTTTCGATATGCGCGAGAAGCTGCGCAAGCTAGAGGCGAGGATGTGACGTATGGCTGAAATCTCTTATCCGTTCAGTGCGGACGATGCAATCACGGGGGCAGCGAAGGCCGTATCGGAAACCCAGTGGCAGTCAATGGCCCACATGTGGGGAGCTGACCGTGTGGACTTCCGGCTTCCTATCAGTAATACAGGCGTTAGCATTCCGTTCTCCCCGAAGGTGCTTAGCTCGACTTCCGTTCAGATCAATCCCGGAAAGGCTTGGGTCGGGGGGTTCTACTACGAACTGACGTCCACGCTCACGGTTCCGATTGAGGCGAACACATCGACCACGGGCCGTATCGACCTCATAGTGGTCCGAGCAGACATGGCTAAGCCTTCTGTGCAGATCGCTGTACGCAAGGGAACGAATTCAGCTACCCCGATCTCACCTAAGCCGGTTCGAGAGACCGGAGGCATCTGGGAGATGCCTTTGTACGCGGTGACTGTGCCGGCCCAGAATGGGCCTCTCGATATGGCCAGGCGGGCACCCTTTGACATCCCCCCAGCTGTTTCCTTCCCCTGGGACGTGGTCCAGTCAACTGAACTCGCCCCACTGAACTCGTTCACCTACGACAGCGATGTTGACGGGGCGCACACCCAGACAGAGTATTTCAACGGGCGTGACGGAGTTCAGGTAGCCCGAACTCTAAGCAACACGTATACGTACAGCCCGTCTGTAGTTGGGGGTGCAGTTGGAGGTGGCCCTGTCACGTCCCGAAATGGCCGTTGGCGTTGGATAGCTCCAAACATGGTCTGGTTCTCCATGCGTCTGGAAAATACTTCATCCACGGCCGACATGAAGGTTTTTGGCTCCTTTGCTTTCGGCGTGACCCTGCCAACACCCGCTAGCGGTGCTACGGGCCAGATCTTCAGCGGGCACATGGACAACAACACAAAGGCAGCGGGGGGTCTACCCAACTTCGTGGACCTGGTCGGCAAGGTCAATAAGGGCGGGGCCACTTCCAACATGTACATCTACTACCCGAACCCGAACACGCTTTCTCAGGGCCTTGACGGGTTGGGGGTAATCCCAAGGAATAGCTTCATCACCTTCAGTGGAGTTTACGAGACTGACGCTATCAAGGATCGTTAATAGGGGGACTTATGGCTAGGAATATTTTTGCTGGCACAGCGGCTGAGGTCGCCGAGGACGTGTCAGGGGCTCGTATACCGAACGCTGTTGGGACTGTGTGGGATGGGCCTTCGGGCGGAGCCAGTCAAGTTCTGGATCTGCTGTCCTCGGAGCTGACTCCCATTGCAGAACTCGTTGCCAACGACCACGGGATGGTTCCCGCGTTTTGGGGGCCTGACAACGGGTCTGAGCGCCTCTGGGTTGATTTCGGATCTGGTCGAGTTGCCCTGGTCGCCAACAATTTGGCAGAGCGGCTGAAGAGTCATCTAGAGGCATCTGACCCTCACGGCGACAGGGCGGCTATTCTCGCGCTTCTCGGTGTGCCTACTGGCATTGCAACCCTCGCGGAGGACGGAAGGGTTACCCCTTCACAGCTCCCAGAGTTCGCAGGTGGAGAGCAGTCCGTTTCGTCCGTTAACGGGTATGTAGGTGACGTCATCCTGGACGCCGAGGATGTTAAGGCTTCCCCCGAGGACCACACCCATACCCCGGCACAGGTGGGCAGCGCGCCAGCAGACCACACGCACACTGCTGAGGCTATTGGAGCCTTCCCCATCACGGGGGGCACGCTGGATGGAGCGGTAAACGCTAATGCGACAAGCGCCTTCCCGAACATTCGCCTGGGCGGAGTTTCCACTAATCTCGCCGGAGGTAGCGGAAGCATCATCGCAATGGAGGACGCCACCACTGTCCCAAATGCGACTCCCACATCCGTTGTCCAGTACGCAGAGGGAGGCCGTTTCAAGCTGCGGCAGCGAGACGGAAAGGTAATTACGCCCGTCAACATGCCGGGTACTTGGCAGCCGGATGATTACGGCCTGGCAGCTTGGTCCTATGACCTCCATGAGTCCTCTCGCACTCCCGGCGACCGGCCGTCTGAGGCTGGCCGGTTGTATCTCGTGGGGGTGCCTGTCAGGACCAAGACAACTGTATCTAAGGTCTCCTGCCACGTGATGGGCTTCGATAAGCCCAACTCGACCGTCACGTCCGCATACATGGGGATCTACGACAAGGACCTGACCCGGCTTGCTCTTACTGCCGACATCAAGGCGATGTTCCCTGAGACTCATAACACGGGTGGCCAAATGGCAACTTTCAATCTGACTAACAGTGTCAGTCTCAATCCCGGCAGTTACTACATTGCGATCCTCGTTAAGGGCCCTGGCACTTCCGTCCCGTACCTTGCGGCAACTAACTGGGGGTCTACTGCCACCACTAGTGGAGCTAAGGCTGCTGACGTAAACGGGGTCCACAGGTGGCTACAGACCACAAGCACCACCCTGACCACTCTTCCTACGTCTCTGACGATGGTAGATATGGCTGATGGGATGACGTGCTATTGGGCCGGCCTCGGCTAAGCGCATACCAGAAGGGCCCCAGGAACTCACCTGGGGCCCTTTCTGCTGCCCATCTTTACCTAGGAGGCCGAATGGCTCCATCTGAAATCTTCGGCCTCGCCGGAACCCTGTCTGCCGTTCTGGCTGCTGCCGCAGTTCTCTTCGCCTCTTTCAAGACCAATACCGCGAAGGTGTGGAAGGAGGAGGCGGAAGCACAGAAGCAGAAGGCTGACCGACTCGCCGGCGACTTGACTGAGATCAAGAACCGGCTTTCGCGTATCGAAGCGGAGAATGCCCGACTGATTCAGCTTCTGACTTCTCTCGACCCTACCCGGCTGGCTGTTGTCCGGCTGGCAGATACTTCTACGGAGGAGTAACTATGGCTACACCCATGACCGCTGATCAGTTCGTCAGCGCACTGAAGAACGAGGGCCTTAACGTCAAGGGGCACGCCGGTTGGCGCACTCATAACCGAAACCATAAGGGGGCGTGGGGTCCTGTTAATGGTGTGGTGATCCACCACACTGCTGGCTCCAACAGCCTTGGGTTTGTGTACAGCGGTTCCGCTGACCTTCCCGGCCCGCTGTGCCATTCGCATCTCGCGAAGGACGGCACCCTGACCATGATTGGAAATGGTCGAGCTAACCACGCGGGGACTTTCGCTACGAACGCGTTCAACGCCATGGTGGCCGAGTCTGCAACTCATCCGCGTCCTGACGCGTCGGAGCCGATCGACGCCAACTCTCGCACCTACGGCATCGAGATCGAGAACCGCGGCGATGGCAAGGACCCTTATCCGGCTGCACAGTACGAGGCTGCTGTGAAGTGGGCGGCTGCCATTTGCCGCTTCCATGGTTGGTCTGAGCACTCTGTGATTGGGCACAAGGAGGGCACGCGACGGAAGATCGACCCGTCCTTTGACATGGGTCAGTTCCGTAAGGACGTTGCAGCCCAGCTCAAGAAGACTCCGAGCAAGGCATCGCCCACGGACCCTACGAAGCCGATCGTCCCGGCGTTCCCCGGCACGTCGTACTTCAAGCCCGGCGCGACCAACGCCTACGTCACCCAGCTCGGAGAACAGCTCGTGAAGAAGGGCTACGGCCACTTCTACAGCGTTGGTCCTGGCCCGAGTTGGAGCGAGGCAGACCGCAAGGCGGTTCAGGCATTCCAGAAGGCACAGGGCTGGACCGGTTCGGACGCCGACGGTTACCCCGGTCCGGCCACTTGGGAGCGTCTGTTCAGCTAAGGAGAGCCCATGATCAAGTTTGTTTCCGACTACGGAGTTCGTATCTACTCCGTACTTGCGGCACTCGTGCCGGCGCTTCTGATCGTCTGGCCCAAGGTCCCCTGGGAAGCCGTAATGGCCGCCTCCGCGGCCCTCCTGGGTCTCGGTGTGGCTGCTGCCACGCACGAGGACACCAAGACGCTGAAGGCACTTGCGGCCTCGCCCGATGAGGACGAGACCGCCAACTAGCTAGGTGCAGGGGTGCACCTGGGTTGAGAGAGTAAGTAAAGAACTGGCCCCCGGCTTCGGCCGGGGGCCTTTCTTTGTTTACCCTTCGTCTACTGCGCCAGTGTCCATAGCACTCAGAACGTCACATAGACCTTCGGGGGTGAGGGTGCGCGTGAAGGTGACGTTTTCTCCTTCGTCACTCACGTACGTCACGGTGACTTCGGGGGTCCACTCAGCCATCTCACCACTGCTCCTCTGGTGGCTCACTGCGCCTCTCCCGGCTTCTTTCGGGGCTTCCGCTGCACCTGACCGGGGATGGGCTTGACGGAGGTGACGTTCAGGTCCCAGCCAGCAGAGCCCTTTTCGATCTTCACCCGCTTGTCCCCGAGCATGAACCCAGCACGGATACCTCCGTCTTCCGTCTTCACGAAAGAGAACTCCTTGGCAGAGTTGATCAACTCGACCGCGAGCATGACCACCTGACCCTGCGGTGTCTCTTGCAGTTCCTTCTTCAGACCCATCAGCTCTTCCCCCGCTTCTCGAAGATCGGCACCTCAACGACCCTGACCTCAGTAGCGCCCGCGGCCTCAAGCTCCTGCTTGCGTTGCTCGGCGCTCCGCTCGTCGTAGGCCACGACGGACGTGCGCTCTCTGCCGTCCCCGGTCCACTTCAGTCGGTAGTTCCTCACGAACCCTCCGCCTCCCCCTGGCGCTTGCCTCCATGGCCCCACATGCAACCGAAGTCGACGCACTTACGACAGTGCCGGCACTCGGTGTGCCCGCTGCCCTCAGGGAGGTCGGTCCCGCAGTCAGCACAACTCTTCTTCTCAGCCATCTTCTCTCTCCTATGACTGGAGGCCCGCCCTCGGCGGGTCGGGCCTCACACCGTAGCTCTCACGTCTGACAGGCAGGACAGGCTTTCGCCTGTTAGTCCCAGTTCTGCGGGGCAGGCCGGAAACGGCTCTCGAACTTCGCCGTCTCTTCCTCGGTTGCCGGCCGCCAGTCGGCCGTGATGTCGTCGAGCGACGAGAACATGGACTCGTACCATCCCTCGGCGTACCCGTCCGACGACTCCACACCGACCGACGGGTTGTATCCCTCACGGTGTACCGAGGTGATTCGGACGACTGCGGCGCCCGAATAAGGCCCGTATGCAACGCACATACCTACATGCTCAGGGGTGAGTATCACTGTCTCTCCTGTATTCTCATGAAAGCGACCCCGGACCATTGGCCGGTCCGGGGTCGCACTTCTGTGTTTGGCTACTTACTCGCGTCAGCAATCCACTTCACCCGGATTCACTTGCCCGTCTTCCTGTACTCCTCGCAGCGGCGCTTCCAGTAGGCGCGGGCCTGCGGAGTGTTGCCCTCCTCCGCCAGCTCGATCCAGTTCTCAGGCACCTTGTACATACGCTGCGGCTCGTCCTTCTCGACGGCCGCGGGCTGTTCGTCCCACCGAGCGAACTGCTTGACGAACTCGGGCTCCCGGTTGGGGTCGTTCAGAGGCCCCCAGTGGATGAGATTCCGCAGTCGGCACGTCATCAGCTCGTCATCCGTACCGAGTCGGTTGATGGCGTACTCGCCCTCACCGATGTAGGTCACCTCGGCCTTCACCCACTGCCCCGGATGCGGGTTCGCCTTTCCGGCCTTGCCACCGAACCAGATCCGCCGCGTCTTCGGCTGGTTGCGTCCGGGAAGGTAACCGATCTCCTGAAGCTTGGTCTGATAGATCCGCTCCGGGCGCTCTTCCTCGGACTCCTGCGCCTGATGCTCGTCGTCCTCCAGGACCTCGCCCCCGTAGATGCCGGCAAGCTGCTTGAGCTGCTGCCCTATGCCACCCTTCAGAGGCGCTTCCGCGTCCGGCCAGACCTGCCGAACCGCCTTCACGTACTTCTCTCCTCCGAGGACAGTCACCTTGGCGTCCTCCAGGCCCAGCTTCTCAACCTGCTGCTTGACGGAGCCGAGCCGAACACTGCCCTTGTCGCCAAGCCTCACGTCGTAGTTCTCGATCTCCTCAGTGAGAGAAATGAGACCGTACTTAGCACTGAGGACCATCGTCGGGCCATCCATGACTTCGGACGCCTCACGGCACGCGTTGAAGTAGTTGCCCGTGTACCGCTCCTCAGCTGGGATACGGCCCGGAGCGTCTGACTTTTTGCCTCCACAGGCGATGATCACCAGGCGCTTCGGCTCCGCCTCGACCTCATCCCGGCTGTGAATTGCTCCCATGAAGTCCGGGGCCTGGTCCTCGCCCTCAGCCATCGAGAGGTACCCGGAGATGAGCCGCTGCGTCCGCTCGTACGGCTCGGTGAAGGTGTCGACGAACTTCTTCGAGGCCCTCGCCACGGCCGAGTGGTCGTGGTACTTCAGCCGGTCCATCTTGTTCAGGATGAGCCCCAGCGTTTCGGCACGGACCCGGCCCTGTGCGCCGGTTGCCGTCCAGCTCATACGCTCCATGTCGGCCTTGATGACCTCGGACTCACCCTTGTACGGGGACGGGTGCCCGTACTTGGGCTCGAAGTATCCCGCGATGCTCTTCGGCATCTTGATCGCGTGCCGGATCTCCCTCGGGTCATCCGGCTCGTACTCCAGTTCGAATTTGAGCATCGACTTACCCGCCATGACGTTGTTGCCGTTGTCGCTGTCGAGCCAGCTGCGGGCGATGTCGAGGGCCGACCCGATGGCGGCGTTCGTCAGGTGCAGTTCGATGGTGTTGAGCGTGTTCATCCCCTGCCGCTTCAACTCGCTGTCGCCTGCCTGGCAGGCCGCGTAAAGGTCCACCCAACCGGGCTGAGAGGAGTTGGACTTCCCGGCCTTCAGGACGTGGCGGCGGATCTGTCCGGGCACGCGGATGGTCGTGGTCATTTCTTCTTCCCCTTGCTCTTCGGGTCGTCGTCTTCAGGTATCGAGCGGTCGATGAGGTAGACACCCCAGAACCCGTGAGGGAGCGGGTCCATCTGCATTCCGAACCTGTCAGTCATTCCGAGCTTCCGAATCTTGGAAGCCCATTCCTCGGCAACCTCGAAAGCCTTCTTCGAACTGGGCTCCTTGGAGATCATCTCGACTCGCTTAGAGGGACGAGTGAAGATGTCGGAGTTGCGTTCAGCGGGCTGGTGCATGACTAACAGGTTCCTTCAAAGGTGTTGCTGGTGATCGGAGAGTCTGAACGGGCTTGCGCTCAGAGCAGGCTGACGAACGGGTTGGAGCTCACCGGCTTGGGCTTCACCTTCGGGCCCTCGCCGCTGATCACCTTGAGCTTCGGCTTACCGGCCTGGTCCTCGGGATCAATCAGGCGATAGATCGTCTTGGGGGCCCCGCGGCCCCCGGTCTTCTCCTGGACAACCAACACGTCGTCCATACCTTCAACGGTGTCCTTGATGCCTGCTGCATTCATCTTCCCCCACAGCGGACGCAGCAGGTCAGACGCCTTCGCTTCGCCCCCGTGCTTATTCAGCACGTCCCTGATCAGCTCCTCGGGGGTCTTCATGGGTTTGGCCCCCTCGTTGTTGCTGGCCGCGTCCTTCACCAGCTTCTCGACGCTGGCCATGGAGTAGGAAACGAACTGCCAAGCGGCTTCCACCGCGTCCCGGCTGATCTCCTCTTCCATCACCGTGGCGCTGAGTACAGCGGAGACACGTTGAACCTGCTCGGCAGAGCGCTCCATGTACGACGCCAGCAGCTCGGGCAGCTCGGCCATGCGGTCTTCGACGATGGCGCGGATCTCGTCGAACCGCTCGCCGGCCTCGATACTGAAGTACATCACCCGGTCCTCCTCTTCCGCCCACTCGAAGGCTCCCTTGAGAGCGGACGTGTCCGGGACCTGGGGCCGGTTGTTGTACGGCAGCATCTTCGAGCGCTCGACCAGGACGGGAAGCAGCCGGTTGTACGAGCCTCCAAGGGCCTCACTCGAAGAGACGTACTTGCCCCACTCCCCCGGAGTGATGTGGGCGTGGAACCCAAGAAGGGGCTGAGCAACGCTCTGAAGCCCGTCCTTCTTGGTGCGGTTGGATATCGGCTTCCCGTCCCAAGCCGTACGGAACATGGTGCTGAACTTGCTGCACTTCTTCTGATCCTTGAGGACAGAGGCCCACTCCTCTTCGAGGAGTATGCAGCGGCCGTCAATGCCTCCGTCCTGGCCCATCGTGTCCAGTTCCAGGCCGGACAACATGTCAACCAGGGAAGGGCCGTTCGCCACACCGGAGCGCTTCCGGGTGTGGATGAAGCCCCCGATCACCTTGCCGAGTACAGCGGACGCCGTACCGAGCGCGTAGCCCTTGCGCCCGATAGCACTTCGGCCGGCGAGTACAGTCCAGACCACGACCGGGCGGCGGTTGTCGAGCCGAACGCGTCGGCTGATCGCAGCCGAGTACAGCGAGAGGCTTGCCGCCCACACGCCGATGGGGTCGGCCTCACTCGTCGGCATGGCGGCCTCAACAGCCTTACCCAGTGGGCCATATGACATCTGGTCGAACGTCGTCATTTCTTTCTCTCCCCTTAATCAGGCGCTCAGCGCCACGGCCTCGGCGTCGCCGAGTGCTTCAGCCAGCAGTGCACGGAACTTGGAACCGTGTTCGTGACAGAGGTCGTACTCGTCGCCCATGATCGTGAGACTCACGGTCCCCGGAACTTCCTGCCCCTTCTTCTTGCACCCATCGCAAGTGATCTCGGTGATTACCTTTTTGGCCATGGTTAACCCCCACAGATTCAACATTGTATCGGTTACCTAGTTGCTTACGAACTCATGCAAGAGCCCGTGGCGAGAGGCCGGGAAGCGATCCCGGCCTCCACCACGATCCATCGCCTGAAGCCGTCAGCGGCGGTTTCCTCGGTAGACATCACCTTCCACGTAGGTGATCACCGAGCCGTCCGGAGCCTTCATGGCGTAGTAGTGGTCCCAGTCCACCCACATGTAGGACCAACCAGCCTCGCGCAGGGAACCACTCACGGACCCGTCCCCACCCGATCCCGCGAAGAACGCGTCACCGCAGCCGGATTCGCTCTTACCCAGGATGCGTATTACGTCATCCGCGCTCTTGGCAGACTCAAGCTCCTTGAGCTGCATGTCGATGAACTTCCAAAACATGTCCAGCATTTTCAGATACCTTCTCTCAGCTTTCGTGCTTGCCTTCGCCCATGGGCCATGCGCACACACGGCACAGGTCTGGGCGGTATCGGTCCGAGTCATCGAACTTGTGGGGAGGGACGTCCGTAGGCTCGACCTCTCTCCGCCACTTCTCGAAGAGTTCCGGCCGCTGGTCCTCGGGAGACGGGTGGTCGATTTCCCAGAGGAGATCCCGAAGAAGATGTTGTCTCGTGCCTTCTGTGTCGAAAGACGGGCCGCTAATGGTCCACGTCCTGTACCTCTCGGCAACGAGATCGCGAATGCGCTGCGCCTCGTCAGACACCTTGAAACATCCTGTTCTTGAGCATTTCCGTACGCTCGAAACGGAAAACGAACGTCACTTCCTTGACCAGCACCCGAGCCACGAACATGGGGTCGTGGTAGGCGTTGGCCCGCTCTCCGCACTCCTGGAACACGCCCGTGAGGGCATGGAGCCGTTCCGCGGGGGTGTCGAGCCAGGCCGCATAAGTGGCCTTCTCGCTCAACTCGTCTGCGTCGAACCCGAATCGCTTCATCAGACTCACTTGTCGGCTCCGAACTTTGCACGGTCCGTACGGGACATGTCGACGGGGCTGAACCACTCGAAGTACGCGTAGCCCGCAATGGTGCGGGTGAGTTGGGCCGTGAAGTTCGTGTTGTAGGCCAGGCAGTTCCACACCAACATATCGAAGTCCGAGGTCTTCGGGTCGTACCCGATCGGCTCTCTCGCCGTGCCGGGATACACCTGCCCGTCCATCGGCTTACCGGTGTCGTCAAGCAGGGTGATCCTGTAGCACTGTCCCCCCGGCGTCCATTCGATCGCCACAACGAAGTTCGTCAGGTCCTCGGGGATCATCCCAACAGCAATGTTCTTGTACTTCACAGTCCCTTTGCCTCTCTGTATGCGTTAATGACCTTGCCCGGGATACGGCCCCGCGTGCCGACGAAATAGCCGTTCTCACGGCCCCATTCGCGCATTTCCTTCATGAGCCGTGTGTGTTCCGCAACCCGCTCGGCGGCAGCCCGCCGCCGACGGGACTTCTCTTCTTCGAGGGCCCGTTCCGCCGCTTCTCGCTCCAAACGAGCCGCGTACGCGGGGTAGTAGCTCTGGAAGTACCGGATCTCAGCAGGAAAGAGCGGGCTCATGTCGTCCGGCAGGCGTAGCCGCTCGTGCACCATGAATTCCCGAACCAATGCCGGGTCGGGGTTAGTCACCACCCTCGGTCGATCCCGTGGTCCTGGCGCAGGTGGTTGCGCTCCCAAAGGCCGGCCTGACTGTTCCTCCAGGGATGTTCCTTCTCCCAGAGGTAAGTTGAGAGGGCCTTGAAAACCTCACCGTGCTCCGAGCACGTGACTACGACGTTTCCGTACGCCTCCCAGTGGAGTCGTCCACCGTCAGAGGTCCACCTCTTCGGCTTCGGAAACTCCTCGAAGCTGAGCGTCATAACCGGCTCGCTCATTTCTCTCCAATCTGTGGCCATGGAAAAGGCCCGGACGGCTCGAATGTCCGGGCCTCTCGACAAAGCGACTAGCAAAAGTCGATGGTTTCGATGATCGGGACGTAGGTGAACTGGCTCGGATCGGTCCCGAGATTCCGTGCGGTTTGGAGAACCATCCGTCGCAGGCCGGCCCGGCAGGTGTCGCAGACGAACCTGTTTTCTTCCGCCGTCTGGCAGAGCGACCCACGACGCTCACGGCAGTAGAAGCAGACTCCGCCACCGTCGATGTGCTCGAAGACGATGTGGGGCGTCGTGTTCCATCCCAGATCACCCATGTATCGACGCTCCACGACGGCGTGAGGCAGGCTCTCAGCCTTGAGGTAGGCGTCCTTCCAACGGTCGTCCCAGAGGATGTCTATGGGAGGTGCCGACCACGCTTCACACGTGCTGTGGTCGTCGACCTCGTTGGGGCACTCAAATATGTCGTATCGCCAGCTCATTACGCAGCCTCTCGAATGTCGGTCCAGGAGTAGAGGGCGGTGGAGCCGGGAACACCGTTCTCCACCTCATCCACCTCGATGTAAAAGAACGCGCTGTATTCCTCCTTGATCTTGCGTCGGAGGAATTCCGTCGCCCGCTCTTCGGCCTCTTCGCCGTTCTTGCCGTCCGCGACGATCGTCCATGCGGGATCGGGTTCACCGATCTCCTTAACGGCAGGGCCGCCAACCCTGATGGTGAACGTCCAGACGCCTTGCGGTTCGTGGTAGTGCGGGTTTTCACATCCCTCACCATGGTCAGCAAGGATCTGTTCGGCCGTGTTCGGGTAGCCGAAGGTCCGGAAGAGGCCCGCGTAAGTCTTGGCCTCCTCGCAGCCAAGCACGCAGTCGTAATCCTTGATCAGGTTGTGTGAGAGTTCCGAAGTCGTCCAGGACTCCACGAACGCTTCCGCGGCCTTGAGCTTGGCCGCGTATTCCTTACGGACCTTCTTGGGGTACTTGCGGGACATGGTGATTCCTCTCTATCGGTTGCCCGTGGCGAACGGCCGGGAATTCCCCGGCCGCCACCAAACAGGAACCGCTAGACGGAGACCGCAAGCGAGGTGGGGAGCTGGGTGACCAGCTCGACATACTTCTCGTGGTGCATGTCGTCGTCCTCGTTGTCCGCCATGGCGTGCCCCTCGATGAACTTCTCTGCGAGGTCTGTCAGACCCACCTCGCGCAGCAGCTCCGCCAGGGCCTCGGCCTCCTGGCAGGTGAAGTGACGGGGAGCGTCCTCCCACGCGTGGCAGACATTCCAGACGGCTTCCAGGTTGTTGGCCGCGTCGTTGACCCTGATTACCTGCGCCTCGCGTCGCCGGGTGACCTGCACCAGCTCGAACAGGTCGTCGTGGAGCTGAGCATTCGACAGCGCAAGCGTTGTCAGCAGCGTGTCGCACTCCTGGCGACGGTTGCGGCGGTTGGTGAAGAACGGAATGCGCATGGTGAACCCTTCTGAGATGTTGGGCGAGAGCCCATGGAAAAGGCCCGGACAATTGGCCTGTCCGGGCCTTTCGGTAAAGCTGCTGAATCAGGCGTGCTCGACTGCGGACTTCGCCTCGTCGAGCGTCAGGAACCTGTCGATGAAGCTGGACAGGAGACCATCGAGACTCTTGTAGGCGTAGTACCAGGTCGCTGCGTTCTGCTCTCCGGAGAACACCCACTGCCCGTCATCCCAGCCGGAATCCCATTCCGACTTGACGTAGCCGATGGACTCCCCCTTGGCGTCACTCATGCGCCAGAAGTTGTCTTCCTCCTGCTCCCACTCGCCCTCGGCCGGCGTGATGCGAGAGGTGCACTCCTGACACGTCACGTCCTCGGGCTTCGAGTCGTAGACGGGCTTGGCCTCGATCACGTACCTGTCACACGGAGTCATGTGACCGGAGAAGGTCACGTGGGTCTCGCCCGGCGTGCTCTCGCACCATGCAGTCTGGAATCGCATGTCAGAACCTCTTTCCAGCATTGGGGCAGTAGCCCATGGCTACAGATACGGGGTCGGCCAGGCGGAAGTGCCTGGCGTGATCCGCTTCAGTGGGAAGCGGGGTGTTGCAGTAGAAGCAGGACACGCCGAGCGGAGTAGCTACGAGGAGGTCCCGCTCCCACTCGGTAAGGAGTTCCCACCGCGTAAGCGCGTAGGACTTCACGTCGCTCACTTGCTGGCCTCCGTGATCATTCGGCGTGCCGTCGCAGCGCAGCTCATGTTGTAGTTCCAGATATGCGCGCTCTTGCGGTACTTCCGAGCCAGGCGCATACGGCAGCGCCAATCGCGCAGCCAGAACTCTCGCCACGTATCCCCCGCAGGGCTCCGCCAGTTATCGAAGTCCACGCTCACTTGCTGGCCTCCTTGATGCGCGTCGTCTTCACGCTGTAGTCAGACTGCCGACGTGCCACATCCACCGGTGCCGGGCCGTCGAGGAATCCACGCAGCAGCGATGCCGTGTGGGCGTGGTAGCCGATGCCCTCGGTCGACGTGAGCCACCGGTATGTGTGCGGGCCCTCAATATCAGCCGTCCAGGTGCCATTGGCACAGATCGTGATCCGGTCGTACTCGTTCGAGAGCCGAAGGCCCTCGCGGTACTGCTTTTCCGCGTAATCCGGGTTCTGCTCGTCGTACCCGGTGACGAAGTTCTCGGGATTCAGGAAGTCCTCAGGCGGAAGGGCGTTGAGTTCGGAGTAAAGACGGAACATGGTTTCTCCTATCGGCGGTATACGGCAAGGTGGGCGTTTGCGGCGCCCTCCCAAACCACGTCTTCGGTGTGGAACAGGATGGTGATTTGGACTGCTCCGTTGGGGAGGGTCTGCCGCAGGAGTACGCGGCCGGCCCGATGCCGGTCCCGCTCCCGATAGGGCAGGGGATCGCTGGGGACGCCGATCACGAGATCCGTTGCCTTGATGTCACGGGCGGCCATCGGCTCGGACAGGTAGGCGCAGCTATCTCCCACGGAAAGCCGGGAATCGAGTGTCACGCCCCAGGGCTTTTGAATACGGTGCGCAGGTGGGACGGTTATTCCTTCGGCCCGCATCAGGCGGCTTCCTCTCCCGGATTGGTGTTCTGGATGATCAGTTCCCACGCCTCGTTCAGCTCGGCTGTGGTCTCGTACATGCGCATCCACACGAATCCGCCGGAGTCCTCGGTGAGGATCGCGGCTTCAAGCTGGTAGAGCCCGTACCAGGCAAGGCCGGTCACGCTGTCGCCTGCCTGGTCCTCGGGGGTGTGGAAGTACAGGTCTTCCGCCTCGCGGCTCTGGAACTTGGAGGACATCAGATGCCCTTCACGTAGTGCTGGAAGACGCGGATAGCGCCGAATCGAGAGAGCGTGCGGCCCGGCGTGACCGAACCGCCGATCGCCTCCGTCACGCGGTACCGGCCGGGAATGGGGGGCTGCCCCCACTTGCGGACCGCCCGACCGAGCTGCACATTCTTGGGCGGGTGCTTGAAGAACTTGGGCATTGCTATTCCTTCCTAGGGTTTATGGGTCTGCACTGGCCGCACAAAGGGCGCGACGCAGGACCGACCTGGGGCCGGCCTGCATCACGCTCACTGCCTACGGTCAGCCCCAGACCAGCAGCCCGTTACAGGCATCACGAGCACAGCTCATGGCCATGTGTCGGTACTGCACGCTGCAATAGCTGTCGCCCACCTGGACATTGGTGGGGGCATAGCCGTCGTACTCGACGGCGAGCCACTCACCGTTTACGTAGACGTGCCATAGGGGAATCGGCTTACGCCGCACAGGCTTAGTCAGGAGGACTTGGTCTCGGCTGAGATCGATCACGTCACTTCCCCTTGCCCAGGTAGCCGCGTGCGCCGCAGTAGTTGCAGTCGAACATCTCGTAGCCGTCCATGATCATTCCGTTCCATACCTTGGGCGTGACGCTTATGACACCGCCGTTGTTGGATCGACAGTTACGGCGCTTGGGCCCCTTGGACAGGTCGTCACCGAAACGGTTCCGCTTCAGGGTGTGCTTCAGGAGCTGTACAGACATGAGTAAGCCTTTCGCGTGTTGAGTCACGAAAGGCCCGGACAATTGGCCTGTCCGGGCCATCGCTTATGGGTGTGCTAGATCAGGCCGAAGTAGCGGTGGGGCTTCGGGAAGCCGAACAGTCCGCCTTCCATTTGCCATTCGAGCCAGGCCAGTTGGTTGCGTTCGAACAGGACGTCAGACACGGCCTGTTCCGCCCACGGCATGGGGCGCTTCGAGTCCACCAAGTGCTCGTAGTCGTCGCAGAGTTCTTGCGTGGTCTTGGCAGCGAGGTGTCCCCGCATGACAGCCGCAGTCACGTATGCCATTTCGCTCTTTCCAATCACCGGCATCGCATGGACGCTTACCGGATTCCGCCACTGCCCACGCTGTGGGCAGGACGGAGCCCTGAGAGAGTCAGACGATGGGCAGGAGTCGCGTTCGCGGCCTGCGACGGCCGGGCGTGAAGCGGAAGGCGAGCCCGCGCCGGAAGTCCTGACGGTTGATCCGGAAGTGCTCCAGGAGCACGGGCGTGGACTTACCGCGCATGTGGGGCCGGACGTTGGCAAGAGAGCGGGTGCAGATGGTCAAGGGGGTCTCCTAGTAAAGGTTGGACATGCGGTCGGACTTGACCGCACGGAAGGCACCGGTCGCCTGGTTGCGGCACAGGTAGTAGCGCTCCCCCAGGGGGCCGCGCATGGCGCTACGGACGCGCCACACGCGACCGGAACTGTCCCCGCGGACTGCACACATGCGGCCGACGTTGTTGAACAGGTCGGGCGTGAACTTCACGATCAATCCCCTTCACAGATTCAAGTTTTACCACAGATTCAAGTTTTGAGGCATGGCTACTTGTAGCGAGCAGCCTTGCGGTACGCACGGATGCTCTCTCGGGCCCATGCAGTCCTATCCATGTCCCCCTGGGCCAGGGCCTCGCGCTCAACACCCATGCAGTACCGCAGCCCCCGCTTCGCTTCCTCGCGCAAGCGTTCCTGTGTCTCCGCGACATCGCGGAGTCGCACAACTTCCATGGCGGTCGCGTGCTGTGCCTGCCGCTCAGCCTCACGCTCCGCAAGCTGACGCTTGGTGTACGTGGTCTTGCCGTCCTCACGGCGTCCGATACCGCGCCCCTGGAGTTGCTTGGTCATACCGTTGTCCTTCCGGACACGCGGCATCACATTTCCGTCCTTATCGCGCGAGACGCGCGGGTACGGCTGCCCCTCGGCCTGGAATTCCGGCATGAAGGGAATGTGGTTCGCCTGCTCCGCCTTCGAGAGAGGTCGCCCCACTCTCAGCTCGGCGCCAATGCGCCGGAACGGCAGGTGCGGGATGTTCTCGGAGTACCCGCGCATGATGGTGGCTGCAACGTTGCTACCGGGGCGAGCAGTGACCGGCGCGGACGGGTAAGGCCGTGCCTCACGCTCACGCGCTTGATGAACTTCAATACGTTCACCGTCGATAGTGGCGAACCTGCGCTTAGGCGCACCAGCCGCAGCACGCCTACGCTCACTCTTGCTCATAACGGGAAGCGGCTTGTGGCCCCATTCACCCATGATGCCTCCTTTGTGTTACGGAGTGTTGAACATTGGTCAGTGAGCGACGGCCGTTTGACCGGCCGTCGCCCTACAGTGATGGCCCACACTGCAAAGGGAAAGAATTAATTCCGTACGGGCCGCGTGGTGTCGCGGCCCAAACGTCATCACGTGATCAGTCTCGCGCGTACACATCACTTAGTGTTGCGTGATGCTTAAACGAGTAGTCACGTTATTTTCTCCATTTGCCTAGCTCGTATTCAGTGATTCCCGCGCGGCTGGATACCGCGCGCCCTACTTGCGTCCCTACTAGCAGAACCCCATACCGGGCAAAGTAAAACCCGTGCGCGGCGTCACACCGCGAGAATTCCGTTCAGGCGAATCCACCGCCCTAGCTAGAGACACGCACGTTCAGCAGGAAACACCAAACGAGCTATGGAGTTTTCAAATGGGCAGTGGTCACCGTGGCGGATCACCACAGGACATACCCGCTTACAGCACTTCCCCTATCAGGGGTGTGACTCGCGTTGGGATACCGCAGAGGCCCGGCCCATACTGGCGCGGGGCATGCCTATTAGAGCCGTATAGGCCCGCTTTGTTTTTCATTCGGTAAGTCAGGCACCCATTCCCGCGCCTCACCCCGCTTAGCGGGTGGCGCCTGGAGGGTTTTGGCCTTTCCCTTTCCGACAAGAGAAACAATACCAGTCTCCCCCAGATTCAAGTAATTGGGCTTATTTAATACGTCGCTTATGCCCCTTTTTATATCCTGGAATGTCCATTAAATCCCGTGATCTGGGTCACATTGGTAAAACTCTCCGTAGTCGCGAACGGGCTTTCCCTACCGTGCGTGAGGGCAGGAATGAATTCACTGTGTGACCGTGCCATTACTCCGCATAGAAGTATTCACGTATTCATTTATGCGAATACATGGTAACGCTCGCTCGCATTCGAATGCCTATTTCTATCTGGTAAAGGGAGTACATATGGGGGTAATACTTTATTTCAATAAGGCTGGACCCACCGGGGGTACCTTCCTGCCATCGTGTACGGGTTTAAAGAATTGCCCTCAACGCCATTTATTTCCCCTCCAAGCCCATTTACAGCCCCTTTTTCGGTTCTGCCTGGTGCCGGCCAGGCAGCGAGAGGGGGCCTCGAAGGCCCTCAACGGCCTTGTCCTGCCTTGTCACATGGAGGTGTGGAAGGAAATAAAAAAAACCCCTCAACCTGTGACCTGAGTCTCAGATTGAGGGGTTCTCGTCCCGGATCGTCGAGTTTGACACCGACGTCTATATTGTAGGCGGTTGGGTATACACACTCCCAACCGCTCTCGCAAGCCTCACCCCTCCCCCAAAGGAGGGGCTAGATGCTATCCGACTAGGCCAGTCCTCTTAGCCATAGTCATCAGCTTAGGTCGTGCTCTCTGATGGATCACGAATAGCACTCGAATTACCTCTCTTGACATTGGATGAACCTCTGCCATCTGAGGAGCTATTGCGAATGCCCTTTCAAGGGCCTCTTCAGCCCCGGAATAGTTCTTCATATCGAGCCTTGCCCGAGCTATGTCGATGTACATCCGGCCCAGGCGACTCGGAGAGAGACTTGATGGAGGGCTCGACAGCAGAGGGGCACTCATTTCTGCTGCTCGATCAGGACTTCCCAGCTCGATATGGGCTGCCAGCTCGTATAGAGCCGTATTCCCCTGACCAAAGGTCAGGTTATGCCTCAAAACATCATTCGGAATGCCTTCAGCGAACCTTTTAGCCCTTTTAAGGTGCTCCTCGGTCGCATTCTTGTCCTTGTGCCGGGAGGCAAGGACGATTCCACGCAGGTGAAGGGAGCCCAGGGAGAGCGCATAGGCCGGCGAAGTGCCTGCCGCGCTCTCGTACTTGCTGATTGCCCGATCGATGATGGCTAGACCGTCGTCGTACTGCCCTGCGGACTGGTAGGTGCCGGCCTCATTCCAGGCCGCGGCAACCTCGGCTTCAGGATTCCACGTCTGCTGGGCTGCCCAGGCTTGTCGAGAGACGATCATGTCGGCTAGATCGGGCTGTGCCATGCGGTGAGCGGCTGCGTAGGCGCATCCGTACACATCACTGACCTGAGTCCATGCGCCGGCCTCTCCAGAGGACGACAGGGCGGTTGCAGTGACCTGGCCCAGGAGCCGCGGGAGCATCCCGAGGAGTTCGAGGTAGTTGGTCTCTGCCCGCAGCTTCATGGCCTTGTCCACGTCGGCCGCCAATTCGGACGGCTCGGGGACGTCTTCCTTTGGCAGTGTGTACCTCCGTACTGCACTCCGGAGGTCGTTGAGGAGCTCGGCCTGCTCGGATGGGCCGAGGAACGGCTGTCCATAGATTCGCTGAGTGGGGACGCGCATGGCCTTGGCCAGGGCAGCGACCACGGGCAGGGTGACTGGTCGAGTCCCTACCTCGATCTTGCTGAGGTAGGACGCAGAGATTCCAGCCAACCGAGCCAGCTTGGTCTGCCCGAGTCCTCTTGCCTTGCGCAGGACGGCGATGTTCTCACCTGGTGCGGGAGTGCTCTCCATGCTCCCACTGTCGCACGCGCTCACCTCGACGTCCCGTCAGATGCGCGTTGGTCAGACGGCGTTGTGCAACGTCTGTGTTAACTGATCTTGGTCTTCCGTAGTTGGTTAGTCACATGCAGCGAAGGGAGAAGCGCAGTGGCAAGCGTGGCTGAGGAGCACGAGACAACGAGGGAGGAGGTTGACGCTTCACCCATCGACGTGAAGTTGATCTCGACCATCACGGACAGGGCGTTGGCCCTACGGCTCAATACCTCGACGCGTGACGAGATCATGGGGTTCGTTGATGTGCTTCACGGCTCGTTGAGTCTGCTCGTCGGCGAGGAGCTGGCCGCAGACAGTGACATGGTGGCCCTGGCGCAGATCCACAAGGCCAAGGGCTTCCTGAAGACCCGCTCGAAGCCCACGGACGTCACGCCTCCCTTCAGGGCCTACGCGTGGACAAGGGAGGCGGCCTCTCTCACCCGGCGTCTGCTCTGGATCTGGTCCGAGAAGAACGGTGTCGAGCACCCGTGATGAATGGCGTCACCAGCATCTCGCGGTTCGTAACCTTCGTGACCACCCGCGACCCGATAGGGGAACTGACCTGGCGGGCGGTCTGCGTCTCGGGCGATGAAGAGGAGTGTGGGGAGTCGTGCCCTGAGATGGGCACCGACGAGGAGGCGAACGAGTGGATGACCAAGCACGCGTCGAAGACTGGCCACCGTCGCTTCAGGCGCTCCCACAGCGACTACGCGATCGTCGAGCCTCACTGATGAAAGGCCGGCCGCTAGTCCGCGGCTTCTGTCTGCTCTGCCGTCAACCTGACCAAATGGTCCTGTGGATCGGCCCCGTTGAGGTGAACGGCATGACCGCCCCGGTTTACGCCTGCGAGCCATGCTGCGAGTTCGTGAGAGTGGTCGTCAGCCAGTACGCCCAGCAGCGGGACTTGCGTCCCGCCAGTTGACTGCCTGCAAGGCCAGGGATACGCCCTGGCCCCATAAGCCCCTTCCCTCTACCCCGGAACCCCAACCCCTGGGTAGAGGGGAGGTCTCAAGCCCCTCCCCCCTGCGGGGTGTCACCCCCGTCCCCCGCCGGGGGGAGGTCTGCAAGACCCCGAGGCAACCGCCTCGGGGCCTCTTAGAGGAAGGTGTTCGGTGATGGAGCCCCAGTTTGAATACAGCCCCGCCTTGCAGCTCAACTTGCTGCCGGACGGGACCCCTGTCATCCAGACGGATGCGATGCTCGGTCCGACGCTGACGCAGAGAAGTGGCGGCGGGCCCGCCCAGACGGACGACTAGTGAGAGAGGTAGCTCCCTAGCATGAGTGTATTGATCCTCACCAGCCAGGATGATGTAACGGCCGACATGGTGGTAGATCAGCTCACCAAAAAGAACCGAAGGGTTCACCGGGTAGCCCTTGATGATGACTTAGTCATCAGCGGGGCTCCTGGCAGTGTCACCATCAAAGACGCCTACCGCACTACGGTAAATCCCCGTAGCGTGTACTGGCGTAGGCCGGGACCGGTGAACTCTGAGCAGGGCAAGGCCCTGGTTGGTCTTCTCCGGGCCCTTCCTGAGTTGGTGTGGGTCAATCACCCTGACGCCAACGAGAGGGCTCGCCATAAGCCTTCACAGTTGGTAGTGGCCCAAGAGTGCGGCTTCGCTGTGCCGGATACCTTGATCAGCAATGACCCGGAAGAGATCCGCCTTTTCGGGCTCAACCACCCCGACTCCGTCCGTAAGCCCCTTCACCAGGGAGACGTTTTCATCCCCCTGGGCAACGGGATGATCCACCAACAGCAGATCCAGAAGAAAGCTGACATCCGCCTTACTGTGGTCGGTGGAAGCCTCTTCCCCTGCCGAATCACTTCCACACACCTGGATTGGCGTGGGGATGATGACGCCAAGTACGAGCCTGTTTCGGCCCCGCGGGAGATCGTCAAGTCGGTCTATGCCTTCGTGGAGAGGTACGACCTGTATTACGCGGCGTTTGACTTCGCGGTCTCACAGCCGGGGCGTTGGTACTTCCTCGAATGCAACCCTAACGGCCAATTCGGGTGGCTGGAGAGAAAGACAGGGATGTCAATCTCTCTAGCCTTGGCTGATCTTCTTGCAGAGGAACCCGGCCTACTCCAAGACCTCAGGGAACCCGGCGGAGGTCACCGAAGGTCGTCAGGGCAAGATGGGTGACAGCCCCTGACATGTAGCCTGGGAACCAAGAACCCCCCGCAGCTCGAATGCGGGGGGTTCTCTGTGTTTCCGGCCTGGTTAGGCGGGCAGCGGCAGCGTGGAGGCTGTCACCTTCTCAGAGGGCTTGTAACGGTAGTAGGTGGCCTGAGATATTCCCAGGGCCTTGCAGACGTCAGCGACGGTCACTGTCGTACCTCGGGCCTCAAGGCTCTCCCTGGTCTCCTGGATGCTGCGAGCCAAGGCAAGGTGCTTCCTCCGAGTCTTGGACTCTTCGTCATGCTGGGCCTTCTCCTCTCCAGTGAGTATGTCCTCAACGCTCTCAGACTCCTTCTCAACCTTCTCAGAGGCTTCCTCTGTCACCTTTGTAAGGCTCTCCAGCTCCCTCACGACAGCGGAGGCCCGAGAGACCAGGGTGAGGGACTGAGAGGCCAGGGAGGTAGTCAGTTCCTCCGACAGGTAGTCGATCATCCCCCGAAGCTCTGCCTTCTCCTCGTCGGCCGTCTTCACCTGAGAGGGCGTCTCTGCCATGTGCACCAGGTGCGCGATGGTGAGAGGCGGGACGCAGGAGACGGCTACCACCAGGAGCGCGGAAGTGGTCATGTAGCTCTGCTCGATGAGGTGAGAGATGGACTGCGCCGACATGGCCAGTATCAGGGCCATGAGAGAGCCCAGGAGTGCGGTCATCTGGCCGGGCAGCCGCATCTTCCGGCGGTAGGTAGCAATCGCCCCAGCCGAGAGGGCGTAGACGGAGAGGCAGACTGGCATGGCCGGCGCATAGTGCTCGGACCAACCGGCAGTCTTCGCCAAGGCCACCTCTCCGGGAATGGAGAGGTACAGGGCTGCCAGGCAGGCAGCCGGGAGAGCCACGTACAAGATCCCCTTGAGGTACCAGGGCAGGGCAGAGCTAGGCATGGGAGTGCCTTTCAGGTGCTGTGGTGGTGGGTTACTTGCGGAGGAAGCTGCGGACGTAGGCCGCGTTGTCGGCAGTGGCCTGCCGGGCTTCCTGGTGAGGGTCTGAGACCGGCTCGCCAGTCAGGCGGGCAACGGCCCGCTTCATCTCGGCTTCACAGCGCCGGCAAAGGTCCATCTCGACGCCCGCGGGGAAGGGTGCCTCACACTGCTGGCAGCAAGAGGCGTTGACCGGCTCCGGCATGGGTGCAGGCGCGATCTCTTCGTCCGGCCGGTTGTTCTTCAGCCGGTACGTCACCAGGGCAGCCGCGGAAGTGATGCTGACCGGCAGAGCACGGGACAGAGCCTTGATCATCTGGGGCTCAGAGATGCCGTCAGAGAGCCACTGGGCGGCCTTAGGGGCAAGCCGGGTGACTTCGGACAGGGAGAGCTTCAGTCGGGGCTCTACGGAGCCCAGACGGCCGAGAGCGGATACGGCTGTGGCGTGGGGGTTGGTCTCCTGGGGAGACTCCTCCCCCTCCTCGTTGCTGCCTGCCTCGCAGCCTTCCGGCTGCTGCTGCTGGGCAGGCTCAGGGGAGGAGGTTTTTTCCTGAGGGTCTTTTCCCTTGGGATAGCCGCCGACAGCCTGACCAGTCGGGGCACCGACCGTCGGCATGTGGTCAGTCGGGGAGTCAGAGACAGTCGTGATCGTCACCCAACGGCCAGTCTCGGGGTCCTGAATGCGGGACCGGCGGACGTATCCGGCCGCGATCAGCTCGTTCATGGCGTTGGAGACAGAGCGGCGTCCGTTGGGTACGCGGCTGGTGATGCCCTCAACCGTGGCTCCGTTGTCGGAGGGCAGGGAGAGCAGGTATGTCAGCAGCCCACGGGCCTCAAGGCTGAGGGAGCTGTGACGGGCGATCTGGTTAGGGATCTGGACGAAGGCACGTTCGTGCCGGGTACGCTGGACCTGCATCGAAGATCTGACCTCTTCGTTTGCGCTGACCCCTGCGAGGTTGCCGCCTCAAGGGGGTCGCTTTGTGAGTGGAGCTTGAATCTGGGGGAGACCGTACCATGGTCGCTCGGAGCTAGGTCAAGCCCTCATACACGGAGACCCCGGAGCCGGGGACGACACCAAGCTGTCGCGGCGCTTCACGCTGGCCGGGAAGTCAGACTCGGCGGACCACCACCTTGATGCGCCGGCCTCCCTCCCTGGGTGAGGGCAGGGGTGTCACGGCCTGAGAGGCTTGCCGTGTCTCTGCCGGTTCCTCAGCCCTCTGCCCGAGAGCGGACAGCGCCCTGAGAGCTTCCTCTTCTCCGAGCTGATCGACTAGACCTGTAATCAGCTCATGTGGATTCACTGGGACCACCGCTCTGAGACAGCAGTCATTGCTCCCTTGGGATCTTCCTGGACATCCTTGGCAGAGAAGAACACGTGCCCAGTGATCTCGGGGTACTTTGCGGCGATGTCTAGATGTTCGGTTAGCTCACCGGCAGACCAGCCCTCGTTGTTGATCTTGTAGAGGGCTTCACCAATCCAGAGCTGTACCCCGGTGCCTCGTACGGTCTCGGCCCACCAGGGCGCCAGGGCACTGTATGAAACTGCCTGGTCAGAGCGTTGTGCCTTGAAATACAGTTGCGGGCAGACGTAGTCGATCCAGCCCTTCCGGACCCAGCCGCGGGTGTCGGCATACAGATCGTCGTAGGTCTGCACACCCGCCTTCGTGTCCGAGCCGAGCGGATCGGTCGCGGCGTTGCGCCACACACCGAACGGGCTGATCCCGAACTGGACGTTCTTCTTGATCTTCTTGATCTGCTCGGCCGTCTCGCGCACCAGCTTGTCGGTGTTGTCGCGCCGCCAGGCGGCCTTGTCCGGGAAGCCCGCGCCGTACTTCGCGTACGTGGCGTCGTCGTCGAAGACCTGCCCGGCCACCGGGTACGGGTAGAAGTAGTCGTCCCAGTGCACGGCGTCGATGTCGTAGCGGCGGACCGCGTCCAGCATCGCGTCCTGGACGAAGCGGCGGACTTCGGGGATTCCGGGGTTGTAGTAGAGCTTCCCGCCGTACGGCAGGACCCAGTCGGGGTGCAGCCTGGCGGGGTGGGTGGCGATCAGCCGGGACGGATCGGTGTGGTTGGCGACCCGGTACGGGTTGAACCAGGCGTGGAGTTCCAGACCGCGGCGGTGCGCCTCCCGGACGGCGGTGCCCAGCGGATCCCAGCCGGGGTCCTTGCCCTGGACCCCGGTGAGGTACTGGCTCCACGGTTCGTAGGGCGAGGGCCACAGCGCGTCGGCCGTCGGCCGGACCTGGAGGATCACTGCGTTCAGCCGCCGGGCGACGGCCTCGTCGAGGTACGCGATCAGCTCGGCCTCCTGCGCGGCCGCGCTCAGTCCGGGCGCCGAGGGCCAGTCGACGTTGGCGACGGTGGCGACCCACATGCCGCGCAGTTCGCGCCGCCCCACATGCTGACCGCCCTTGCCCGGCGCTGCGCCCGTCCGCTCGGGGCCGGCCTGCTGGGACGGCACCGCGACGGCATCACCGGCCGTGGTGATCGTGCTCACCACTCCTGCGACCACTCCGGCCGCACCCGCCACAAAGCCTCTTCTGGCCATTTGCCGCATTTCGTTGCACCTGCCGTCTCTCCGTGCTCGTCCGTCGCCCCGGTATCCGGGCGTGACGCAGAGCATGCCCGCCCCGGCCCGCGATGACCCCTGGGTCGCGGAGTAACGTCGGGGGGTCGGGGCGGGCACCGGAATCAGACGGGATCCTGCGACACGGAGAACAGCGAAAGGCACGAGGTGACGGACTCTATGGCCGACATTGCACGCGTCGGAGTGGTGGGCTGTGGCCAGATGGGCGCGGGTATCGCGGAAGTGTGCGCCCGCAGCGGTCTTGAGGTCAAGGTGGCCGAGACCACCGGCGAGGCGCTGGAGATCGGCCGCACCCGGCTGCACAACTCCCTCTCGAAAGCCGCCGAACGCGGCAAGATCACTCCGGAGGAGCGCGACGAGACACTGGCTCGTCTGAGCTTCACCACCGACCTCGGAGAGTTCGCCGACCGCGATCTCGTCATCGAGGCCGTCGTGGAGAACGAGCAGGTCAAGACCGAGATCTTCCAGGTACTCGACCAGGTGGTGACCCGGCAGGACGCGATCCTTGCCTCGAACACCTCTTCCATCCCGCTGGTGAAGCTGGCCGTGGCGACCTCGCGCCCGGACCAGGTCATCGGCATCCACTTCTTCAACCCGGCCCCGGTGCAGAAGCTCGTCGAGCTGATCCCCGCGCTGACGACGTCCGACGAGACGGTGAATCGCTCCGAGGCCCTGGTGCAGGACGTCCTCGGCAAGCACCCGATCCGTGCCCAGGACCGCTCCGGCTTCGTCGTCAACGCGCTGCTCATTCCGTATCTGCTCTCCGCGATCCGGATGTTCGAGTCGGGAATCGCCAGCCGCGAGGACATCGACAACGGCATGGAGCTCGGCTGCGCCCACCCGATGGGCCCGCTCAAGCTCTCCGACCTGATCGGTCTCGACACTGTGGCCTCGGTCGCCGACTCGATGTACGCGGAGTTCAAGGAGCCGCTGTACGCCGCTCCCCCGCTGCTCCAGCGGATGGTGGACGCGGGCCGCCTCGGCCGCAAGACGGGCTCGGGCTTCTACCCGTACTCCTGATCCGTCACTCATGGCCCTGCGGGGCCGGCCGGGAAACCCCCGGTCGGCCCCGTTCGCGGCGGTGCGCGCAATGCCCCGTCGATCAGTTCGGCGGCGCTGCCCGCGTCGGCGCAGCCGCTCGCGACCAGATCCTCGCGCACCGCGCGCAGCCGGTCACGCAGCCGCTGCGACTCCATGCCCCTGGCCCGCTCCGCCATCTCCACGGCCGTGGCCGCCGCCCGGTCCGCCTCGCCCTGACGCAGCTCGATATGGGTCAGCATGGCCAGACGGTGCACCCGGCCCCGGTCGTGCGCCGGAGTCCGTACAGCCGTCGCCGCGTGTTCCCTGGCCCCCGGCAGATCGCCGAGGCTGAGCAGGGCCTCGGCCACCTGCACATCGACCAGGCCCGGCTGGACGTACCCCGTCTCGTCCGGTTCATGGCCCGGCCGGATGCGTTCTGCCTCCGACTCGGCGCGCCGGATACACTCCCGGGCACTTGCGGCGTCGCCGATGTGGGCGTACGCCTTGGCCTGCATCGCGTACAGATCGGCGGCCAGCGCGGGAGTGATGTGCCGACCGGCGGCCCGTAGCGCCGCCTGCGCGAAGGCCACCGACTGCCGGTAGTCGGCGAGGAACAGCGACTGGTTGACCAGCAGGGCGATCACATAGCCGCCGAGCCCCCGGTCCCCGCTCGCCTTGGCCAGCCTCAGCGCCTGGTGGAAGTAGCGCTGGGCGAGCCCGTGCGCGTCGGAGTCGTATGCGCAGATGCCCGCAATCGCCACCAGCCCGCCCGTCGCCCGGTGCAGTTGGCGCCCCATCGCGTCGCTGTAGCCGCCGCGCAGCAGCGGGGCGGTCTCGGCGTTGAGGAAGCCGACGATGCGGGACCGGGTCGCGATTCCGCCTGCCCTGCGGTACATCAGTTCGTAGTGTGCACGGGCCGCGCGCAGGGTCACTATGTCCGCCATGCTGACCCGGGTCGTGCCGCTACGGGAGACATCGACGTCCTCCGGCGGGTTCTCCCACTCCCAGACAGGCATCACCGCAGTGGTGCCCGTGACGGCGGCCGAGGCGAGTATGTGCGGGCGCTGCTGTTCGTCGGAGCGCCACAGTGCGGTGGCCCGCTCCACGAACCCGCTGAGTGTGGATCCGGGCCCGGCCGCGCCGGCGCCCGGGGTCGCCATGCCGATGTCGTCCAGCGAAAGAGGCCTGTTCAGCCGCTTCCCGAGCACTTCACAGATCAGGTCCGGCACCTGGCCGCGCGGGCGCTGCCCCTTCAACCAGCGGGCCACCGCGGTGTGTTCATACCGCAGGCACAGTCCGCGGGAGCTGCCGGCCCGGTTGATGTGCACCGCGAGGCCCGCCCGGGAGACGCCCGCCTCCTCGATCAGGGCCTCCAGCAGAATGTTGGGCTCCGTTGCCCCCATGCGCCCCTCCGGTGGTTCGGCACGCCGAGGCGTGCCGAACCAGTTGAGCACGATTCACACGGGGTGTGAACGGAGTGCCCGAACCGTCCCGCTGCGCGCTCTGTTGCGCCGGAGTGCGGATCGGTTGAATGAGTCGCCTCGCAAGAGGCGGCCGGGTCGTCGGCTCCCCCTCGTACAGTCGACGACCCGCACCCGCGCCCGTCCGTCTCCGCCGGCCTGCCCGACCCTCCGTGGCGGCGTGGACGGCGCAGGGAACGCCCACGAGCGGTTCGGTCCGCTCGGCGAGTACGGAAGGGGCGTATCCGGTCACCGGATACGCCCCTTCATCATGCTTGTGGTGCGCGAGGCATCACGCGCCCCGCAGCACCGCGCCCGTCCGCTCGGCGGCCAGCGCCACCGCCGCGTCGCGGGCGGCCGTGGCCTCGTCGACGGTCAGCGTGCGATCCGCCGCGCGGAAGCGCAGCGCGTAGGCCAGCGACTTGCGGCCCGCGCCGATCTGGTCGCCGGTGAAGACGTCGAACAGCCGCAGCGATTCGAGGAGTTCACCCGCGCCCGTACGAAGCGCCTGCTCCACCTCGGCGGCGGGGACGCTCTCGGCGACGATCAGCGCAACGTCCTGGGTCGCCACCGGGAAGGCGGAGATCCGAGGCGCCTGGAGCGGGCCGTCGACAGCCTGCTCCAGGACGTCGAGCTCGACCTCCATCGCGCAGGTGCGGTCCGGCAGGTGGAGCTCCTTGATGACGCGCGGATGCAGCTCACCGGCGTGCCCGAAGAGGGTTTCCTCGCCGTTCACCGTGACGTACAGCGCGGCGCAGCGGCCGGGGTGCCACGGCGCGTGCTGGTCGCTCCGGACAGTCACCTCGACACCCGCCTCACGGGCGATCGTACGAGCGGCCTCGATGGAGTCCGCCCAGTCGGCCGGGCGGCCCTTGCCCCACCAGCCGGCCTGCTCGCGGGCGCCCGCGAGGACGACGGCGGCGCGGCGCGGCTGACGCGGCAACGTGGCATTGAGCGCCGCGATCTCCTCGTCGGTGGGACGGCGGTCGACGGGCAGCCGTACGGCCTTCGTCCCGCCGTCGGCCAATGGGGTCTCCCCTGCTCGAACGGAGCTGGGAGCTTGGGGAATGAAGACCAGGCCGGTCTCGAAGAGCGCGAGGTCGTGGCTGCCGCGGCCGTCGTTGCGCCGCAGCGCGCCGAGCAGGCCCGGCAGCAGCGTGGTACGCAGCGCCGGCTCCTCGTCGGAGAGCGGGTTGACGAGCTCGACCGTATGGCGGCGGGCGTCGTCGGCATCGAGCCCGAGCTGGTCGAGCACGGCGACGCCGGTGAACGGGTAGTTCAGCGCCTCGACATAGCCGGCTCCGGCGAGCGCCCTGCCGACCCTGCGGTGCAGCCGCTGACGGTCGGTGAGCCCGCGGCCGGACGGCGGCGTCGGGAGGGTGGACGGGAGGTTCTCGTAGCCCTCCAGCCGGATGACCTCTTCGGCGAGGTCGTTCGGCTCGCTCAGGTCGGGCCGCCAGGACGGCACGGTGACCAGGAGCTCGTCCTGCCCGTAGACGTCGCAGCCGACCTGCTGGAGGCGGCGTACGACGGTCTCGCGGCCGTAGGTGACACCGGCCACCCGGTCGGGGTGGCCCGCGGGCATCGCGATGGTGCGGGGGGCGAACGGGGCACTGACCTCGGTGACCCCGGCCTCGGCGGTGCCGCCGGCGAGCAGCACCAGCAGGTCGACGGTGCGCTGTGCGGCGGCGGCCGCGGTCTGCGGGTCGGCGCCGCGCTCGAAGCGCTTGGACGCCTCGGAGGACAGCTTGTGGCGGCGCGCGGTCCGGGCGATCGAGATCGCGTCGAAGTGCGCGGCCTCGATGACGACCTCGGTGGTGCTGTGTGCACCTTCCTGGACGTCAGCGATCTCGGTGTTGGCTCCGCCCATGACGCCCGCGAGGCCGATCGGCCCGCGGTTGTCGGTGATGACCAGGTCCTCGGCGTCCAGGACGCGGACCGTGCCGTCGAGGGTGGTGAGCTTCTCGCCCTGCTGGGCGCGGCGCACCCCGATCGGCCCGTCGATGCGGGTGCTGTCGTAGGCGTGCAGCGGCTGGCCGAGCTCCAGCATCACGTAGTTGGTGATGTCGACGGCGAGCGAGATCGGGCGCATCCCGGCCTTCTGCAGCCTGCGCTGCAGCCAGATCGGGGAGCGTGCCTCGGGCCGCAGGCCGACGACGGTGCGCGCGGTGAACCTGTCGCAGCCGATCGGGTCGGCGACCTTGACCGGGTAGCCGAACGCGTTCGGCGCGGGCACGTCCAGGAGGGCGGGGTCGCGCAGCGGCAGCCCGTACGCGATGGCGGTCTCGCGGGCGACGCCGCGCATGGACAGGCAGTAGCCGCGGTCCGGCGTGACGGCGATGTCGAGGACCTCGTCGACGAGCTGGAGCAGCTCGATCGCGTCGGTGCCGGCCTCGTGCTCCGGCGGCAGCACGATGATGCCGTGCGTGCCGTCGTCGCCCATACCGAGCTCGTCGGTGGAGCAGATCATGCCGTGGGAGGTCTTGCCGTACGTCTTGCGTGCGGCGATCGCGAAGTCGCCGGGCAGGACGGCGCCGGGGAGGACCACGACGACCTTGTCGCCGACGGAGAAGTTACGGGCTCCGCAGACGATCTCCTGCGGCTCGCCGGTGCCGTTGGCGTCGCCGACGTCGACCGTGCAGAAGCGGATGGGCTTCTTGAAGCCCTCCAGCTCCTCGATGGTCAGTACCTGTCCGACGACCAGCGGGCCCTTGAGGCCGGCGCCGATCTGCTCGACGGTCTCGACCTCCAGACCCACGGCGACAAGCTTGGCCTGTACGTCACGGCCGGTCTCCGTCGCCGGCAGGTCGACGTACTCCCGCAGCCAGGAAAGCGGGACACGCATCAGATCTCCATCCCGAACGGCCGGGTGAACCGGACGTCACCCTCGACCATGTCTCGCATGTCTTCGACGTTGTGGCGGAACATCAGCATCCGTTCGATGCCGAACCCGAAGGCGAATCCGCTGTACTTCTCGGGGTCGACACCGCAGGCGATGAGCACCCTGGGGTTGACCATGCCGCAGCCGCCGAGCTCGATCCAGCCCTCGCTGCCGCAGGTACGGCAGGGGCGGTCCGGGTTGCCGACGGAGGCGCCGCGGCAGACGTAGCAGACCATGTCCATCTCGGCGGACGGCTCGGTGAACGGGAAGAAGTTCGGCCGGAGCCGGGTCTTCATGTCCGGGCCGAAGAGCGCCTGGACCATGTGGTCGAGGGTGCCCTTGAGGTCGGCCATGGTGAGGCCCTCGTCGACGGCGAGCAGCTCGATCTGGTGGAAGACCGGGGTGTGCGTCGCGTCGAGCTCGTCGGTGCGGTAGACGCGGCCGGGGCAGACGACGTAGACGGGGGGCTCGCGGTCGAGCAGGGTGCGGGCCTGGACCGGCGAGGTGTGCGTACGCAGCACGACACCGGACTCGTCGTTCTTGGCGCCGTCTGCGCCCTGGACGAAGAAGGTGTCCTGCATCTGCCGGGCCGGGTGGTCGGGCACGAAGTTCAGGGCGTCGAAGTTGAACCACTCCGCCTCGGCCTCAGGGCCCTCCGCGACCTCGTAGCCCATGGCCACGAAGACGTCCGCGACGCGCTCCATGAAGGTCGTCAGCGGGTGGCGGGCGCCGGCCGCGGTGCGGTCGTAGGGCAGCGTGACATCGACCGCCTCCTCGACCAGTACGCGGGCGTCCCGCTCGGCCTCCAGCTCCGTCTGGCGGGCGGCGAGGGCCTTGCTCACGGCGCCGCGGGCCTGGCCCACGCGCTTACCCGCCTCGGCCTTGGCCTGCGGCGGCAGGGCGCCGATCTCCCGGTTGGCGAGCGACAGGGGCGAGGTACCACCGGTGTGCGCGGTCTTCGCCTGGGCGAGCGCGTCGAGGTCACCGGCGGCGGCGAAGGCGGCGAACGCCTCGTCCCGCATGCGCTCGATCTCTTCCGGTTTCAGTGCCTCGACCTCGACTGGGTCGTACGACTTGTTCGGTGCCGACATCTCTTCCCGTGCTTCCGATTGGCTGGTACTGCGCTTGCCGGGGATACCCCGGACCCCCATGGCCCCGCTCGACGACTGGAGGACGCAAAGGTGCCAAAGGTCGAGTCTAAGGGTCACAGGATGTGTAGGAGGCCCGTGGGCTGCTCAGACCAAATAGGCCGGCGTGCTCACGGGCAGAATAAATCGGAATTCCGCACCGCCGCCGGGGCCACGGCCGACCGTGATCGTGCCGCCATGCGCCTCGACGATGCCCTTGACGATGTAGAGGCCCAAGCCCGTACCGCCGCGCTTGCTTCCCCGCCAGAAGCGGGTGAAGACACGGCCCATCGACTCCTCGGGGATGCCGGGGCCTTCGTCGCTCACGGTGACGGCCGTTCCCTTCTCGTCGCTCTTCGCGGGTGCGGGTGCCACTTCAATGGTGACGGTTCCCTCGCCGTGTCGCACCGCGTTTTCCAGCAGGTTGCCGAGCACCTGGTCGACCTTGTCCGGGTCGGCCCAGACCGCGGGCAGCGGCTGGCAGGTGCGGACGAGGAAGCGGTCGGGGGTCTGGCCGTTCGCGGTGAGTGCCTGGATGTGACGTTCGACGGCGGCAGAGAGGTCCACGGGCTGCCGTCGCAGCTCCAGCCGGCCCGAGTCGATCCGGGAGATGTCGAGCAGTTCGGCGATGAGCCGGGTGACGCGGCCCGCATCGGCGTCCACGGTCTCGAGCATCAGGCGCTTCTGGTCGTCGGTGAACCGTTCCCACTTGGCGAGGAGCGTCGCGGTGAAACCCTTGACGGAGGTCAGCGGTGAGCGCAGCTCGTGGGCGACGGTCGCGATCAGCTCGGCGTGGCTGCGTTCGGTGCGGCGGCGGGCCTCGGTGCCACGCAGCGAGATCACCACACGGCGAACGGGACCGGTCGGGTGCTCTCGTACGTACCGTGCGGAGACCAGGACCTCGCGACCGCCGGGCAGCAGCAGATTGCGCTCGGGCTGGCCGACCCGGGTGGCGAGGCCGCCGTACGGATCGGTCAGGGCCCACCAGCGGCGGCCCTTCAGGTCCTCCAGCGGCAGCGCGTGCTCCAGGGGGTGACCGAGAGCGGCGGCCCTGGGCACAGCGGTGATCCGGGCGGCCGCGGAATTGAAGCAGATGACCCGGCCGGCCTCGTCGGCGATGACCAGGCCGTCGGGGAGGTCCTCGGGATCGACGGTCGCATCAGCGGGTCCGAGGTCCGGTCCTTCGACCGGGTCGCCCGCCGTGCCGGGGTCCTCGCAGGCGCGCACGACGGCCGCGTGTGTCCCGCGCGGCCTGCTCATGCCGCCAGCCATATCCCGTACCCCACCTCTCGAACCGGTGCAGTGGGCCCCCGAGTCCGTCACCCTACTAGTGGTCGGTGACGGAGCGACACCCCGCGGGGGCGCTCTGCTGCGGTCCGGCGTTCGCGAGGTTCGGGACATGGCCTCGGTCGGACGACGACCCTGAAGGACCGGTCCGGTCCGGGAGGAAAGACTCAGTGGCGGGGGCGCTGAGCCCGCGCGGAGGCGTACAGGCAGACGGCCGCCGCCGTCGCCAGGTTGAGGCTCTCCGCCTTGCCGTGGATCGGCACCCTCACAACGGCGTCGGCCAGCGCCCGGGTCTCCTCCGGCAGGCCCCAGGCCTCGTTGCCGAAGACCCAGGCGGTCGGCCCGCCCATGGTCCCCGCGTCGAGCTCGTCGTCGAGGTCGTCGTCGCCCGCTCCGTCGGCCGCGAGAATCCGTACGCCCGCGTCCCTCAGCCCCCGCACGGCCTGCTCCACCGGAACACCGACGGCGACCGGCAGATGGAAGAGCGAGCCGACCGAGGCCCGGACGGACTTGGGGTTGTAGAGATCGACCGAGGCGTCGGTGAGCACGACGGCGTCGGCGCCCGCGGCGTCGGCGCAGCGCAGCACAGTACCGGCGTTCCCCGGGTCGCGTACGTGGGCGAGGACGGCGACCAGCTTCGGCTTCGCGGCGAGGATGGCGTCGAACGGAGAGTCGAGGAAGCGGCAGACGCCGATCAGGCCCTGGGGGGTGACGGTCTGCGACACATCGGCGAGCACATCGCTGTCCGCGAGGTGCACCCGGGCGCCGGCCGCGCGGGCTGCGGCGACGATGTCGGCGTACCGCTCCGCCGCCTCGACGGTGGCGAACAGCTCGATCAGCGTCGCCTCGCCGTCGCTGCCGCGGTGCTCGGCGGCCTCGCGCACGGCCTGCGGCCCCTCGGCGATGAACCTGCGCTCCTTGCCGCGGAAGTTGCGCTTGGCCAGCCGCCGGGCGGCGGTGACGCGCGGCGATCGCGGGGAGATCAGTTCGGGGGTGCCCATGGTCGGCGGCGAGCCTCTCTGCATACGGAGGTGACGGACGTACGGAACATGTCGTGCAACGCACCGGACCCGCAGACGACGAGCGCCTGCGGGTCCGGCTCAGAAGCCAAGAAGTGCGACCTGGATCAGGCGGCCTTCGGGGCGTTGACGTCGCTCGGAAGGGCCTTCTGGGCAACCTCGACGAGGGCGGCGAACGCGTTGGGGTCGTTGACCGCGAGCTCGGCCAGGATCTTGCGGTCCACCTCGATGTTGGCGGCCTTCAGACCCTGGATGAGGCGGTTGTACGTCATGCCGTTCTGGCGGGCAGCGGCGTTGATGCGCTGGATCCACAGCTGACGGAAGTCGCCCTTGCGCTTCTTGCGGTCGTTGTAGTTGTAGACGAGGGAGTGGGTGACCTGCTCCTTCGCCTTGCGGTACAGGCGGGAGCGCTGGCCCCGGTAACCGCTGGCCTGCTCGAGGATTGCCCGGCGCTTCTTGTGGGCGTTTACTGCCCGCTTGACGCGTGCCACTTTTTAACTCCTTGTAGCGGGGCCGTGGTTGGACTCACACGGCCCGGAAACGAATTGGTCCCGGTCTGAGTCGAGGTCGCCGCCCACGGATTCACCGAAGGCTGCGGACTCACTTGCCGAGAAGCTTCTTGACCTTCTTGGCGTCAGCCGGGGCCAGCTCGACCGTGCCGGTCAGCGAGCGGGTCTTCTTGGACGACTTGTGCTCCAGAAGGTGGCGCTTGCCGGCGCGCTCACGGATCACCTTGCCGGAGCCGGTGATCTTGAAGCGCTTGCTGGCACCGCTGTGCGTCTTGTTCTTCGGCATCGCGCCGTTCTCTCCTCGTCAGTGGCGCCCCTCTCGGTGCGGGCACCGGACAGCAGGGGCGTCAGATCTTGGTGGGGATTCCGGGGAGACCCGGGGCCGCCTGGATGGCAGCCCTTGGGGTCACGCCTCGGAAGGTGTCTCGGGCTGCGCTTCGGCAGCCGTGCCCGCAGCTTCGGCATCGGGAGTGGAACCCTGACGCCCCGCCTTGCGGGCGGCCTGGGCCTCGCGGGCCTCGGCCATGGCTTCGGTCTTCTTCTTGTGCGGGCCCAGAACCATGATCATGTTCCGGCCGTCCTGCTTCGGGTTGGACTCGATGAAGCCGAGTTCCTCCACGTCCGAAGCGAGACGCTGGAGCAGTCGGAAGCCCAGCTCGGGGCGGGACTGCTCACGACCACGGAACATGATCGTGATCTTGACCTTGTCGCCCTGCTTGAGGAACCGGACGACGTGACCCTTCTTGGTGTCATAGTCGTGCGGGTCGATCTTCGGCCGGAGCTTCATCTCCTTGATGACCGTGTGCGCCTGGTTCTTGCGCGCCTCACGGGCCTTCATGGCCGACTCGTACTTGAACTTCCCGTAGTCCATGAGCTTGCACACGGGCGGACGGGCGGTCGCCGCCACCTCGACCAGGTCGAGGTCGTACTCCTGTGCGAGTTCCAGGGCCTTGGCAAGCGGAACAATCCCGACCTGCTCGCCGCTGGGACCGACAAGTCGCACCTCGGGAACGCGAATCCGGTCGTTGATGCGGGGCTCGGCGCTGATGGATCCTCCTCGGTAGCACCACGCGGCCGCCTGGCGGACAGCCACGTAACGTCTGTTTCGTGAGACCAACCGCACGAGGGCCAAGAAAAATGCCCCGGACGGGACACAGGCGGGGCTCCTGGAACAACCGGAACACCGCCGCGGCCAACCGCGGGGCGCATCGGCGGCTCCATCGTCCGTACGGAACGATGGGCGCCACCTGACCGGTGACCCGCTGTCCGAAAGGACAGCCAGGTGGGAGATCGGAGCCTCCACTTGTGGGCCGGGCACATAGCTGCCCAGCCGGTCGTTAGACAAGGCTAGCAGCTCCCCGGGGCGTGCGCTAACCAGCTGTCGCCCATCGCTCCCGCAGACAGGGCGGTACCGGAGTGGGCCTATCGTATGGCGCATGAGTGACGCGACCCCCACCACCGATTCCCCCGGCTTCGACGACATGGCCCGCGACATCGCGGAGGTGCCCGCGGTCGAGGTGATCGTGACGGTCGCGGTCAATCTGATGAGCGCCGCCGCCGTGAAGCTCGGGCTGACCGAGGACGGCGACCAGCACAAAGACCTCGACGAGGCCCGCAAGCTGGTGCAGGCGCTGGCCGGCCTGCTGGACGCCAGTACCACCGAAATCAGCTCCTTCCACGCGGCTCCGCTGCGTGACGGCCTGAAGTCCCTGCAGCTGGCGTTCCGCGAGGCGTCGCTTGTACCGGACGAGCCCGGCCAGGGCCCCGGCGAGAAGTACACGGGCCCCGTCTTCGGCTGAGACTGAGACCCGCCCGCCTTCCCCCATACGACCTCACGACTTCTCACACCGCCAGCCGGCCCTCCCTGCCTGTCCCCGGGCCGGGTGAGCCGGCTGGCGCACGAGGCCCGGACGTCGGTCCGGCCGACGGCAGCGTGCCCAGCGCCACCGCCGGGTTCGCATGGCAGCCGGCGTGGGGGTGGGGGAAGGGTCGGGTGGTCAGCGCGTGAACAGGGGCTCACCTGGCGTGGTCGCATCGGCGGGGAGCAGCGCCAGGTCCAGGCCACGCACCAGTCGGGCGCGCAGGACGTGGTCGGCCGCCAGCACTTCCGCAACCCGGCGGGCCACGTCGGCGGGGTTCGCACCAGGTGCGAGGACGAGGGCCAGGGTGCCGTCGGCCCGGCCGGGACCGAGGTGGGCGCGGAGCACCGCGGGTTCGGCGGCGACGGCGTCCCGTACCGCCGAGATGACCGCGGGGTCGTCCAGCGGATCGGCGCTGGTGCGGCCCTCGGCAAGGGCGAGCAGTGCGGAGCCGGTCAGCTCGAATGCGACCGGGCCGGCGAGATCGAGGACGACGGTGTCCGCCTTCTCGTGCGCGGCGGCCTGCAGTGCCTGGTGCAGGGGTACGGCGACGGGGCGGGCCTGCGGATCCCAGCGGGCCAGCGAGGCGGTCGAGGTGAAGGCGGGCAGGGCGCGACGGTCCCCCGCCTGAAGGGTGGGGACAGCCATGTCGCTGGTCTTCTCGCGACGCAGCCCTTCCCCCCGTCTCCCACCACCACCGTTGCCGGACGCTTCGCGGCTCGTCTCATCGTCCTCCGCCACTTCCCCGAGCACGGCGACGACAGGGACCAGGAGCCGGGCGCCCTTGAGAGCTTCGAGTACCGGGCCGATGGACTTGCGGTCCTCGGCCCAGCCGGCGAGTGCCGCGCTCAGGGCAGGGTCGGCTGTGCCGTCGTCGTCGGAGTAACCGGGGTCCGGAATATTCTTCAGCGCCACAGGGCGAGCGTAGTGCCTGGGGTTTCCTGCCCTGGCAACAGGTCGGCCCCAGCCGGTTCTCGGGTGCTGTGGTGTCCGGGGGCACGTCCCGGAACGGATTCCACGGCTCCGCACCCGTCCGCATCCGTGACGCCGATGAGCGGTGGGGCGGATGCGGCCGGGTCCGGGTGAAGCAGTACTCGGGCGGTGTTCAGCGCCTTACGGCGGCCGGCCTGTTGCCCCTGCCGCGCCACAGCACCACGGCCACTGCCAGCAGGACCGCTCCGAGGCCGCCCGCGGCGGGGGCGAGCCAGCCTGCGGGACTGCTGCCATGGTGCTCGGGGGTGGGGCCGGGGCCGAAGTACCGCTTCCGGTAGCCGGCCTCGGCGGAGTCGGCACGCAGGCCGGCGGGACGGAGCGTGGCTCCGGCCTTGATAGCCGCGGCGGGGTCGACGACGCCGTACCCCCGGGCGTCGTCACGGCCGGACGCGGGGGCGCTGCGGGCCGTTTCCATGAGCAGTTGCTTGATCTGGGCGGGCGTCAGCCCCGGATGTGCGGCGCGGACCAGCGCGACCGCGCCCGAGACGAACGCGGAGGCGGCGGAGGTGCCCCACTCCACGTAGTACTGACGGTCGGGGGCGGCGACGACTATGTCGACTCCGGGGGCGCTGACGGTGGCGTACCAGCGGCTGGTGGAGAACGCGGCGTGGGTGCCGTACCGGTCGACGGCGGCGACCGCGATCACGCCGGGGTAGGCGGCGGGGTACGAGATGTGGTCGCCCTTCTCGCCTCCGTTGCCCGCCGAGGCGACGACGACGGCCCCCTTCTTCAGCGCGTACTGGATGGCGGCGTCCTCGCCCGAGTCGGGGTGCGCCGACTCGCTGTCGTCGCCGAGCGAGAGGTTGATGACGTCGGCTCCGTGGTCGGCGGCCCAGCGGATGCCGTCGGCGAGAGCCGTGCCGCGGGACTCCCTGGCCTTGGCGCGGGCTGGGTCGGAGGCTTCGAGAATCACCCGGACCGGGAGAATCTTCGCCTCGGGCGCGATGCCCAGCACTCCGTCGCCGCCTCCTGCACCGTGGCCGTGACCTGCGATGATCCCGGCCATCGCGGTGCCGTGCCGGGCCCAGGACCGATCGCCGCGGCCGGCACCGAAGCCGATCATGTCCTTGCCGGGCAGTACCTGCCCCGCCAGGTCGGGGAGGCTGCCGTCGACCCCGGTGTCGACGACGGCGACGGTGATCCCCTTGCCCTTGGTGGTCCGCCATGCCTGATCGGTGTGCAGCGCCTGAAGGCCCCACTGCTGGTCACGGATGGCATCGGCGCTGGCCGGCGCCGCGGGCAGGAGCGCGAACGCGGTGGCAGCGCAGACCGCACCCAGGGCACGGCGGGTGCGGCGGCTCATTCCGGCTTCTCCGTGAGGTCGGTGATGGTCCGGCGCAGGCCGCGCTCGATCCGGTCGGCGATTCCCTTGGCGTCGTGGCCGAGCCCGGCCTGGGCGGCGGCCGTGGTGGCGTTCGCGGCCATCGCCTTGTCGACGGGTTGCGGATCGGTGACCGTACGCCCGTCGGCGAACCCGGAAACGGCGAACACGACGGCGGGCAGCTCGGTCAGTACGTGGACCGTCCAGCTGGCGCGCTGCCGGTCGCCGAACCCGGCGGCGACCGTGCCCTTGACGGGGTACGTAGGGGGCATCAGGTCGGTGCGCCGGTCGAGGTGCTGGTCGGTGAAGCGGGTACTCAGCGCTCTCATGGCCTCGGTGTCGCCCTCGGTGAAGATCACCCCGACCGTGGTGACGCTGCTGCTGGTGGCGTCGGCGTAGGTGGCGCGGAGCATGCGCTCGCAGCCGACCGGGCCGAGTGTCCTGGCCAGCAGCGGGTCCAGGGCCGCCTTGCAGCCGCTGTCCGGGGCGACGGCGACCCTGGTCCAGAGCCGGTCGGCGCCACCGGGTCCCGCTCCGTCGCCGCTGAGCGTGCGTGGGAAGAGGGTGTCCACGGGGACGCTGTGCCAGGCGGAGCGGCCCACGGTATAGACGCTGTGGGCGGCGGGGTCGGCCGAGGAGTCGCTGGTGAGCCAGGCGCCGGTGGCCGCGCCGCCGATCAGTCCGAGCCCCAGCACGACACAGACCGCGGCGGTCGCGGACCTGATGGGGTGACGGGTACGGATGGGGCGCAGCCGGGTGGTGGTCTCCACGGGTGTCTCGGGGAGCGGATGGCGGTAGGGGTGCGGCTGCTGGTACGGGTGCGGGCGCGGGACGTGCACCGGCCCGGGGGATGGTGGGTTCGCCCCCGGGCGTGGGGTGAGGTCCACGGCGCCGACGGGCCACCGACGGGTCGCGGCGGGCGGCTGCTCGGGGCGGGGCGGGGCGGTGGCAGGCGGGGTGTTGGCAGCCGCGGGCGCGGCGGGGGCGGGAGCCGGGGGCACGGGCCTGAGCCGAGTTGTGGTCTCCACGGGCGGGACCTCGGGCGCGGGCATCGGCCAAGGCGTCGCGACCGGCTTCGGATTCGGGTCCGGCTCCTGTCGCTGAAATGCGGGCATCGATACCGGGGCGGCCGGTCCCATCGGCTTCGCTGGGCCGGACATCGGCGTCGGCTCTGCGGGCCGTGGTGTATTCGGGCGCGGCACAGCGGGTGCGCCCGCGGAGGTCGCGGAAGGGGCCTGCACGGGGTGCGCGGGTGGCGGGGACGTGGGGCGGGGCGGGACAGGAGCGCGCTGCGCCTCGGTACTCATCCGCCCCCCTGGTCCTGTTCCGTACCGCGCGCGGATCGACGTCACAGGCAGGCCCGTTGGTTGCCGCGTGCCCGTCACTCTACGGGGTGGAACGGCCCCGGTGGGAGCGGGACGACCTGCCGCTGAACGATCTGCGCAGATCATCCCCCTACCCAGCGGTACGGCGGTCTGGCAAGCTGCGGCCATGACTGCCCGCGCCGCTGACCGGACCCGTTACAACCGGGCCACCGCCCATCTGGACGCCCCGATCGCCATCGTCGATCTGGATGCGTTCGATGCCAATGCCGACGACCTTGTCCGCCGGGCTGCGGGGAAGCCGATCCGGGTGGCGAGCAAGTCGGTGCGCTGCCGGACCCTGCTGGAACGGGTGCTCGCTCGGCCCGGGTTCGCCGGGATCATGTCGTTCACGCTGGCCGAGTCTCTGTGGCTGGCGCGGGCCGGTTTCGACGACGTACTGCTGGCCTATCCGTCGGCCGACCGGGCCGCCTTCACGGAGCTGGCCGCCGATCCGAAGCTGGCCGCCGCCGTGACGGTGATGGTGGACGATCACGCGCAGCTGGAGCTGATCGACGCGGCACGGGCCGGTGGCCGCGAGGAGATCCGGGTCTGTCTGGAGCTGGACACCTCACTGCAGCTGCTCGGCGGCCGCGTCAGGATCGGTGCCCTGCGTTCACCGCTGCGCTCCCCCGCCCAACTGGCCGAACTGGCACGCTCGGTGACGCGCAGGCCCGGCTTCCGGCTGGTTGGTCTGATGGCGTACGAGGGTCATATCGCCGGGGTCGGGGATTCGATCGCGGGGCGGCCACTGCGCTCCCGGGCGATCCGGCTGGTACAGGCCGCGGGCCGCAAGGAGCTGGCCGCCCGGCGGGCCGAGGTCGTGCGAGCGGTACGGGCGGTGGCGCCGGACCTGGAGTTCGTGAACGGCGGCGGCACCGGCAGTGTGCAGCACACGGCGGCGGAGCGCGCGGTGACCGAGATCGCGGCCGGGTCGGGGCTCTACGTACCGCGGCTGTTCGACAACTACACGTCGTTCACGGCGCGTCCGGCTGCGCTGTTCGCCCAGCCGGTGGTGCGCCGGCCGGGTGTGGGTGTGGTGACGGTCCTCGGTGGCGGCTATCCGGCGTCCGGGCCCGCGGGTGCGGACCGGCTTCCCGTCCCGTATCTGCCGGAGGGACTGCGCTACGACCCGCAGGAGGGGCCGGGCGAGGTGCAGACCCCGCTGCTCGGTGCCCCGGCCGACGATCTGCTGATCGGCGACAAGGTGTGGTTCCGGCACGCGAAGGCCGGTGAACTGTGCGAACGCTTCGACGAGTTGCAGCTGATCGAGGGCGACCACGTGACGGCGACCGTGCCGACGTACCGGGGCGATCTGCACCGTCCAGCGGCCTGTTCCCTTCTGTTCTGCCCGGTCCTGCACGATGTCGACGAAGGGCTTTCCGGTGGCCGCGTCGGTGTGGGC